>CAMWJS010000015.1 GCA_947174635.1 uncultured Muribaculaceae bacterium
AGCCGTGCGTCCCTACATCGCAAACCGAAATTTTGGAGTTCTGCAACACCCTCCCCCGGCTACCACCCGTGATGACATCTCCTCCACTATTCGCTCCCCCGGCTTCCGCAGGACGCCGGTTTACATCACAAAACGAAATAACAGTGTATGGCAATATAACAATTCCTGGTTTTGAATTATTATATTGCCATACACTGTTATTTCGGCTTGAGCCTTTTTATAGTCAATAACTTTCCTGATAATGATAATCTTTAAAGTTCAAGCTTACGGTAAAACCATCTGAACAACTTATAATATACATATATCATGCTCGCAACAAGAGCAGATGTCGTATACACTGAAACATAACCGTTTTTCCTGAGAAACTGATTTATCAATGCAACTACACCGGCATATAGAGCCGCAATAACAACAGTCAGTATAAAATACTTCAATTTCATGCCTCTCAGAAGCCGCCTAACAGCTCGCACAACTCTGAATGACTAAGCGTATGCTTTGATGACAATTCGTCAGCCAGACGCTTCGCAGCTGCGTGCAGACGGCTGTTTCGATAAGCCCGGTCAAAATACAGATAATGCTTGTCAAACAATTCCGCAGCCTCGTCTGATTCCAGCTGACATTCCACGGCATAATCTGACAAAGCGTCAAGCATCGCACTGCGCAACGACATATCCGGCTCCGTACGGTCTTTTACCATTCTGCGGCACATCACATTCGATATAAGCATCGAGGCAATGACCTGATATTGCTCAAGCACATGTGCCCATGAAGCTTTTGCCGAAATGCTCTCCCCTGCCGCAATATAGAAATCAGGAGTAAAATCAACCGAGTCAAGCCCGCGGCGCTCTACCGATACTGATGATATATATTTTTCATAATCGAGAATAAACGCGGCCAAAGCCATTCCCGCAACTCCATAACTGCGGTCGGCATCATCTTTATATTTCAAACAGTCTGCTGAATTCATCTCTATAAATCAGTCTTCAATGTGGCATATTATTTTACCACAAGTATCTTGGTCACGGCACCGGAAGTCGTTCCGTCACCGTTCTGTGAAGCAAATACATAATATACTCCGGTCTTTACTCTGTTGCCCGAAGCATCACATCCATCCCACGTAATCATGCCCCCCTGCGACGTCCCCTGGAAGAAAACATTACCAGAGGCATCAGCAATTTTAACCAATGAATCTTCCATCAGTCCGGTAATGGTGATGAAACCGTTATACTCCGGACGTACAGGATTGGGATAAGCATACACGTCACTGTAGTCATCAGAAGCCGGCGAAGCATCGGAATTATACTTTACAAGACCGGCTACAGTGCCGAAATAAACAGCACTTGAGAATTTATCACAGGCTATGGCATATATCTTATTGAGGTGCAGATATGAATTTTCAGTAGTAAAATTCTCTATGATCTGGCTGCCGTTATCGCTTACAAGATAAGCACCCGAATTAGCCGTTCCTATCCATTTTCTGTTGATACCGTCAACAGCAAGAGACAATATCGGCTCTCCCTCAAGAAGATAATCGGCAAAATTAGTACCGTCGTTTCGCGGCACCTTTATACGCTGTATACGCATAGTCGGGTCTGTCAGCTTGGTAGGATTCGGTACGATGAACACACCTGTATCCGTTCCTATCCACACCTGCCCGTTATTATCCTCAACCATACAATATACATTTCCGTTATTTATAGTCCATTCTTTTCCATCCTGGTCTATAAAAGTAGTCCATATATATGACTTGTCATCCGATGTAGAGGGTGTGCCGTTGGTATTCACACATATCAGCTGATTGCAATTTCTAAATGTATAAAGCACCATATTGCTTTTTTTACATACAAGCATTACGGCATCCCAGCCCTGCGATGCAACAGGAAAATCAGAAACCCAGTCAGCCGATGTTGTCGGAGCAGTCGATTTGCGTTTGTCGGCAGAAAGCACATTAAGTTTGCCGTTACCGGCCACCCAAAGATTTCCTTTGCTGTCTATATCAATTGCTTGTGTACGAAGATAAGATCCCAGATTTTGTATTGATGAATTTGTTAAATTATAGAAATTCAACTCTTTGCCATCTTTTATTTTGAACACACCATCATATTGTGTGGTGATATAATATATATCGGAGTCGTCGGGATCCTCTATTATATTATAAGTATCTGACGGACGGAATGTTCCGTCTTTATACCCATCCGTAAGCTTATTAGTTAATGTAAGTCCTGATGGGGTGATATCCTTAATCCTGTTTTTTTCTATTACATTGATGTAAGATACCTTTTTATCAGTACCCCAATCACCTTTGAAAACAAGATTTAAACCATGGTACGATGCATACACCTTACCGGAATTTGTAGCCGTAAGATAACCTACACCTTTAGAAGTGACAGCCTCTGGTTTGAAACTGTCGTGCAACAGCGTAATGTTGCCGTCGGAGTCAAACGAACACTCGCTCAGACCGTTATTGTCGGCGGTAAAAAGCTTATTAGGGTCATCCCACATTGTTATCAGCTTGCCCGAGAAATCAGCCGGAAGCTTGGTTTCAGTAACATTATAATCCTCGTCAAACTGCTTTATGCAGGCAATATTGTTTCCCGAAGCAACCGTATTGTAGATATAGTAACCGTTTTTGTTTTCAAACGGTCCTTTATAATTTCCGTCAGCTACATACTTGTTGAAAGCCACCGTATTGTCCGCAGGATTGAATTCCACTTTCTTCGGACTGAAAGAACTCAAAGAGTTAGAACCTAAGAAAATATTGCCTTTCAGACCGCGCAGACCCGTACATGCCGCACAATTGTTAAGTACGAAATTCTCATAATAGCGGATAGTCTTGTCTATAGGCATGAACCCTATTTTTTTCTCATTGGTGAAATACGCACCTACATATTCGTCAGTAGCAGCCACAAATTTCACAGGTTTGTCATAGATACCGCTTTCTATAACCTCCCAGCGGCTGTCATTATAGACCACGATACCAAAGTTGGTGGCCACATACATACGGCCCTCCGCGAAACTTATATCATTGATAGTGCGGTCAGACTGAAGCACGGCATCCTTGATATCGGGCAGATTCACTACCTTGCCATCCTTCTTTATGACATCAATATTACCTGAATTGTATGCCACGGCCAGATATCCCCCTCTGCTATTATAGAATATCTTGGTGATAATGGCCTCGCTCAGCACATTATGTATACCATAATTGTATAATTCTTCAGTATTCTTGTCGAAAGAGAACAACGAGCCCGACGACAGACAGAACACCTTGTCAGGAGTCTCGAGCATCTGCTCCGGGGCAAGATAGTTGGCATACACTTCCCAGCTGCCCACAGCACGCTGCGCTGCAGCTCCCGAAGGCAATAATACCGCTAATAATATTAAAAGTTTTTTTATCATAGTAACCTGTTTTTTCGGATTGAGATTTTTAAAGTAATGCAGTATGATGGTAATCCCTGTAATATTTACAGAGTGTTAAGGTAATCAATCAGTTTGCGGGTAGCCTTGCCTCGGTGCGACACCGCATTTTTCCGGTCGCCGCTCATCTGGGCGAACGTGACATCGAAACCGTCGGGACGAAACACCGGATCATATCCGAATCCACCCTCTCCGTGCATGCTTTCAAGTATCGTACCCTCGCATACACCTTCAAACGTTGTAGCCTTCCCATCAATGACAAGGGCTATCCATGTCACAAAACGCGCCGACCGGTCATCTGCGTCTGCAAGATTGTGCAGCAAAAGCTGCATGTTTCCCGCAGTGTCATGGCCGCTCGCCGATGCATACCGTGCCGTATGCACACCGGGAGCGCCGCCAAGTGCAGTCACCTCCAGACCCGTATCATCCGCAAAACAGTCGACACCATATTTTTCTGCTACATAACGCGCTTTCATCAATGCGTTTTCGCGTATGGTATCGGCCGTCTCGGGTATTTCCTCACAGCAACCTATATCCTTTAACGAACATATTTGAAATCTGTCACCCGCAATATTGCGGATTTCTTCAAGCTTATGAGGATTATTGGTTACGAATACAAGCTTTTTCAGTTTTTCTGTCATGTATCTATAACGTAAAATATATCAATTTATTATATCCGGGAAAATACGGTTCTGACGGTTTCGCCGCACCAACATACTATTTTATCACTATATTGACAATCTTGCCGGGCACTACAATCACTTTGACTATATTCTTTCCTTCGAGCCATTTGGCTGAATTTTCAGAAGATATGGCAAGATTCTCAACCTCCTTGACATCGGTTCCGGCCGACACGGTCATATTGAACCTGGCCTTGCCGTTGAACGATACCGCGTAAGTCACATTGTCCTCCTTGATATATTCCTCATTGCATTCCGGCCATACGGCGTCGCACACCGTCTTATCGTGGCCGAGAGCATGCCAGAGCTCCTCGGCTACGTGAGGCGCGAACGGAGCTATAAGCACTGTCAGATTCTCAAGAACCGCGCGCGAGGTGCATTTCATCGCCGTCAGCTCATTGACACAGATCATGAACGCGCTTATCGACGTATTGTACGAGAAGTTCTCTATATCATAGGTCACCTTCTTTATGAGCTTGTGTATCGATTTGAGGGCTTCCTTCGTTGGCTCGCTGTCTGTGACAATAAGTTTACCGTCGCGATAGAAGAGGTTCCACAGTTTCTTTATGAAACGGCTCACTCCGTCTATACCGTTCGTATCCCAGGGCTTGCTCTGCTCTATCGGACCGAGGAACATCTCATACAGTCGCAACGTGTCCGCACCGTAGTTCTCCACTATATCGTCGGGATTTACTACATTGAACATCGATTTCGACATTTTTTCAACAGCATAGCCGCACACATACTTGCCGTCCTCCAATATGAACTCCGCATCGTTGAATTCCGGACGCCATGCCTTGAAACGCTCCGTATCGAGCACATCATTGCTCACTATATTGACATCCACATGTATCGGAGTGACATCATACTGTTTTTTCAGACCGTATGATACAAATGTATTTGTATCCTTTATGCGATACACGAAATTGCTTCGTCCCTGTATCATACCCTGGTTGATAAGCTTGCGGAAAGGCTCGTCGGTGCACACCTCGCCGAGGTCATACAGGAATTTGTTCCAGAAACGGCTGTAGATAAGATGGCCTGTCGCATGCTCTGTTCCTCCGATATAAAGGTCGACATCACGCCAGTAGCCGTTGGCCTCGCGGCTCACGAGTGCATCGTTGTTGCGGGGGTCCATATATCGCAGATAATAGGCCGACGAACCGGCAAATCCCGGCATCGTACACTTCTCGAACTCCCATCCTTCGGGCGTGCACCAGTTCTTGGCGCGTCCCAACGGGGGCTCTCCGCTCTCTGTAGGCAGATATTTGTCTACTTCCGGAAGCTCCAGAGGCAGTTTCTCTACATCGAGCATATAAGGAATACCCTCTTTATAATATACGGGGAACGGCTCGCCCCAGTATCTCTGACGGGAGAATATAGCGTCGCGCAGACGGTAATTCACCTTTACTTTGCCTATACCTTTCTCCTCTATAAACTTCTTTGTGGCGGCAATAGCATCTTTCACCTGCATGCCGTTGAGATTAAGCTCCTCCCCTTCCGAGTTGATGATTATACCCTCTTTCGCTTCAAAACTCTCTTCGCTTACATCTGCTCCCTCGATAAGAGGTATCACAGGCAGATCGAAATGACGCGCGAAAGCATAGTCACGTGAGTCATGGGCAGGCACGGCCATGATGGCGCCCGTGCCGTATCCGGCAAGCACATAATCGCTCACCCATACAGGAATTTTCTTTTTGCTAAGCGGATTGATGGCATACGCTCCCGTAAACACTCCGCTCACCTTCTTGTCAATCATGCGCTCGCGCTCGGTCTTGTGCTTGATCGACGCGAGATAATCATCCACTGCCTTACGCTGCTCCTCTGTGGTTATCATATCCACATACTTGCTCTCGGGAGCAAGCACCATGAACGTCACCCCGAACACCGTGTCCGCACGCGTGGTGAATATCTCAAGGTCTATATCCTTGCCGTCGATTTTGAAATGCATTTCCGCACCCTCCGAACGTCCTATCCAGTTGCGCTGGGTCTCTTTGAGCGACTCGGTCCAGTCTATGCCGTTAAGTCCGTCGAGCAGACGCTGGGCGTATGCCGAAACACGCAGACACCACTGATACATCAGCTTCTGCTCCACCGGATAGCCGCCGCGAAGCGAAACTCCCTCGCTCACCTCATCGTTGGCAAGCACGGTGCCAAGCTTCGGACACCAGTTAACCATCGTATTGCCGAGATAAGCCAGGCGATAGTTCATAAGCACATCGCTCTTCTGCTTCTCATCCATTTCATTCCACTCCCCGGCAGTGAAATCAAGCTCCTTGGTGCAGGCTGCCTTCAATCCCTTACTGCCCTCTTTCTCAAAGCGCGCTATCAGGTCGGCCACAGGCATTGCCTTGTCGGCTGCTGTGTCATAATATGAATTAAACATCTTTATGAACGCCCACTGGGTCCATTTATAATATTCAGGATCGCAAGTCCTGATCTGACGGCTCCAGTCGTATGAAAAACCGATTTTGTCAAGCTGCGAGCGATAACGGTCGATATTCTGGCGTGTCGTTATCTCCGGATGCTGACCGGTCTGTATCGCATACTGCTCCGCCGGAAGTCCGTATGCGTCATAACCCATCGGATGAAGCACATTGAAACCCTTCAGACGCTTGTAGCGCGAATATATGTCAGATGCGATATATCCTAACGGATGACCCACATGCAGTCCCGCTCCCGAAGGATAAGGAAACATGTCAAGCACATAATATTTCGGTTTATCCTTGTTGATATCGCATTTATATACGTTGTTATCTTTCCAATACTGCTGCCACTTCGGCTCTATTTCTTTGTGATTATATTGCATATCGTGGTTTATTATTTATTTCCTCAGTTATTTATTTTCATTTAAATCTCATATAGGGCCCGTCAGGCCTATTGGACCTATACCCCCCTATTGGACCAATTCCCCCGTTATCCTGCCCCCTACTTCTTGCTGAGCTCAAGCATGCGCTCTATCGGACGCCGTGCCCTGCGGGCCACATCGCTGTCCACATGTATCTCAGGCTTGCCGTCGCGCAGACAGTCGCGCAACTTCTCAAGCGTGTTAAGTTTCATGAAATTGCAGTCATTGCAGCCACATGTCGAGTCGACCGGAGGAGCCGCGATAAACTCTTTGCCCGGACACTCCTTGCGCATCTGATGAAGTATGCCGCTTTCAGTCGCCACTATAAACTGTTTCGCATCACTTCCCTTGGCATAATTGAGCAAAGCAGCCGTCGAACCAACCTTGTCGGCAAGCATAACTATCACACGCTTGCACTCCGGATGAACAAGCAGCTTCGCTTCGGGATACTGCTTTTTAAGCTCTACAATCTTTTCAAGCGAGAACTGCTCGTGCACGTGGCACGCACCGTCCCATAGAAGCATCTCGCGACCGGTTATACTGTTGATATATCCTCCGAGGTTCCTGTCCGGACCGAATATGATTTTGGCATCCTTGTCAAAAGTCTCGACAATGTCACGGGCATTCGACGACGTCACCACAACATCTGTCAGAGCCTTCACGGCCGCCGATGTGTTGACGTATGATATCACCGTGTGGTCGGGATGCGCCGAAACAAACTTACCGAACTCCTCGGCATCACAACTGTCGGCAAGCGAGCACCCCGCATTCTCGTCTGGCACAAGCACCGTTTTGTCCGGACACAATATCTTGGCCGTCTCTCCCATGAAATGGACTCCGCACAACACTATCACCGGCTCCTCTATCTTTTCTGCGATCTGAGCCAGCGCCAGTGAGTCGCCGATATAATCAGCCACATCCTGTATCTCCCCTTTCTGATAATAATGCGCGAGAATGACCGCACCCTTCTCCTTCTTGAGTCTGTTTATTTCTCTTTTCAGCTCCTCGACATGCGGGTCGCCATTGCTAACGGCTACATTGTTGTCAACAGTCATTTTATTTTTATATTTTGAAATTTTTTTAAAATTTTCTTTTCTAAAGAATAATAATAACAGATGTTGATAACGGCAATAACTTTTGCCCGATTTTCTTGCTTTTTAAGTTATTGATTTCATAGCTTGCGTTACTTTCATCTTATCAACACTCTTAAGCGATGAAATAAAAGCACTTATATATGTTATCTACACACTGTTTATAAAGTGCAAAGTTAATAACTTTTTGAGAAAAAAGTGTTCAAAAAGTTACAAATAAACATTGAAAAATGCTCCAATATCTTTTTGATAACTGATTTGGAGTGAAAGCACATATCATATATTAATCTCCTCATGTTTAATATCCAAATTTATTTATCAAAAACTCTTTTATAATTATCTACAACTTTCAACACTGTTTTCAACACTGTCAATAACTGTAAATATCCTGTATCATCATATAAAAACCACACCGCAATTGCCTGGCAATGCGGTGTGAAAACATACCTTATCTTCTGTTGTAAGAGATAACGATTCCTTTTTCTTCGGCGGCCTCCTTTCTTCTTCGGCTTGTCATCCTCGACCGCTCCTTTCATGACGAGTTTCAAAACCTTGATGAAAGGAAGATTCAGGAAATATCGTCACCGCCCCGTCAGGGTCAGTGCTTCGCAATGTAGCGAGGGGTTAGGGCTACTGCCACCTAATCATTGATAACTTCCTATTAAAAGAAAAAATGAAATTGTTCAGCCATGTCCGACATTGGTCTGACATTGGCCGATGAGTGTTTTTCATAATTCCTGCTTGATTCTTATTTCGGCGGCTAAGTCACAAAACAGTTACGAAATATCCAAATTTTTTGAGCCTCCGAGGACGAATATGCGTTATGGAACTGATTTTGAATGGCTATTTAAGCAATTTTCTATCGTTGTCACCGCTTTCAAGTACGCTCATCTGATGGATGGCGATTTGATTGAGCTTGATCAGACGTTCCTGCTGTGGTATCCCCTGTTCAATAAACACCGCATTGAGATTCTCCATATTGGAGAGGCATATAAGTTCATTGATAGAGGCATAATCCCGGATATTGCCTTTGAGGTCGGGATTGGCATCACGCCACTGTTTCGCTGTCATGCCGAACATAGCCACATTCAGCACATCGGCTTCATTGGCATATATGATACTTGCCTGAGCTTTTGTAATCTCGGCAGGTATGAGATTATGCTTGATGGCATCGGTGTGGATTCGATAATTTATTTTGGACAACTCACGTTTCGCAGACCAGCCGAGTTGCTTCTGTTCCTCTTCCTTTAGACGTTGGAACTCCTCAATGAGATATAATTTGAATGGGACACTTATTGCAGAACCGAACTCAAAAGCTATATCTTTGTGGGCATACGTGCCACCATAACGGCCTTTTTTTACAATTATTCCTATCGCATTAGTCTTTTCTACCCACTCGGATGCACTCAACACAAACGATGGTAATCCTGCGCTCATTCTAAAGTGGTCAAATTCGACCACTTTGAAATTAGGATTATGGATTATTTCCCATGTACCAAGGAACTCAATTGTATATCGTGTCCTTATCCAGTTCTTTATCACATCGGCGGCTCTGCCGTCTCCTTCCTTTGCCGACGCCATGTCAGTAAGGGAGATATAATCCTGACCCTCGACTCCAAGAACTGTTATGTCAGTATTTTGAACAATAATTTTCGCCATAAACGGAATTTGATGATTTAGAAATGAATAAAAAGCACTACTCTTTCAATACCACATTCGTGTCATAAACAATCCTTGTTTTATTCGTTTATTTCCGGTCGAAGTCGGCCGGTATCTCTCCCCACTTCTCGGTGTCCCATTTGAGCACCCGGTTATAATAAGGGTTTGACTGTATCCATCGGTCGGCTCGTTCGAGCATCTCGAATATCTTTCCGTTTTTGGCCGTACGTGCCAGCTTAGACTTATGTCCGCGGTTGCGGAGCCATGACTGGGCTGTGCGGGAATCGGAATAGACCACGGTAGTCTCGTTGCCCGTATTTTTGAGAAAAGCCAGTGCATGTATCAGCGCAAGATACTCCGCCACATTGTTGGTGCCGTCGGCCAGCGGACCTACATGAAACAGTTCCGCTCCGGTCATCACATCAACACCGCGGTATTCCATCGGCCCCGGATTTTTGGAGCATGCGCCGTCGACAGCTATGCTGTCCTTGACTATTTCGGGTATGGCATCATAGTTTACAGTCTCGCTGCCGTGGCGGGCTATGGCGCGTATCAGTCCGGCAGCCTCGTTATAGTCTCCTCGAAATGCTTTGGTTGCCGCTTCCTGCGAAGTGAATGACTTATACTCCGCTCCCGGAAAACCATCTACCTGCAGTTTACATTCCTCCCAGGAGTCATATATGCCGGGGCTGTGCCCCTTCCATACCACATAAAATTTTCTGTTCATGAAAGTTGTAAAAATATGTTGATATCGGTAAAACGGCATCCCGCCGCTTTGGCTGCTTCAGGATTGGTCACTTTGCCAAGGAAAGTGAACACACCGCGACGCAGCCCGGGTGTTAGTTTGAGAGCGTTGGTGAGCCCTTCGCATGTGATTATAGAGTCGAGCATGGTTATGAATGTATTGCTCAGCGCCATGGCGGCCGTGCGCGGCACCGCGCTTCCGGCATTGACGTAGCATACCCTTTTTCCCTCCGTTCGTCGGCTGGTATCTATGGCGCATGCAAGGTCTATGGTTTTCATTGAGGGGAATATCCGGCCATGCCTGGCATCAAGGTCAAACACGACAACACCCTTTTTCATCGTATCGGCAGTATCGACTCCGATACTCAGTTTTGATTGTATAGGGGTGGCTATCACAACGTCGGCGGTCCGCAGAGCCGAGTTCAATACTCTTTCATGGAGCGACGAAGCTATCACTCCGGGGCCGAGATCACGCACTGCGGCCCGCAGCGAATACACATCGTCGTCAAACATCCTGACTATTGCCCCCATGCCAAGCGCCGAGCGTGAGGCTGCTATGGCGGCGATTCCCGAACCTATCACTGTCACCTCGCACGGGTTCAGTCCGGCTATTCCTCCCAGCAATATTCCTTTGCCGGCATTGGCGTCGGCGAGTAGGGAAGAGGCGGTGGCTATAGCGGCGCGCCCGTCTATCTCCGCAAGAATATCGGCAAAAGGAAAATTACCGCGGTCATCCGATATATTGTTGACTGCGACTCCTACGATAGCCATACGCTGCATCTCGGCTATCGAGTCGGCATGGCTTTTGTCGGGGCATAGCAAAGTCAGCAACATAGCTCCGCGTCTCATTCGTTTGACATCCGTAGGAGCCGGTATTGACAGATTTATTACAATATCGCATGAAAGCGCTCCCTGCCTGTCGGTAAGTTCCGCCCCCTGTCGCGAATAAGCATTGTCGCTATAGTGGATTGATGCGGCCGCATCATGCTCTATCCTTACGGCATAACCTTTTTCGATAAGACGGTTCACACCCTCCGGCGTCAGCGGAAAACGATGCTCCGACGCGTCGTTGTTGCAAGGCAGTCCTATTGAGATACGCCTGTTTGATGTAGCCGTAGGCGCAGCCTTTTCCAAAGGTGTGGCGTTAGATAAGTTGCAGTCCATGCATGAAGCGTTTTTGGTGGTTCGGTTTAATAATCTTTTATCCCGGTAAAAATTCCTTGATAAAACTGTCGATTGAAGCATCAAGGTCAGTTGCCGTGTCGAGATTGTCAGCTATAAATCTGTGTGATGCCCGGCTGTAGAAAGGGGTTCTCTTTTCAAGCGACGCAATGATGAAATCCTTCAGTTCGTCATCGTCGAGACCGGCGATAAGCGGACGCTGGCTTCTCCCTTCCTTGAGACGCGCGTGGAGTATGTCGACCGATGCGTCGAGCCACACTGTGACACCGCACCGGTTCATCACATCCATGTTGTCAAAAAAGCAGGGTGTGCCTCCGCCGCATGCCACAAGTATATCCTTTTCCGATGCGAGTTCGCGTACGGTATCTCTTTCTATCTTCCGGAAACCATCCTCGCCATACTCCCTGAATATGGCGCTTATAGACTTTCCGTATCGCTCTTCGATATATTGGTCAAGGTCGATAAACTTTATATGGGTCCGGGCTTCGACACCACGACCAAGCGTAGTCTTGCCCGAACCCATATATCCTATCAGAAATATCGGTGACATTATTTTTTGCTGTCGACGTCCTTCTTCAGAAGGTCGCGGATTTCTGTAAGCAGAGTTTCTTCAGCTGACGGGGCAGGGGGGGCGGCAGGAGCAGCCTCCTCTTTTTTCTTGAATTTCATAATCACGCGCAATGCCACGAATATGCTGAGCGCTATGATGATGAAATCGATGATATTCTGGATAAACATGCCATAATTGATGGCGACTTCCTGCACAGTGCCGTCGGCCGATGCGGGAGTTATTATATGCTTGAGGTTTTTGTATCCTTCACCGCCTGTCGCCAATGATATGACCGGCATTATCATGTCATTGACAAGTGAAGTGACAATCTTACCGAACGCACCGCCGATGATTACACCGACTGCCATATCGATAATGTTGCCTTTCATGGCAAACGCTTTGAAATCAGATAAAAATTTTCCCATCTTTATTCATTTTTTTGATTTGATTACAATTGTTATTAATCGATTATATATAATCATATTAGCCGATTATATATAAAAAATCAATTGAAGCCGAAAGTTCAGCGTCAAATGCAAAGATAATAAAAATTTTTAAACTGACAGGTCAATCCTCAAAATCCCGGAAAAATCCCACATGCAAAAATCTTCCCATAAGTAACTGTTCAAAATTATTTTAAACAGTTACTTATCAGACTAATCAACACACTCTGATAATACAATGCACGCCGCTGAATTATATTGTTTGCTTACTTTGGTATAGTAGAAGTAAACCTAACCACCGATATACACCATCAAAAATTCAAAATTCAAAATTCAAAATTACCTTAGTACCATGTCACGCCGTTCTGACGCGATGAACGCTTGTCATACTTAAGGTCGCTTAGCATTGATGATTTTGCCGCTATGTGGAAATTGAAACTCTTGTATGGACCTACAGGTATGAAGCTCGCGCTCATTGTGAAGCAGTGAAGGTCGCGCGATATGTTGCAGTTCATATAAGCGATTTTGTGTGTGTCGAAATTATATGATGCCGAAAAAGAGAAATTCCAGTTTGCAGTCGGACGTATGTTGCCCGAGAACGACAGGTTCTGCGTTATTTTGCTGTCATATTCCATTTTCTTCTTGTTGAAAGAGCCGTAACTGTATCCGACTGAGTAGTTGAATGTAAGGCTCCAAGGCACCTCCCATTTCATATAACCGTCGTCGCTGACAGCCATTGTTCCGTCATCTTCTTCATTCTGGTTGCGGCGTGCCGACGGCCTTCTGTTGCCGTTATCCTCGCTGTCTTCGTCGTTGCCGTTGTTCTTGGTATCCTTTTTATCTTTCTTCCGTTTAAAGGTGTTATTGTTGAAAGTGTAGGAAAATGATGTTCCGGTGCTCGACAGGCGGCCTATGCCTTTGCCTGCTTTCCAGCGCGGTATGTTGACACGCACCGGGTTGCCGGCCTCGTTGAGCTGGTAGGTATACACATCCCATGTGGCCGACAGATTGAGGTTGAAGTTTTTGACAAGGCGCAGAAGTATCGAGGTGTTGATATTGCTCCAGTTGAGTGAGTCGGCGGCAAAGTTATAGCTCTGGGATACTGTGAAATTCTCTATAAGAGATATCTTTTTCTCGCCGATGGAGTCATTGTCGGTTTTTACTTTCATTTCCAGGTTATTGGCCAGAGATACCGATACTGTCCCCGATTTTCCTTGTCCAGGCACGCCGAACAGCGAATTGGGGAACATCGAATACTTGCGCTGCACCTGTTCTCCTTGCGCGTTGACATAGTCATAAGTGCCGTAATATCCGAAGAAAGGGGAGGAGAAGTCGGGCGATGCGTTCAACGATACGGTTGGCGTGAACACATGGCGTATCATCTTGACCTTGTCGCCAAGAAAGGGGAGGGGCTGGTAGAAACCGTAGATTTTAGTGTCAAGAGCCAGTGATGCCTCAAAATCCCATACGTTATAGAAACTGTAGGTGGTGTCGCAGACTTCGACCGCAGCGTTTGGATCCCACTGACGACGCACCTTCGACGTGTACATGCGGTCACGAAGATTGACCGACGGTGTCAGGTTGAAGTATTTGAACACGTTGAATGTAGCGGAGATAGGGATGGTGTGCTTCATGCCGTTGCGCCAGTCCTTTATAAGGCTTTTTTCAAAGAATACATTCTGCTTGGCAGTCAGTGAATTCTGAAGCTGGCCGGAATATGACATGCGTATTTTTTCATACCATTTTTCATCGCCTACCGCGCGTTTGCGTTTGAAAGGGTAGATCTGCGACATCGTGAGCGTGATGTTAGGAAACGATACCGACAGCGTCGAGTCCTGTGTTCGCTGCGACACATTGAGAGTGGTCGACAGTGACCATTTCGACTGCGGGAATCGATAAGTCATATTGACCGTTGAACTCTTGGTATTCTCGGTGAATGCCGATGAATAATATGAATTCAGGTCATTGCGCGTATATCCTGATGTAGTGAAGTTGACCGAGGCCGACAGGTTCATGTTTGGATTGGCCTTCGCATCCTGCGAGTGGCTCCACACAACCTGGAAGTTGGTCTGCTTCGAGTAGTCGGGCTGTCCCTTGTCGCCATAGATCGATTTCAGGTAGCTGATGCTGAAGTTACCTGAATATTTGTAACGTTTGGCATACGTTGACCGGGCAGAAAGCCCCCATGAGCCGCGGGTGTATATTTCACCTGTCAGCGCAAGGTCTATGTTGTTGTTGATGGCGAAGTAATAACCTCCGTCGCGAAGATAGAAACCGCGGTTGTAATCGTCGCCGAATGAAGGCACTATCACTCCCGAAGCATATTTGTCGGTGAACGGGAAGTAGCCGAACGGCACTGCCAGCGGAAGCGGCAGCCCTTCGAGCACAAGATATGCCGGACCGGTCACGATGTTGCTTTTAGGCTTTACTTTGGCTCGTGTCAGCTGGAAATAGAAGTGCGGATGCTCATGGTCGTCACATGTGGTGTAGCGGCCGTTCTGCAGGTAATAATAGTCGTCTTCGGTCTTTTTCGTGGTGCCACCGGTCAGATAACCCTCTCCCTGTTCGGTGATTACATCGGTGATGAAACCGCGTTTCGACTTGAAGTTGTAGCGCATCGTCTTGGTCTCGTAGCTTGAGCCTCCCTCCTCGAATATCGGACTTCCTGTCACCTCTCCGATGGAGTCGGTCTGTCCAACGGCATAGACTTCGCTCTTGTCAAGGTCTATTTCTATCTGTGCGGCATCGAGCTTAAGGTCGCCGTAGTCAACCTGTCCGTCGCCATACATATACATGTTGGAGCGGCCGATAAGCACCATTGAGTCAGACGACGAGAACACCACCTGATTGTCAAGGTCCACCTTCTCGCGGCGTATGCGCGATGGCCTTGCGCTCTCTTTGGCGGCTGTCACAGCAGGCAGACTGTCTGTTGCTATGTCAGTGCTGTCGGCTACAGCCCTTATGAGTGTGGATGTCGGTGATGGTAACATGCTGTCCGACAATATACTTATAGCCGGTTCGGAGAGTCCGGCCGGCAATTCCGAGTCATGCCCGGCTGGTTGGTCGGCCTTAATGCGTCCGACTATGCCCGTAAAGCATAACAGTGTTAATATCAGTATTGTATATAATCGGAGACGGGTGTACACCTTGATAATCCTTGGTTTTTAACGCCACAAAGATAAATAAAATTATCATCATGATATAGCAACATAGTGTTAATTTGCATTTAATTGTTCATATTTATGCACAAATACACTTTTTTTGTAACCTCAGACCCATATTATTGATTAGTTTGATAAAATATTGAGGTTCTATTTTTTTATTTAACTTTTAAAATATTACCTTTGCGCATATAAATAATAAAAATTGTTAATATCTTGCAAATGGAAAATCCAAAAGTGAAAACGCTCGATAAAGTGGTGGTCCGCTTCTCGGGTGACTCCGGCGACGGTATGCAGCTTGCCGGCAATATCTTCACAAATGTATCGGCAGGATTGGGCAACTCCGTATCGACGTTTCCCGACTATCCGGCAGAAATCCGCGCCCCGCAAGGCTCGCTTAGCGGCGTATCCGGTTTTCAGGTGAGCGTGGGTTCCGGTGTTCACACACCCGGCGATGCATGCGATGTGCTAATTGCGATGAACCCCGCGGCTCTGAAGCAGAATGTGAAATTTCTCAAACCCGGCGGTGTCATTATAGTAGATATAGACTCTTTCAAAAAAGAGGCACTTGACAAAGCGCTTTTCACCACCGACGATCCATATAAAGAGCTCGGCATCTCGGCCCAGATTGTAGAAGTGCCCGTCACTTCAATGACCAAGGCCGCTCTCGCCGACTCCGGCATGGACAACAAGTCAATACTCAAATGCCGCAACATCTTCGCCCTCGGTCTCGTATGCTGGCTCTTCGACCGTCCTCTCGACGCCGCCCGCCACATGCTTTTGACCAAGTTCGCGAAAAAGCCCGCCATCTATGAAGCCAACGCCAAGGTAATCCAGGCCGGCTACGACTACGGTCACAATATCCACGCTTCCGTATCGACCTACCGCATCGAGAGCGACGAAGCGCGCCCCGGTGTGTATACCGACCTTAACGGCAACACCGCTACGGCCTGGGGTCTTATAATGGCCTCTGAAAAATCGGGTCGTCCGCTTTTCCTCGGATCATATCCCATCACTCCCGCCACCGACATTCTCCACGAGCTTGCCAAGCGCAAGGACCTCGGGGTGAAAGCCTGCCAGATGGAAGACGAGATAGCCGGCGTATGTTCGGCAATCGGCGCTTCATTTGCCGGAAACCTTGCCGTTACATCCACTTCCGGTCCCGGTCTGGCTCTCAAGGGCGAGGGTATAGGCCTGGCAGTCATCGCCGAGCTCCCTCTCGTTGTGATTGACGTGCAGCGCGGCGGTCCCTCTACCGGTCTTCCCACCAAGACCGAGCAGACCGACCTTCTCCAGGCTCTCTACGGACGCAACGGCGAGTCGCCCCTCTGCGTGGTCGCTCCCGCAACCCCTACCGACTGCTTCACAATGGCCTTCGAGGCCGCACGCATAGCCATAGAGCACATGACTCCCGTCATCCTGCTCAGCGACGCGTTCATCGGCAACGGTTCGTCGGCATGGCGTATTCCCGAAGCTGACGAATATCCCGAAATCAAGCCCCGTTTCGTTCCCGAGGAGATGCGTCCGCAGTGGTCGCCCTATCAGCGCGACAACGAGACTCTCGCCCGCTATTGGGCCGTCCCCGGCACCCCCGGCCTCGCCCACCGTATCGGCGGCCTTGAGAAAGATGCCGACACCGGCGCAATCTCTACCGACCCTGTGAACCACGAGAAGATGGTGCTGCTGCGTCGTGAGAAAATAGCCCGTATAGCCAACGATATTCCCGCACTTGAGGTTGCCGGCAACCCCGACGCTGACACTCTGCTTGTAGGATGGGGCGGCACTTTCGGCCATCTGATGACCGCCACCGCCGACCTCAATGCGGCCGGCACTCCCGTGGCTTTCGCCCATTTCCGCTACATCAACCCGCTTCCCGCAAATACCGCCGAAGTGTTCCGCAAATATCGCCGCGTCATCGTCGCCGAACTCAACTGCGGTCAGTTCGCCGACTTCCTCCAGGCCAAGTTCCCCGATGTGGAAATACACCGTATCAACAAGATACAGGGACAGCCGTTCCTCGTGAGCGAAGTAATCGAAGGTGTCAACAACATAATCAACAAATAAGCAATTATGGAAAACAATACATATACAGCCGGTGATTATAAGAACGGTTCGCCGGTGCGCTGGTGTCCCGGTTGCGGCGACCATGCTATCCTCAATTCTCTCCATAAGGCAATGGCTACAGTGGGCGTGGAGCCCGCCCGCACAGCCGTGATTTCAGGTATCGGCTGCTCATCGCGTCTGCCTTACTACATGAACACCTACGGATTTCACACCATCCACGGCCGCGCCGCTGCTATCGCTACAGGCTTCAAGGTGGCAAATCCGGAGATGACCGTATGGCAGATTTCAGGCGATGGCGACGGACTCGCCATCGGCGGCAACCACTTCATCCACGCAGTGCGCCGTAACGTCGACATCAACATATTGCTGTTCAACAACAAAATCTACGGTCTGACAAAAGGTCAGTATTCACCCACATCCGACCGCGGTTTCGTGTCGAAATCATCGCCCTACGGAACAACTGAAGACCCCTTCGTGCCCGCAGAACTCGTTTTCGGAGCACGCGGCAACTTCTTTGCCCGTTCAATCGACGTAGAGCTCCAGATATCGCAGGAAATACTCGTCGCAGCCGCACGCCACCGCGGCACATCGGTATGTGAGATACTCCAGAACTGCGTCATCTTCAACAACGGCATACACAACTACATCACCGACCGAGAGTTCCGTGCCGACCGCACAATCCACCTCGTGCACGGCGAAAAGATGCTCTTCGGCAAAGACAAAGAGAAAGGTCTCGTGCGCGACGGCTTCCTGCTCAAGGCTGTGACAATAGGGCAGGACGGTTACACAATCGACGACGTCCTCGTACACGACGCACACTGCGAGAGCAACTTCCTCCACCAGCAGCTTGCCATGATGGACGGCTACGACCTCCCGCTTGCCATCGGTGTAATCCGTGATGTTGAAGCTCTCACCTACGACGAAGGCGTAAGCCGTCAGGTCGACGAAGTTCGCGCCAAAAAAGGCTTCGACACCCTCCGCTCAATGATACTCGCCGGCGAAACCTGGGAAGTAAAATAACCCCCCCGCCCCGAATTGTTGTGAGAGGGTGTTGCAGAACTCATTCTTATCTTTCGGGGGTGTTGCAGAACTCCAAAACGTAGGGACGCACGGCCCGTGCGTCCGCAAAACAGCGCTGATTATCCGCCTTTTACCGGACGCACGAGCCGTGCGTCCCTACATCGCAAACCGAAATTTTGGAGTTCTGCAACACCCTCGCACTAAATACAGGTAATAAGCGCATTATGCCATCCGGACGCGCACGCGATATATCACGTCCCAATGCTGTTTACTTAAGGAAGAGGGAGTTCTGCAACACCCTCTGGTAATTTATTTCGGCGATAATCAACCGCGGTAAATTTGAATAGCGTGACGCCCCCGCTCCACTGTAGCCCTATTGTTCTTTTGTACTTTTGTTAAACCACTGCTATGATAAAATAAAACAACCGGACAATCCTGAGTGGATGTCCGGTTGTGATATCGGTTTTATATCCTCTATTAGTTGCGGTCGCCGAAGAAGCGGAGGAGGTAGAGGAAGAGGTTGATGAAGTCGAGATAGAGGGAGAGGGCGCCGATAGTGGCGAGTTTGCCGTAGCTTTCGTTGGGTGCTACAGATGCCATCTGTTTGATTTTCTGAGTGTCCCATGCGGTGAGGCCGAGGAAAATCAGTACGCCGGCAAATGAGATTATCCAGCCGAGTGTGTCGCTGTGGGCGAAGATATTGACTATCGAGGCTATAATCAGACCGATAAGTGCGAAGAAAAGGAATGAACCTATTTTCGTCAGGTCGCGGTTGGTGAAGTAGCCGTAGACGCTCATCGCACCGAATGTGCCTGCCGTGATGAAGAATGTCTTGGCTATCGAGCCGGGTGAATATACAAAGAATATCACTGACAGCGTGAAGCCGTTGACTATCGCGAACAGGAAGAACAGCAGCGTGGCTGTCGACGAACTTATCTTGTTGATTGCAGCCGTAATAGCTATCACAAGACCGATTTCAACGATGGCAAGAATCCAGTAGATTGACGATGATGACAGCATCTTGTAGGCAATAGAGGGGGAGTTGGCCACCCACAGGGCGGTCAGTGCTGTCACAAGCAGCGCAAGAAACATCTTGAAATAGACACGTTTCATTACCTGCGATACCCTGGTGTCGAGCGCCTGGGTGTACTGTGTGTCGGAGTAGTTGGAATACATTTCTGATTAAATTATTGTTGTTTATTTTATATACGTAAAAACTTCACAATTGTTTCATTAATTCAGACTGAAAACAGCCTGAATGGTTTAAACCGCCGTGTTTGCGATTACATGCGTTCGGGCACGCGGATGCCAAGCAAAGCCATGCCTGAAGCTATGACGCTTGCAGTCACTTCGCTCAGAGCGAGGCGCAGGGCGCGTACGGCAGCATTCTCCTCGCGCATGATGGGGCAGTCGTGGTAGAACTGGTTGTACTGCTTCACGAGCTCGTAGACGTAGTTGGCGATGACCGAGGGTGAGAATTTCTTGCCGGCGTCGGCAACAGTGGCGGGGAAGTCGGCGAGTGTCTGTATCAGAGCTATCTCTTTCTCGTTGGGTGTCACGCCTGTATAGTCAAACGCTGTGATGCCCTGTTCGGCGGCTTTGCGGAGCACCGAGCGGATGCGGGCGTAGGTGTACTGTATGAAGGGGCCGGTGTTGCCGTTGAAGTCGATCGACTCTTTGGGGTTGAATGTCATGTTCTTGCGCGGGTCGACCTTAAGCAGGAAGTATTTGAGCGCTCCGAGGCCTACGGTTTCGGCGATTTCCTCTGCTTCTGCTTCGGTCAGACCGTCGAGTTTGCCCAGTTCGCGCGACACTTCGCGGGCAGTGCCCACCATCTCGTCCATCAGGTCGTCGGCGTCAACGACGGTGCCTTCGCGGCTCTTCATCTTTCCTTCGGGGAGCTCGACCATGCCGTAGGAGAAATGCACCAGGTCCTTGCCCCATTTGAAACCGAGCTTGTCGAGCAGGAGCGAGAGCACCTGGAAGTGATAGTTTTGCTCGTTGCCGACAACATAGACCATCTTGTCGATGGGGTAGTCGGCATAGCGCAGCTTGGCGGTGCCTATATCCTGGGTCATGTAGACCGAAGTGCCGTCGGCACGGAGCAAAAGCTTGTGGTCGAGGCCGTCGGCAGTCAGGTCGGCCCATACAGAGCCATCCTCCTTGCGGTACATGATGCCTTTTTCGAGCCCTTCGAGCACTTTTTCCTTACCTTCGAGGTAGGTCTGGCTCTCGTAGTATATCTTGTCGAAATCGACGCCCATACGCTTGTATGTCTCGTCGAAACCGGCGTATACCCATGAGTTCATCATCTCCCACAGACCGCGTATTTCGGGGTCTTTCTGCTCCCAGCGCACGAGCATCTCGCGGGCTTCGTTCATCAGCGGGGAGGCTGCTTTGGCTTCATCTTCTGTCATGCCCTTGGCCATCAGTTCGTTGACTTCGGCTTTGAAATGCTTGTCGAAGAGCACGTAGAAGTCGCCGATAAGGTGGTCGCCTTTCTTGCCGGTCGACTCGGGAGTGGCGCCTTCGCCCCATTTCTTCCATGCCAGCATCGATTTGCAGATGTGGATACCGCGGTCGTTGACGATGTTGGTCTTGACTACGCGGTTGCCGCATGCCTTGAGTATCTCCGAGAGGCTGAAACCGAGCAGGTTGTTGCGCACATGGCCAAGGTGGAGAGGCTTGTTGGTGTTGGGCGACGAGTATTCGACCATATAGAGGGGAGAGTCAGCAGTGGCTTCTGTGATGCCGTAGTTGGGGGTGTCCTCGATATGTTTGAGCACCGAGCACCAGAATCCCGGCTCGATAACGATGTTCAAGAAGCCGTTTATCACATTGTAGCGGCTCACTGCCGGCTCATTCTCCACGAGCCAGTCGCCTATCTCCTTGCCTACCATAGCGGGCGCCTTGCGGGCTGTCTTGACCCACGGGAAAACTATGATGGTGAGGTTGCCTTCAAACTCCTTTTTGGTCGTTTCCGGTACAATACCGGCGGCATCGGCGTCGATGTTGTACAACTCCTTGAGAGCGTGCGCCACTGCCTGCGCTATTATTCTATCTATTGACATTTCCTGTTTATTGTTTTTATAATTTTGATAGCAATTAATTGTAAAGCACAAAGATACAAAAAATCAACAATATACGCGCCAACATCCCCCAAATTTCATAACCCCGACAACGGCTAAATGCGGAGAATAAAAATTGCGTAGCAATTAACATGTTAACTGCTAAAATATTATTAATATATGCGTTAATAAGGGAGATACTGATAATATATTATCACTTGTAAGTGATGAAAAACCGACATGAATTTTTGTAAGTAATCAAATCGGTGACGAATTTTAGTAAAAACTACGGGTATATGTAACTTTTTTGCTATTTTTGCGTCTAATAGTAAACCGATTTTAAATTGACAAAGATTATGAAGAAGATTTTAATGCTGATGATTGTAGCGCTGGCTACTGTCACTGTCAAGGCTATCAATGTTGACGAAGCTTACAACAAACTTACCGAAATCCCCGGTGCCGCATTGTCAGATGTTCCTGAATACGATTGTACCAAAGAGGGTATGGACTGGGGCAAGGTGGTGATGTTTATCGGAGCTAATCCCGCCACTGTCGCAGAGGTTGAGAAAGTGCTTGCCGAAATCACCGACCCCATCGTCGTTGATGAGAAAGCTCAGGGCAACAATCAGGTTGTCGGCTACGCTGCCAAGCAGGAAGATGGCCGCACACGCGCTCTCGTAAGCGTCAATATGCCCGGTGCAGGTGTCGTGGTCGTATATGCACAGGGTGGCGACGACGTTGTGTCAGGTATGAACATCAACTGATACCACAGCAGTAGTTTATATCACAACAAGGTATTTCAAAAATCGGAACTCCGCGGTTTAAACTGCAGAGTTCCGATTTTTGTCGAAATAATGTGGCGTTTTATTGCAGCGCGTCATGAAGAAACTCTTTGAGGCTGAGCGTATAGGTTGCAAATGATTGTGCTGCTACAACGCCTGCGCCTGACGATACGTTGCTGTAGCCCCACATCGGTTCGGCGTCCTCGTCAAACGTTCCGGGATAAAAGGTGGCATAAGTCAATTGCGGCGCATTGAAATCGTCATCGCTGTACTCTTAGCTTTCTTTTTCTTTTTGAGGATGATGTTTTTTATACTCGATGTCCGTATCCTTGAACATGACCGAAAGCGTATGGCTGAGCGGTTTGTTTCTGACATCGACCGATACGCGCATGTCGCTGAGCAGTTCGGATGAATATACGAAATTCATGCCTGTCTGTTCCACGATGTTTCGGAACACCACGGGAGCCGCTTCGTCGACTGCTCTTATCGTGATGTTCCGGGCCAAGCATATCGCGTTTGTCGCGCAGATACGACAGGCATACATTGCGGAGAGTACGATACATAAAGGCGGTGAAATTGTCAATCTCACCGCCCTTTTCGATATAAATCCATGCCTTCATAAAGGCGTCCTGCACCATATCCTCGGCGATAACGGCATCGTCGACAAGACGCAGCGCATACATGCCGAGAGGCAGGTATAATTTACGGAATTGTATTTCAAATTTCCCCGACACTATCAGTATTGCTCGCTGGCGTTGGGGAAATCGCCGTCCTTGACATCGTTGATGTAGCCTTTTACAGCAGAGTCGATGACGGTGGCGAGGTCGGCGTAGCGACGCAGGAACTTCGGTGAGAAACCTTTGTTGATGCCGAGCATGTCGTGCATCACGAGCACCTGTCCGTCGCAGCCGTTGCCCGCACCGATGCCGATTACGGGTATGGTGAGCTCTGATGCCACGCGGGCGGCAAGTGCGGCCGGTATCTTTTCGAGCACGATGGCGAAGCAACCTATCTCCTCAAGCATCTTGGCGTCGCTGATGAGGCGTTCGGCTTCGGCCTCTTCCTTGGCGCGTACGGCGTATGTGCCGAATTTGTTGATTGACTGGGGTGTGAGTCCTAAGTGGCCCATCACGGGGATACCGGCGCAGAGTATGCGTTCGATTGATTCGCGTATCTCGGCTCCTCCCTCCATCTTGACGGCTTCGGCGTTCGATTCCTTCATGATGCGGATGGCTGAAGCGAGAGCCTCTTTCGAGTTGCCCTGATAGGTGCCGAAGGGGAGGTCGACTACCACGAGCGCGCGGTTCACGCCTTTTACCACGCTCGTTGCGTGGTATATCATCTGGTCGAGAGTCATCGGCAGAGTGGTGACGTTGCCGGCCATAACATTTGATGCCGAGTCGCCTACAAGGATTACATCAATGCCGGCCTCGTCAATCAGGCGCGCCATAGAATAGTCGTAGGCGGTGAGCATGGCAATCTTTTCGTTGCGGCGTTTCATTTCCGTAAGTCGCAGAGTGGTGACCTTACGCTGGTTGTCGGTTGTATTGGTTGACATAAAAATGTGTATTTTAATTGTAAGTAACTGTTTAAAATTATTTTATATTAACCGTTCTCATTATTTCAATATTCTGTCGGAGTCTTTTTCGTCGCTTTCCATCTCGTCATCAGTCATGTAGCTCGCTACACTCCTTCTTCCTCACCGGAAATCACCTGAAAAATCCTCTCGCCATAATATTAAAATAATTTTGAACAGTTACTTAAACGATATATTTTTACATGAATATGTCATGTATATTCGCCACAAAGGTAATGCTTATTTAATATATCATAGTGAAAAAAGATAAAAAATATGATACGATTGACTGATAACAGAGATAAAACCGCTATCTTTGGGGAAACATCCTGTAAAACTGATTTATGTCATGAAAATTATAAATTTTGACAAGGGCAATTCCCTTATCAGCCAATATATGTCGGAACTGAGAGATGTCAACATTCAGAATGACCGGCTACGTTTCCGCCGCAATCTCGAACGCATAGGCCAGATTATGGCGTTTGAAATATCGCGCACGCTGGAATATAAGGAGGTGGACGTACAGACTCCGCTCGGTGTGTCGAAATGCCACCGTATCGCCGACCCGGTGGTGCTCGCCACCATATTCCGTGCCGGCGTACCGTTCCATCACGGATTTCTCGACTATTTCGACAATGCGGAAAACGCGTTCGTATCGGCCTACCGCAAGTATAAGGAAAAGGAGAATTTCGATATCTGCATCGAATATCTCGCCTCGCCCAATCTTGAGGATAAAATAGTGGTGATAGCCGACCCGATGCTTGCTACCGGAGCATCGATGGAACTGAGCTACAGGGCGTTGCTCACCAAGGGAAATCCGCGCCACATTCATGTGGCATCGGTCATCGCCTCTCAGCGTGCCATCGACTACGTCGCCGAAACTTTCCCCAAGGAAAAGACAACAATCTGGGTCGGTGCGGTCGACGACCACATCAACGACCATTCCTACATAGTGCCCGGCCTCGGCGATGCCGGCGACCTCGCCTACGGCGTAAAGGAATAACTGATACAACCAGTGTAATAACACGCTATTTATAAGTATAATACGGCGTCCGCAGGCCGCCGATTTAGCAGTAACCGGGTACGCCGACGCATCGCGAAGGTGTGCCCGGTTTCGGTATCCGTCAGTCTTAGGCGTCCGCAGGCCGCTGATTTACTTTGCGTTGCGGGGGTGGTGGGTGAGGATTTCGTTGCGGAGGAATGTGCGGTCGAGGTGGAGGTAGACTTCGGTTGTGGAGATGGATTCGTGGCCGAGCATCTGCTGGATGGCACGGAGGTTGGCTCCACCTTCGAGGAGGTGGGTGGCAAAGGAGTGGCGCATGCTGTGGGGGGATATCTCCTTGTTGATTCCGGCTGCTTCGGCCAGTCCGCTGACTATATAGTAGACCATCATGCGTGTGAGTCGTGAGCCTCGACGGCTCACGAACAGTATATTCCCTTCTCCGGGCTTGATGGTGATGTCGCCGCGCACTTCCATATACTCCTTTATGGCGTCGATGGTGGTCGCGGCCATGGGCACGAGGCGCTCTTTGTCGCCTTTGCCGTGTACTATGACATATTGTTCGGATGCATATATGCGCGAAATCTCGAGGTTTACAAGTTCCGACACGCGCAGTCCGCATCCGTAGAGGGTCTCGATGATTGCGCGGTTGCGCACTCCCTCGAATTTCGACATGTCGATGGCGTCAATCATGGCGTCGATTTCGGCGATTGACAGCACCTCGGGAAGTTTGCGGCCTACGCGCGGGCCTTCGAGCAGCTGTGTGGGGTCAACCTCGATATAATTTTCTCTGACGAGCCAGTGGAAGAATGATTTGATGCCCGATATGATGCGTGCAAGGGTACTGATGGCTATGCCGAGGTCATAGCAGTCGGCGGCAAACTGTTGCAGGTCGGTGAGTGTGACCCGGTCGACGGTGTGGCCGTTGTCGCTGCAATAGTTCAGCAGTTTCATGACATCGTTGCTGTAGGCGTCGACTGTATTGGCCGACATGCCGCGCTCCAGGCTCATGTGCATTGTGAACCTGTCGAGCAAATCGTTGGCTGATGGTAATATACGGCTCAAATTCGTGCTATTTGAATACAATCCTGAACGACTGCCGCGGCAGGTGGCTGAAACGGCAGATTATGCCTGTGCGGCGGTCGGAGAAGTCCATGCCGCGTGTGCAGCCGTCGTTGAGGCGCTTCCAGAGGCTTTTTGCCGGCTCTTTTTCTATGTGGGCGATGATATGGACGAGTGAGCCGTTGTCGTGTGCGGGAGCGGCCTCGGGCGAGCCTACGATGGTCATGTCGGGCGGGGTAGGGCAGTTGTCTCCGGCTATTTCAACTTCTGGGCATGCAAGTCTGACCGTGTCTATTATTGTTTTGTCGTCGGAAGGATAGACGGCGACTGTGGCCGGATTGAAATGCCTGACGCATCTGTAGAGCAAAGCCATTTGCCGGATACGGTTTCCGGCCGCGGCGCGCACTGGGTCGAGCCGGCTGTGGGAAATCTTTCCGGCCAGCACTTCGGTCACGAGCGTGAACGCAAAGGGGGAGTGTATGCCGAAACCTCCTGCACGCCAGCGCCTTTTGGGCCATGTCAATGTCCTGCGTAGTGATATCATTCTCTCTCCTTTCCACCTCGGGCCATGCTGCATGCGATGGCGGTAATAACGAGCAAGTAGATTAGGATTACCGAGACAGTTGCGACGGTGACGGTGGTGTGCACCGACTTGGGGTCGAATGTCATGGTGATTTCGTGCGTTCCGGCGGGAACGACTATTGCGCGGAGCACGTAGTTGACGCGCGCTATCTCGGCGGGCTTGCCGTCGATGGTAGCCTCCCAGCCCCACGGGAAGTAGATTTCGGAGAATACAGCCACGCGGGGGGTGGATGCGTTCGACTTGTAGGTCAGGCGGTCGGGTGCGTATGATGTCTCGACGATGGTGTCGGCTATGTCGCCTGGAGTAGCGTCGCCGAGTATCTTTTCCATCGATTTGTCGGCCACGGCCTCGGTGGCGGGTGAGAGCGTGCGCAGGGCGTCGAGTTCCTGATTGGCGTTGTCGACGTATTTTATATTGTCGACGAACCAGGCGTTGCCAAGAGCCATGTCGTTTTCATAGACCTGTTTTCCCGAGACGATGTAGCGGGCGTTGAGCATGTTGAGCACCGGTTCTGAGGCGATTACGCCGGAGTTGATGAGGTCGTTGTAGCGTCCGAGTTTGGCGGCGTGGTATCCACCTATCGTTTTGTGGAAATATGACGGAGTCGCCTCGCCGAAGCGGTCGAAGTCGGCCACACGGTAGTTGGGGTCGGTGTCGCTGAGTATGTCGCGGTCGGCGGGCGTAGGTTCAATCACAGCCTCCGAGGCGGTCAGTTCGGGCACGAAGAAGCTTTCGTGGCTCAGATAGCGCTTGTTGACGCTGTAGAGGTCGACAAACACGAGTAGGCCGATGGCGCCTACCGAAACCAATTTGCTGTAGCGGTCGCTTTTGAGCAGGTTGAAGCGCCATATACCGACCGCACCTAAGCCCAGAAGCAGGTAGATGAGCGAGCGCACGCAGTCTTTTCTGACGAGCGACAGGTGGAGGTCTTCCACGGCGTGCGCCACGTCGGGATTGTCAATGCTCACAAGTTGCACAACTTCGTCGGGATAGCCCTGATAATGAAGCTGCTGCGCTATCATCGCGGAATTGCGCAACTCGCTCTCCTCATTGAAGCCTGCGCCAAACAGACTGGGATTCATCGCCCCCAACAGGCAGATGATGCCTACGATGCCGAAGCCGGCGGCGATAGCGATATCGCCTTTCTCTTTGAGGAACTTGCCGCGGCACGTGGTCTTGTCGGCGGGGCGCGACGGCAGGTTGGGACGTAGCGCCGGTGCCGGGTTGTAGAGGCGGAAGAGGCCGAGTACGGCTATCAGGGGTATGATGAATTCCGCCACGACAAGTATGCTCTCCACTGTGCGGAACTTGCTGTACATCGGCACGATGTCGATAAACAGGTCGGTGAGCCACTGGCAGTTGCGTCCCCAGGCGAGCATCACGGTGACGATGAGCACCGCGAGCAGTCCCCATTTCACGGGTCCGCGCACCGTCACGCACCCCATTACGAACAGGGCGAAGATGATGACACCGACGTAGACGGGGCCGTTGGTCATCTCCGGTTCGCCGAAATATTGGGTTGAATAGTTGAGATAGAGGTTGACGTATGGATTGTCGGAATATTTTTCAGCGCCGTCAAGTCCGGCAAGAGCCATCGGGGCAAGCTGTCCGGCTTCGGGGCGTACCGATGCCCCCCCTTTTACGTTGGGAATGAAGAGCGTGAATGTCTCGCTCCGGCCGTAGGAATACTGTGTGATGTAGTCGCGTTTCACTTTGTCGGCGGTAGCGGGGTCGTTGTTGTCTACTTCGCTCTGTTCGCGCTGCGTCTCCTTGGCATATTTCGAAGTGTGGTAGAGAGAGGGCAGGTTGGCGCCTACGGCAAGCAGCGCGGCTGCTGCGAGCGCTGCGGTGGCTATGCCCCAGCGGCGCATCTTCTTCTGTCGCAACGCCTTGATGAAGTAGGCGATGACAAGCGCTGCGATGACGAAACAGAAATAGTAGGTCATCTGTATGTGGTTGGCATTGAGCTGCATCATGGCGAAAAATGCCGCCATTGCAGCGCCGGAGAGATAGCGGCCTCGGTAGGCGAGCACGATGCCTCCGATTGTCGGCGGTATGTAGGCGAGGGTGACAAATTTCCATATATGCCCCGCGCCGATTATGATTATGAAATAAGTGGAAAATCCCCAGGCTATGGCTCCGATGAGGCCGTATTCCCAGCGCACGCGCATCGTCATCATCAGTATCATGAACCCGACCATCATCATGAACAGCAGGTTGGAGGGGGAGGGGAGTCCGAGGCCATAAATCTTGGTGAACCATGCGAACAGCGAGTTAGACGGATATGTGGGCGCAATCTGGAACGTCGGCATTCCGGAAAAGAGCGCGTTGGTCCAGAAACTCTGGTTGCCGGTCTCCTCGGCATATTCCTTTATCTCCTGGCCGTTGGCCATGCCCTGGAGCATGTCGTGCTGACGCAGGTCGTTGCCTTCGAAATTGTCGGGATAAAAGAATGCGATGGAAATGATGGCCATGACGACCACCGAAAACAGAAACCCGCGCGTCTGGCGGTTACGTATGAACTCAATCAACCCGGATTTGATACCGGCTAATGACGGAAACTGCATAACTATATAGTATATTAATGTCCTACAAAGTTAATGTATAAGTCTTATATATCCAACGATACGTTGCTTTTCCCGCCTAATCTGGGCGATTTTATTCCGCAAGACGCACCGTCATGGCTTATTTCGGATATAGTCGACCTTCTGGACTTGAAAGAGATTCACGACAGCTATTCCAAAGCCTCCGACGGCCAGCCTCCCTATCATCCGTCAATGCTGCTTAAGGTGGTGCTGCAATGCCGAGAAGTTCGGAGCATCGGCCGAGGCCGACATACAGGAGGGAGTGAAAGCCCTGCTTGAGCAGGTGGGAAACGGCGACAGTATGGATGATAATAATGTCGGACACGTGACTTACTCAAAAGAAGAGGCACGGCGGATTGCTGACAGCATTGAACAGAGAGCTCAGGAAGAGGGACTAAAGAAAGTTCGTGGCAAAATCACCGCCATCCGCAATGCCTGTGACCGTAAAGAAGCGCACGACAAGACATGTATGCATAATTGGTGAATAATGTTGCAATAGTTGCTTAAATGTGTTAAATTTGCATCGAATTGACAATGAATCACCAATATTAAATTACATTTTGCATGAAAAAATTCTACTTTTTAGTCGCATTGATTTCAGTTATTTCGTTTTCTGCCGGTGCCCGTGACAAACAGGACGGCTGGAAACAGTTGGGTACAGGCTCATTTTGCGACGACATGTTCTCTGCTCTTGATAACGGTTATCTTGACACCTGGGATGTAGAAATAGAGGAGAGCGAAACCACTCCGGGCTATTATCGACTCGTCAATCCGTTCGGCAATGGAAATTGTCCCTATTTCGGCGAAAACAATAAATTTGAGGCCAACGACCTTTATATACATGCCGAGGATCCGGAGCATGTGTGGATTGAGTGGCAGAATCTGGGTTTTAGTGTCGGCAGTTACGGCAGTGTTGCAGTAAGCTGCATGGTGGGTCTGTATATAAATAGCGAAGTTTTCACGCTTGAGGAGCTCCTCGATCCTGACTATGGTATTGAATTCGGCAAACTTGCAAATGGAAAAATTGTATTTCCTGACAACGAATGGTATTATTTGCAAGTCGCATTCTCCAATTATCTTGAGGGCGTGCCAATGAACGGCAATACCAACAATCGTTTCTTGGTGACGCTTCCTCCGTCGGCCGGAGTTGGAGCAATCGCTGCCGATGACGAACATGCCGTACCTGAATATTTCAATATGCAGGGCATCCGCATCAACAATCCCGCCGCCGGCACACTTTGCATACGCCGCACGGGCAATCGTGTGGAAAAAATCATTGTAAGATAATTTTCGATCATAATATTAAAATAATTTTGAACAGTTACTTACGGAATTAAACAATTGTACAAAGGATAAAACAGGAGCACAATGACGAGATTGCGCTCCTGTTTTATTTTGAAGTAAAAAAAGAAATATCCATATACCGGCACCATGCCTGATACAAAACCAATTTTTCTTTTGTTCTGTTGCCCGGGATTCTGTCATTTTGTTCGTAGTGAAAAATTCATGAAACGACCCGAAAAAGTCCGTTTCAAGTGTTAAAAGCATCATTTTTGACCGTTTTTCCGTCTGAAACGACCCAAAAAAGTCCATCAGGGGTGAAAATAGGGTAGCTTATGGGGTGCTCGGGGAGGCCAGCTGGTGTATGGACGATATGACTGTTTTCCATGGTAAACTTTTGGCGGCCGATAGGGTAGGGGAGGGGATGTCTTTTCGAGTTGCCTTCTGAGATGGAGCGGGATGAAATTTGGAGTTGTATTTCTCGGCGAGATTCCATATATTTGTAATTTGTTTTTGTGGAAAGTTTTGCGCTTCATTGCGAGGGCGTAAAGACGTGATTAATCACGTCCGCGCAGTCGTCCGGCAATCTATGGAGACCGCAACGCTGATACGGATGCGGTTAATCGCGATCCTGTAATATATTTTTTAAGTTATGATAGAAGTATTGGCACAGAATGTTGAGAAGCCCGCGCTCGACTGGGATAAGGTGGAGCGGTGGATTGTTGAGGTGGCGCAGCGTCATGGACGTCGTGCCGGTGCTCTGACTTACATCTTTTGTGATGACGAGCGCATTCTGGAGGTCAACAGGCAGTTTCTCAATCATGACTATTATACCGACATAATCACTTTTGATGACACTACCGGCAAGTTGATACGTGGCGATATGTTCATCTCGCTCGATACTGTCGCTACGAATGCCGAGGCTGTCGGGGCGACGTATGACGATGAACTGATGCGTGTGATTATTCACGGAGTGCTCCATCTCTGCGGCATCAATGACAAAGGACCCGGCGAGCGTGAGATTATGGAAGCCCACGAGAATGACGCTCTCGAACTTTGGCGCAAAGGCTGTTGAGAATGCAAAATTTCCCTACGCGAGTGCGCGGAAACTTAAATATTGCAAGGAAATTGCGTTAAAAATGGCTGAAATATAGTTTAATATATTGAATATCAGATAAATATGATAAAAAATCCGTTGGCGGTTTTTTTGAATAACTATTTTAAGATAACAGATGAGATATGAATTTGATGTCATAGTAGTGGGAGCAGGTCACGCCGGATGCGAGGCTGCTCATGCATCGGCCCAGCTCGGAGCCGAAACGCTGCTTGTGACAATCGACATGAACAAGATAGCGCAGATGAGTTGCAATCCTGCCGTAGGTGGTATTGCCAAGGGGCAGATTGTACGCGAGGTGGATGCGCTTGGCGGTATGATGGGAATTGTCACTGACCGTTCGGCCATACAGTTCCGTATGCTCAACCGCTCGAAGGGTCCCGCGATGTGGAGTCCGCGATCGCAGTGCGACCGCATGAAGTTTTCCGCGGAGTGGCGTCATATACTCGAGAACACTCCGCACCTGTCGATGTGGCAGGACGATGTGGTGGATGTAATCGTTGAGGATGGACACATCAAAGGTGTTGTTACGGCGATGGGTGTGCGCTTTCATGCAAAGAGTGTGGTGCTCACCAACGGCACATTTCTCAACGGACTGATGCATATAGGCCGCACGCAAATCAAAGGCGGACGCGTGGCCGAGCCGTCATCGCACGGACTGACCGAATCGCTCCGCAGCCTCGGTTTTGCCACCGACCGCATGAAGACCGGTACGCCGGTGCGCATTGACGGTCGTTCGGTCGACTTCTCTCTTACCACGCCGCAGGATGGCGACGACGCCTTTGCCGAGGGTGGAGATTTCCATAAATTCTCCTATCTTCCCGATGTTCGGCGCACGCTTGAACAGCGCCAGTGTTTCACTGTCTATACGTCGGAGGCGACCCACGAAGTGCTTCGCCGCGGGCTTCCGGACTCGCCGCTTTTCAATGGCCAGATACAAAGTATCGGGCCCCGCTATTGCCCCTCAATCGAGACAAAGATTGTCACATTCGCCGACAAGACGGAGCATCAGTTGTTTCTCGAGCCTGAAGGAGAGGATACGCAGGAATACTATCTCAACGGCTTCTCGTCGTCGCTTCCTATCGACATTCAGATTGAGGCGCTGCACACCATTCCGGCGTTCCGCAACGTGCAGATCTACCGTCCCGGCTATGCAATAGAATATGACTTTTTCGACCCGACACAGTTGCGCCATACGCTGGAGACGAAGCTCGTTGCCGGTCTTTATTTCGCCGGCCAGATCAATGGCACTACGGGCTATGAGGAGGCGGCAGGGCAGGGTCTTGTGGCCGGAGCCAACGCCGCACTGTCGGCTCTCGGCAAAGAGCCGTTCACGCTCGGGCGCGACGAAGCCTACATAGGTGTGCTTATCGACGACCTCGTGACAAAGGGAGTCGACGAGCCTTACCGCATGTTCACCTCGCGCGCGGAGTATCGTATATTGCTGCGGCAGGACGATGCCGACGTGCGTCTGACGCCGCGCGGCCGCGAGATAGGCCTTGTCGACGACGCCCGCTACGCTGCGTTTGCCAACAAGATGCGCCGCCGTGAAAGCCTTCTGGAATTTATCAACACGTTCTCTGTGAAGCCGGCTCTTATAAATGATTATCTCGTGGGGATAGGGGAGACGCCGATGCAGCAGGGGTGTAAACTGACTCAGCTGTTGCTACGTCCGGCCCTGGATCTGCGCACTCTCGCAAAGGGGATAAAACCGCTTGCCGATTTCATCGGTTCGCTCGGCGGCGACCGCATCGACGAGATAATCGAAGCAGTTGAAATCATGGTGAAATATCAGGGATATCTCGAGAGGGAGAAGCAGCTTGCCGACAAGGCCCGTCGTCTCGAAGGCCTTGTGCTCGGAGATAAATTTGACTACGCGTCGCTGACGTCGCTGTCGACCGAGGCGCGGCAGAAGCTCGCCCATATCCGCCCGCAGACTGTGGGGCAGGCATCGCGCATTCCCGGAGTTTCCCCCTCCGATATCAACATACTCCTTTTGCTTCTGGGGAGATGAAAATCGAATGTTTCACGTGAAACAAATATAACGCAAATTAAAATCATACAGTAACATAACTTAAAAGAACAATCATGGAATACATCAAACGACACATCCGCGACGTTCAGGATTTCCCGCAGAAAGGTGTCCTTTTCAAGGACCTCACCACCGCGTTCAAGGACCCGCGTGCGCTTCACATCATCGGCTGGGATCTGGCTCAGCTTTATCGCGACAAAGGTGTCACCAAAGTAGTCGGCATCGAGTCGCGCGGCTTCATCGGTGGATCGATACTCGCATTTGAAATCGGTGCCGGTTTCGTGCCCGTGCGCAAGCCCGGCAAGCTGCCTGCCGATACTCTTCAGGCATCCTATGACAAGGAGTATGGTAAAGATGTAATCGAGATACACCGCGACGCCATCACACCAGACGACATTGTAGTGCTTCACGACGATGTGCTTGCCACCGGAGGCACCATGCGCGCTGCCTACGACCTGGTGAAGAGCATGAACCCCAAGAAGGTTTATGTCAACTTCATTATCGAGCTGACCGCTCTCGGCGGACGTGAGAAACTTCCCGCCGACGCGGAAGTGACCTCGTTGATTAAATACTAATTATGCGGACGCGATTTATCGCTGTTTACTTAATGGTGGCGTCCGGAGGATGCCGATTTACATCACTTCATTTATAATGAAAAAGCAGGAAACTAAGTAAATCGGCGTACTCCGGACGCCACGGTTATATGTCCCTTCTTCCCCGCATGTCTCCGTTTCAATCCGGCATACGGGGGTACGAATAATCGGCGTCTTCCCGACGCTCCGATGGGTAAGTAAACTGTGTTGGGAGGATGTCACGGAACAAATGTCGACGACTGCATGATGTAGGGCTGCACCCCGGTGCAGCCGATAACAAATGTTGATTATGGTTGTTGGCAGCTGCACCGGGGTGCAGCCTTACAAGATGACGTATCATATATACACTATATATTATAAATTTTGCAACTCCCTCTATGCAAATTGACTGACAACATCTATGGCAAAGCACGACAAGAGCGAAGCTCTCAAAGAGAAAATATCTATCTTACCGACTACCCCCGGAGTCTACACCTACTATGACTCCGAGGGTACTGTCATATATGTGGGCAAGGCCAAAAACCTCAAGCGCCGCGTGTCGTCGTATTTCAACCGCACGCACGATTCTGTCCGCACCAACCTTCTGGTGCGCGCTATCGCCGACATGTCGTATATAGTGGTGCCCACCGAGCAGGACGCGCTCAATCTCGAAAACTCCATGATCAAGGAGTATAAACCGCGCTACAATGTGCTCCTCAAGGATGACAAATCCTACCCCTGGATATGCGTCACGAAAGAGCATTATCCGCGCGTATTCATGACGCGTCACCGCATCAAGGACGGCTCGAAATACTACGGGCCGTATACCGAAGCCGGAACAGCAAAGGCGGTGCTTTCGCTCATCGGTCAGCTCTATCCGCTGCGCACGTGCCGTCATCAGATTACCCCCGAGTATATCGACCGCGGGAAAGGGCGCCTGTGTCTCGAATACCATATGAAGAAATGCCGCGGATGCTGCAAGGGAATGGTCTCGCAGGAGGAATACGCACGCTACATCGAGAGCGTAAAACAGATACTCAACGGCGAGACGCGCGAGCTGATGGATTACCTCAGAAACGAGATGAACGCCCGCGCCGAGGAGCTGAAATTCGAGGAAGCGCAGCAACTCAAAGAGCAGTACCAGCTCGTGGAGCGTTACCGTGCAAAGAGCGTCATCATATCCCAGGTGCTCGACGATATCGACGTGTTTGGCGTCGATGACGACGACCGCAACGTATATGTCAACTACATGCACTTGCGGCGGGGTGCCGTGGTGCGGAGTGTCACACTGCGTTATACGCGCCGCCTCGACGAGTCGGTTCCCGAAATACTCGCGTATGCAATGAATGAGGTGAGCCGGCAACTTGGCGCCGTCTATGACGAAGTGGTGGTACCGGAAATCCCCGACGTGCAGTTCGAGGGTGTCACATTCACCATACCTCAGCGCGGCGACCGTGCCAAGCTGCTTGACGTGTCGGCACGCAATGCCCGTCAGGCCAAAATCGACTATCTGAAACATCTCGAGAAAGTCGACCCCGAGCAGCGTACGGAGCGCCTTATGCAGCGCATGAAAGCCGACTTCCGCCTCAATGAACTGCCCAGGCATATAGAGTGCTTCGACAACTCGAATATTCAGGGCACAAATCCTGTGGCATCGTGCGTGGTGTTCAAGAACGGAAAGCCGTCGAAGAGAGATTACCGCCATTTCAATATCAAGACAGTGGAGGGCCCTGACGATTTCGCTTCGATGAAAGAGGTGCTGACGCGCCGCTACACGCGCCTGATGAACGAGGGGGAACCGCTCCCTCAGCTCATCGTTGTCGACGGTGGCAAAGGGCAGCTTTCGTCGGCCGTGGAGGCTTTGGAAGAAATCGGTCTGCGCGGCGTGATAGCCGTAGTCGGCATAGCAAAGCGTCTTGAGGAAATCTACTTTCCCGGCGACTCCGTCCCGCTTTATATCGACAAGAACTCGGAGTCGCTGCGCGTGGTGCAGCAGCTACGCGACGAGGCCCACCGATTCGGCATCACTCACCACCGCAACCGCAGGTCGAAGACGCAGACGGTTAGTATCCTCGACTCCATACCCGGGGTGGGGGAGGCTACACGCATTGCACTGTTGAAGCACTTCCGCAGCGTAAAGAAAATCTCCGAAGCATCGGAAGACCTCCTCGCCGAAGTGGTAGGCAAAGCGAAAGCGCGTGCTGTGCGTCAATTTTTCATCGACCGCGCAGATACCCCACAACAGTAGCCCTTCGCAATTTTTTCAACAAAAGCACAAAAGAGCAAACAGGAGAACAAGAAATATTTTTATCTTGAAGTGCCCTCCAAATAATTGTTCTCCCGTTTGCTCTTTTGTGCTTTTGTTGAAAAATGGTAGTGTGCCTGCGTTATGATGCGGTGGCCGGAGATATGGGCACCGTCTGTATGTCTATCGTCAGGATGAAATTGATGATGGTGCCTGAGAATACTATCTTCTCCTTTTCTGAGATGACAGCTTCGCCTTTGAACTCTATTCCGTTTCCTTCGGGTGTCTTGCTGAGGTCTATTCCGGCGATTGCCACCGACCCGTGTCCCGGTATGATGTCGTTGATTGTTATATTGCCGATTCTGTTGTCGGGTGTTTCAAAAACCACCTCGCCTCCCTTTTCTGTTATCCTTACGCCGTCGAGGGTGACGACAAGAGATTTTGTGCCGCCGATTGAGTAGGTGCCCGAATGTGAATGGATAATCAGTACCGGTTCGTCCTCCTTGCATCCTGTCAGGAGCAGAATGCAGATAAAAGAGAACAGAAAGCTGAAACGTTTCATGATTTTATTTTTTTTGGTTGAGTGATACAAAACTGTTGTTGAAGGTATAACCTGCTTGAAATTCAAATAGTTCACCACGTTGTGTTAACGTTTATTAACTTCGAGGCTCGAAAATTCGTCCTTTTTCGCACGGATTACCGTTAAAATTCAATTCTCGGTACAGTTTTCCGGTGTGTGACAAAATTACAGGTGGCGATGCTGTAGTAAAAATCGGATGGATGAACCGCTTGTTTAAATTTAACGTTTATTGTTAAACTATTCTTCGGCTAATGTGTCATAAATTATGTATTTTTGTAAAACCATGTTTTGACCAACAAACCCGCTATGATAAAGAAACCCCTGATAGGTCTTACTCTCGAACAGCTCCGCGACATAACCGATGCGGTAGGGTTGCGACCGTTCGCCGCCAAGCAGATTGCATCGTGGCTCTATGTGAAGCGTGTCAAATCCATATCGATGATGACCGACCTGCCCAAGGAGGCACGTCAGCGTCTCAATGAAGAATATTGCATCGGACTTGCCGAACCTAAGGATGCCGCTGTCTCTTCAGACGGCACCGTGAAATATCTTTTTGAAGGAGTTGGCGGCCGGGATGTCGAGGCCGTATACATCCCCGACGGCGACCGCGCCACCTTGTGTGTCTCCTCCCAGGCCGGATGCAAGATGAACTGTCAGTTCTGCATGACAGGACGGCAGGGCTTCAACGGCAACCTCTCGGCGGCAGCCATCATCAACCAGGTGCTGTCGATACCGCAGTCGCGTTCGCTCACCAACATCGTGTTCATGGGCATGGGCGAGCCGCTCGACAATCTGCAGGCCGTGCTCAACGCCATTGAAATACTCACCGCGCAGTGGGGATTTGGCTGGAGTCCGAAACGCATCACGGTAAGTTCCATCGGCAAGCTCAAGGAACTGCGCACCATTCTCGACACCACGAAGGTGCATATAGCCATTTCGCTCCACAACCCCTTTCCGGCCGAGCGTGCCGGCATCATGCCTGTGGAAAAGGCTTTCCCCATACGCGATGTGATAGCGCTGCTCTCCAACTATGATTTCAGCCATCAGCGACGTCTGTCGTTCGAGTACATAATGTGGCGCGACGTCAACGATTCGGTGAAATATGCCGATGCGCTCGTGCGTCTCATAGGACGCCTCGACTGCCGTTTCAACCTCATACGCTTCCATGCCATACCCGGCTCCGACCTGCGTCCGTCGACAATTCCGACAATGGAACGGTTTCGCGATTATCTCAATGACCATGGCATCACCGCCACCATACGCGCCTCGCGCGGCGAGGATATCATGGCCGCATGCGGCATGCTTGCAGGCAAAGCCTCGGCAGAAGCCGCAGCCGCAACAGAATAGAAACATATTACACGGAAAGATATGAAAAGATTAACGATAGTTCTGACAATGCTTGTCGTGGCATTGCTTCCTGTCCTTGCCGAGGAGAAGGTGCCAGTAGTCAGTTTTGCGGAGACATCACATGATTTCGGTTCGATACCCGAAGAGGGGGGCCCGGTCACCTGTTCGTTTACCTTTGTCAACGAGGGTGACGCTCCGCTTGTCATCATCTCGGCCACTGCCCAGTGTGGATGCACACGTCCGTCATTTCCCCAGAAACCGATAGCTCCCGGCAAGAGCGGCGAGATAAAAGTCACCTACAATCCCCAGGCGCGTCCCGGAGAGTTTATCAAGGAGGTGAAAGTAAAGACCAACGACAAGAAGCACCGCACCACAAAACTCAAAATCTCGGGTGTCGTGCTCCCTTACCGCCGCTGAGAGTGCAGTCCCATCGGTATGTATCATCCACAATTCGACTACGGATATGAAATATAAATCGACGATACTTGGTGCGATGCTTGCGGCGTCTGTGGCGTCTGTGGCCGCGCCGCGTGTGCAGTGGGTCAATCCCGACTACGATTTCGGCGCAATAGCAGAAGCCGACGGGGTGGCCTGCGGCGAATTTCTTTTTGTCAACACGGGCGATGAGCCTGTCAGCGTGACCGGCGTGCACACTTCGTGCGGCTGTACCACCGCCGAGATACCGCGCCAGCCGGTCAACCCCGGCGACACGGTTGCCATAGCCGTGCAATACGACCCCACCGGACGCCCCGGAAAGTTTGAAAAGAAAGTCACCGTAACATTTTCCGACGATGTGCCGCGCGCCTCGCTGCGTGTGCACGGCGTTGTCATCGGCACCACCAAGACTTTGCAGACACGCTATCCTGTCGATGCCGGAGTGATGCGGCTGCACTCATCGGTCATCCCGTTCGGTGATGTCAGAAAGAGCGCCGCCAAGAGCGATTTCCTTGAGGTGTACAATGCCTCGCGCGACACCATCGTGCCCGTGTGGAGCAATCTTCCCGACTATCTCAGTGTGGCGCCGGTCGACAATAAAATCGCCCCGGGGCAGCAGGCTGTCTACAACCTGATGTTCTCAGGCTACCGTTCGCCGCTCTACGGTCTCGTCACCGACAGCATATTCATCGCCTCTGGCCCCGGAGCCGAGCCGGTGAGGATTGACATCGTAGGCATCGTCAACGAGGATTTCTCGCGCATGTCGGAAAGCGACCGGGCAAAAGCCCCCGTAATATCCGTCAGCGACAACCGGGTTGACTTCGGCGCATTCGACCCCGCGCAGCCGGCGACAAAGGAATTTACCATCACCAACAACGGGAAGAACACGTTGCTGCTACGCCGCGTCTACACCGCCGACAAAGGCATCGACCTGTCGGTCGACAAGACCCAGATTAAAAAAGGGAAGAAAGCCACAGTCACCGTGACAGTGTCGCCCGAAGCTCTTGGCGACGGTATTCTCAACAGCCGTATCTCCATCATATCAAACGACCCTGACCACCCTGTCGTCACTGTCCGCGCCGTAGGGCTTCCTGAAAATTTCTGATTGCTCATACTCCAAATATTCCACACCATGACTCATCCTGAAAACGACGAAAAATATATCGGACTTACCGTCAACTCCGGCGTGGCACAGCCCCCGTCGGTCAATCCCTATCTCAAACGCCACCGCCGCAAACCGCTTCCCTCCGTCGGGGAGATGGTCGACGGCATCATCAAGGGGGATATGACAATGCTGTCGCGTGCGGTCACGCTTGTCGAGAGCATCCAGCCCGATCACTACGCGCTTGCCCAGGAGGTCATTGAGAAATGTCTGCCTTATTCGGGCAATTCGCGCCGCATAGGCATCACCGGAGTGCCCGGTGCCGGCAAGAGCACCTCTATCGATGTGTTCGGCCTGCACGTGCTGCGCGACGGCGGCAAGCTCGCCGTTCTCGCCATCGACCCGTCGAGCGAACGTACACGCGGTTCCATCCTCGGCGACAAAACCCGCATGGAGAAGCTCTCGCAGCATCCCGGTGCATTCATACGCCCTTCACCATCGGCAGGCTCGCTTGGAGGCGTGGCTCGCAAGACGCGTGAGACAATCGTGCTCTGCGAGGCCGCCGGCTACAACAATATCTTTGTTGAGACTGTCGGAGTGGGGCAGAGCGAGACCGCCGTCCATTCGATGGTCGACTTCTTCCTGCTCATACAGCTTGCCGGCACCGGCGACGAGCTTCAGGGCATCAAGCGCGGCATCATGGAGATGGCCGACGGCATTGTCATCAACAAGGCCGACGGCGACAACATCGGGCCCGCACAGCTCGCGCAGGCGCAGTTCAAGTCGGCATTGCATCTGTTCCCGCCGACCGAGTCGGGATGGTCGCCCGAGGTGCTGACCTATTCAGGCTACTACGAGCTTGGCATAGCCGAGGTCTGGGACATGATCGACCGCTATTTCGCTTTTGTAAAGGAAAACGGCTACTTTGAGCGCAAACGCATGCAGCAGGCACGCTACTGGATGTATGAGACCATCGACAGCCGCCTGCGCGCCCATTTCTACGACAATCCCGAAATCGCCGCAATGCTTGCCGAACGCGAGCGCCTCGTCCTCTCCAACCGCCAAAGCTCATTCATAGCAGCCCGCGACATCCTCGACCACTACTTCAACGGAAAGTAACCGCTTCCGTTGAAGTAGTCTCAATGTGGTTTCGAACGGCATATAGTATCTTTCCATCATCTATCCGAAGGTGTATCACAAGAATAGATTTGTAGCTAAGAGTGGCGGAGCCACGTCATAGTACTGAAAGAGGGTGTTGCATAACTCCAAAATTTCGGTTTGCGATGTAGGGACGCACGGCTCGTGCGTCCGGTAAA
>CAMWJS010000016.1 GCA_947174635.1 uncultured Muribaculaceae bacterium
GTAGGCCATGCGTAGTTCATGTCGCCGCGGAGCTGCTTGCAGCTCATCACGATGTGGCTTCCGCCGTAGCTCTTGCGCAGTGTGACGGTGACTTTGGGCACGGTTGCCTCGCCGTAGGCGTAGAGCAGTTTTGCGCCGTGGAGGATGACGCCGTTGTATTCCTGTCCGGTGCCGGGGAGGAAGCCGGGGACGTCGACGAGTGTCACCAAGGGGATGTTGAATGCGTCGCAGAAGCGTACGAAGCGTGCGCCCTTGCGCGATGCGTTTGAGTCGAGAACGCCGGCGAGGTATTTGGGCTGGTTGGCCACGATACCGACAGCCTGGCCGTTGAAGCGGGCGAAGCCGATGATGATATTCTTGGCATAGTCGCGCTGCACTTCGAGGAATTCGCCGTTGTCGATGATGGCGCCGATTACCTCATACATGTCGTAGGGGCGGTTGGCGGCATCGGGAATAATCTCGTTGAGTGAGTCTTCGAGACGGTCGATGGGGTCGGTGCATTCCACCAGGGGAGCTTCCTCGAGGTTGTTCTGCGGCATGAAGCTGAGAAGCTTGCGTGCGATTTTGAGGGCTTCTTCGCCGTCTTCAGTAGCGAAGTGGGCCACGCCGCTCTTGGCTGAGTGTACTTCGGCACCACCGAGGGCTTCCTGGGTCACGTCTTCGCCGGTCACGGTCTTTACCACCTTCGGGCCGGTGAGGAACATGTAGGAGATGCCTTTGGCCATGATGGTGAAGTCGGTGAGGGCGGGAGAGTATACCGCACCGCCGGCGCAGGGGCCGAGGATACATGAAATCTGGGGAATTACACCCGAAGCGAGGATATTGCGCTGGAAAATCTCGGCGTAGCCTGCGAGGGCGTTGATACCTTCCTGGATGCGGGCGCCGCCCGAGTCGTTAAGGCCGATGACGGGAGCACCCATCTTCATGGCCATATCCATGATTTTGCATATTTTCAATGCCATTGTCTCTGAAAGAGAGCCGCCGAATACGGTGAAGTCCTGGGCGAAGACGTAGACAAGACGTCCGTCGATTGTTCCGTAGCCGGTAACGACGCCGTCGCCGAGATATGACTTTTTCTCCTGGCCGAAGTTGGTGCAACGGTGGCGCACGAACATGTCGAGCTCTTCAAAAGAGCCTTCGTCGAGAAGTTGGGCGATGCGTTCGCGGGCGGTGTATTTGCCGCGTTCGTGTTGTTTCTGAATGGCTTTTTCTCCGCCGCCGATACGTGCTTCGGCGCGCATGTCGATAAGCTCTTTTACTTTTTCGAGTTGATTACTCATAATATGTCAAATATTATTGGGATATAAAATATCTAAAGTAATGAGGAGGAGATTATTTGTTGGGGTCTTCGCAGAGTTCGATGAGCGTGCCGCAGGTCGATTTGGGGTGCAGGAACGCGATGTTGAGACCTTCGGCGCCTTTGCGGGGTGCTTTGTCGATGAGACGGCATCCTTTGCCTTCAGCGTCGGCAAGCGCGTTGGCTACGCCGTCGGCCATGGCGAATGCGATGTGTTGTATGCCGCCGCGGCCACCGTTGTTGGCAATGAATTTTGAGATTGCGCTGTCCTCAGACGTGCCTTCGAGGAGCTCGATTTTGGTCTGTCCTACTTTAAAGAATGCAGTGCGCACTTTCTGGTCGGCCACTTCTTCGATGGCGAAGCATTTGAGACCGAGGATGTTTTCGTAGAAAGGGATTGCCTCGTCGAGCGAGGGAACGGCGATGCCGACATGTTCGATGTGAGAAATGTTCATGACAAATATGAATATTTAAGATTTGTAAACGGGTTAAAGCCGTAAGCAATGGCGCCATAGCGACACTCTCCGGCTAACAAAGTGCAAATTTAACAAATAAATCGACACAATAATTAGAAAATGCAAAAAAGTGGTAAAAATATCAGTCAATAAGAATGCGGACATTCTGAATATCAAGTTGGTCAGGTTGATGCAGGAGGAAACCGTATGGTGTGGCGGATTGCCGTCGTGGGGCGCAGGTACGCGGCCTACTGACAAAAATGCATGCTGAATGCGACATTTTGGCAGTATTTAAGTTAATTTGTCAAATAGTATGTCATGCTGCCGGGGGATAAAACTTTTTGGCACAACATTTGTTTGACTATTAGACGCAGCGGTGAGGCGCGCGATGCCGCAACCCGCGATGTGAACTTGCAAATCAGAATAATAACATAAAAAATATATATCATTATGGGAAAGATAATTGGTATTGACTTAGGTACAACCAACTCATGTGTATCAGTATTGGAGGGTAATGACCCTGTCGTAATTCCTAACAGCGAAGGCCGCAACACGACTCCTTCGGTTGTCGCATTTGTCGACGGTGGCGAACGTAAGGTGGGCGACCCTGCCAAGCGTCAGGCTATCACCAACCCCAAGCGTACGGTATATTCAATCAAGCGCTTCATGGGCGAGACTTACGACCAGGTAGAAAATGAAATCGAACGCGTGCCCTACAAGGTGGTACGCAGCGACAATAATACTCCGCGCGTCGATATCGACGGCCGCCAGTACACTCCGCAGGAGATTTCGGCCATGATTCTTCAGAAGATGAAAAAGACAGCCGAGGATTATCTGGGTCAGTCAGTGACCGACGCCGTAATTACTGTGCCCGCTTACTTCAACGACGCGCAGCGTAAGGCCACGAAGGAGGCCGGTGAAATAGCAGGTCTCAACGTGCAGCGTATCGTCAACGAGCCTACCGCAGCCGCTTTGGCCTACGGTCTTGACAAGAGCGACAAGGACCAGAAAATCGCTGTGTTTGACCTCGGTGGCGGTACTTTCGATATCTCTATCCTCGAACTTGGCGACGGTGTGTTTGAAGTGAAATCGACCAACGGTGACACTCACCTCGGCGGTGATGACTTCGACCACGTGATCATCGACTGGCTCGCCGACGAGTTCATCAAGGAGCACAATGTGGATCTCCGTCAGGACCCGATGGCTCTGCAGCGACTCAAAGAGGCTGCTGAAAAAGCCAAAATCGAACTTTCGTCGACTACTTCGACTGAAATCAACCTGCCGTATATCATGCCCGTCAACGGTATTCCCCAGCACCTTGTAAAGACTCTTACCCGTGCCAAATTCGAGCAGCTCGCCGACCAACTCATCGAGCGTACGCTCGTTCCCTGCGAGCAGGCTCTCAAGGATGCCGGCATGACAGCCAAGGATATCGACGAGGTAATTCTCGTGGGCGGTTCGACCCGTATCCCCGCTATCCAGGCTCTCGTTGAGAAATTCTTCGGCAAGGCTCCCTCAAAGGGTGTAAACCCCGACGAAGTGGTAGCAGTAGGTGCTGCAATCCAGGGTGCTGTCATCTCAGGCGATGTGAAGGATGTGCTTCTTCTCGACGTTGTGCCTCTGTCGGTAGGTATCGAGACTCTCGGCGGCGTGATGACAAAACTTATCGAAGCCAACACTACGATACCTACCCGCAAGAGCGAGACATTCTCTACCGCAGCCGACAACCAGCCTTCGGTTGAAATCCATGTATTGCAGGGCGAACGCCCCATGGCAAAGGATGACAAGACTCTTGGTAAATTCCACCTCGACGGCATCATGCCCGCTCCCCGTGGCATACCTCAGATCGAAGTTACTTTCGAAATCGACAAGAACGGTATCCTCAACGTATCGGCAAAGGATAAGGCAACCGGCAAGGAGCAGAGCATACGTATCGAGGCATCATCGGGTCTGACCGACGCTGAAATCAAACGTATGAAGGATGAAGCCGCAGCCAACGCCGCAAGCGACGCCAAGGAGAAAGAGCGTATCGACAAACTCAACCAGGCCGATGCAATCATCTTCCAGACCGAGAAACAGCTTGCCGACCTCGGCGACAAGATTCCCGCCGACAAGAAAGCTGCCATCGAGACTGCCGTTGCTCAGCTTAAGGAAGCTCACAAGGCTCAGGATATCGCAGGTATCGACGCTGCAATCAAGAACATCGAAACTCAGTTCCAGGCAGCTCAGCAGGATATCCTCAACGCTCAGGCTCAGGCTCAGGGCGGTGCCAACCCCGGTGCAGGTTTCAACCCCAACGCAGGCGCCAACCCCGGTAACGGCAACAACGCCGGCGGCGACGATCAGGTAACCGACGTAGACTTCGAGGAAGTGAAGTAATATAACCCACAGATCAACTATAACCAAAAGGAGTGCAACCACATCGCGGCTGCACTCCTTTTTTTATCTCAATGCCCCAAAAACAGAAAAAATGGCTCAAGCCGAAATAGCAGTGCATGGTGATATAATAGTTTCCGGCTTTGCCTTCTGCGGTTAAAAAAACGCGGCTACTACATGAATGATTTGTACGGTATTATAGTAGACGCGGTTTTTCTTAGGCTTGAGATGAAAAAATAAGGGTCTTAAATCTATTCATAGTGTTTCATTTCCAAATTTTTACTATTTTTGGTGTTGAATAATAAAGATATCGAATATGTCGGAAGAGCAGATGAATAGTTATCGACTTACGTCGATGGAGGAGCCGGGCGACGAGCGTATGGCTCAGATCATGCGTGAAGTTGCCGAGGATGCGCGCGAAAGCACTCGACGGGCGGCTGAACGTGTGGCTGCCGGGATTGAGGCGGCAGCACAGGCCGCACAAGAAAAATGGGGCGAAGCCATAAACAAAATAAAGAATGGCAGCAAGTAATCATCGCCCTGTTCTGATTGTGATTGCCGGGCCTAACGGGTCGGGAAAAACTTCTGTGACCTCCAAGATTCTTCATCATGAGTGGCTGGAGGATTCGGAGTATATTTTAAACCCTATATTTGTGTCGTAGGACGGAACGGGACGTGTCGGAATTTTTAATTAAGACACGGCCTGTTTGTTTTGAACTGTTGTCATTGGCAGGTGTTAATATGTAAAACCTATTAAAGAGATTGTGATATGAAGATAGCTGAGGCTTTGGCGCAGAGGGCGGATCTGCAGAAGCGGATCGCGCAGATGGACGGGCGGCTTAAGGCTGCATGCCGCGTGCAGGAGGGCGATGAGCCTGCCGAGCGGCCTGCCGAGTTGTTTGGAGAGTTTGACAGGTGTGTAGATGAGCTTGAACGGCTTATCAGGCGCATCAACCGCACGAACCAGAGTGTGGTGCTCTCTGACGGCGCAACGATTGCTGACAAGATTGCGGTGCGTGACGTGTTGAAGATGAAGGTGCAACAGTTGCAGGGGCTGCTGTCGTATCTGTCGGAGCGTGCCGACCGGTATACGCGTCAGGAGATACGTTATGTAAATACTGTCGATGTGAAGGATGTGCGACGTCAGGCCGACGATTGCTCGCGGCGGTTGCGAGAGACGGATTGCGAGATACAGTCGGCCAATTGGTTGTATGACCTGATGGAATGATATTTCCGGTGTAGCCGTGGGCGTCGGTCTGAGAGTATGCGAACTCGCTAAGGAGTCAATCTTAGCATCGTGCAGACACACAGGGCATGTGTCACTGTTTTTACAGGGTAATGCCAGTAGGCTGTACAAATGTATGATTTACATCTTATTTTTTATTACCATGCGTATGCAGACCTGCGTCAGAGCGAGGGCGGGAAGCGGGATATTACGGAAATATCATATATGTTCGACTTCGGGGTGGAGAGTTATGGCGAAACGGGTGCTGACTGTGTCGATGATGCGGTGCTCGAGGGTGAGTACGTCGGAGCCGGTGGCGTTGCCGTGGGTGTTTACAATTACGAGGGGCTGGGTGGGCCATAGTGAGGCTCCGCCCTGCGACATTCCTTTGCAGCCTGCTTTGTCGATGAGCCATGCGGCGGGCACTTTGACGGCGTCGTCGCCTATGATAAAGTGCGGCACTTTTGCGTCGGGGTACATGGCTTCTATCTTCTGGAAATGCTCGCGTGTGATGACCGGATTTTTGAAGAAACTTCCGGCACTGCCTGTTGTGGCTGGGTCGGGGAGTTTGCTGTCGCGTATGGATATGACGGCACGGCGCATGTCGAGTGGCGATGGGTTGTCGCCGACGACTGTCTGCAGGTTTGCGTAGCTGAGGCGTGGGGTAGGATGTGTGGTGAGCCGGAACCGGACTGTGGTTATGATGTAGCGGTCGCGCATGGCGTCGGTCTTGAATATGGAGTGGCGGTAGCCGAACTGCATCATGTCGCGGGTGAAAGTGCGGTGCTCGCCTGTTGCTGTTTCGATTGCGTCGACGCTTATGATATGGTCGCCGGCTTCAACGCCGTAGGCTCCGACATTCTGCACGGCCGAGGCTCCGACAGTTCCGGGAATGCCTGACAGGTTTTCGAGTCCCCAGATGCCGCGTGTGGCCATGTCGAGGCATAGGCTGTCCATGACGGTGCCTGCCGATGCGGTGACTGTTACGGTGCCGTCGGAGGCGTGGCCGATGTCGCAACGGCTGATGCGCGATATCAGTATTGTGCCGGGGTAGTCGTCGGTGAAGAGTATGTTGCTCCCCTGACCGAGGTGTTTTAAGGGGCGGGGGAGGGTTTGGTCGGCAAGCAGGCGCTCAAGTTCGTCAATGCTGTCGTAGTATGCCACGCATGCGGCTTTGGCTGATATGCCGAAGGTAGTGAAGTTCCTGACGTCGGTGTTGTATTGTGTCTCGCTCATGTTATTGTTTATTTTTACAAATATAACAATTTTGCAGCAATTGGTGATTGGCAATCAATAATCGGAGTAAAAAAATCAGAGGGAGTGTCGCGGTTGACACTCCCTCTGATTTTTTTATCTGTTTGGCCGGAATTAATGAAAAGTCCGACCGGAATATCATTTGTGGGATATTATTTAAGGGCGTCTTTAACGGCGTCGTTGGGCACCATTTCTTCCTTAAACATGTAAGCGCCGGTTTTGGGCGACTTTACCATTTTGATAACTTTGCTGTATGTGCGACCTTCACCTTTTTGAAGAGAGGCGACTGTTTTCTTTGCCATATCCTAATCGTATTATTTGATTTCTTTATGTACGGTTACCTTCTTGAGGATGGGGTTGTATTTCTTGAGTTCAAGACGCTCTGTGGTGTTCTTGCGGTTTTTGGTGGTGATATAGCGTGAAGTGCCGGGCATACCACTTGCCTTGTGCTCGGTGCATTCGAGGATTACTTGCACGCGATTACCTTTAGCTTTCTTTGCCATTTTATTAGAATTCTATGTATTTGATTTCAGAGATATAACCTTTGCCTGCAGCGTGCTTGAGAGCAGCGTCAAGACCTAATTTGTTGATAGTGCGCAATCCGGCAGCGGAGATGGTGAGAGAAATCCACGCGTCCTGTTCAACCCAGTAGAATTTCTTGTTGAAGAGATTGACATTGAAGCGGCGTTTTGTACGGCGCTTTGAGTGCGATACGTTGTTGCCGGTAATCGCTTTTTTGCCCGTAATTTGACAAATTTTTGACATGGCTGTTAATGAATTTATCTATTATGTTTCGTTATTTGACTGTATCGCTTCATGGCCGCCATCTCAGTCTCATATCGCAAAAGAGCGCATCATTTCTCTCAAGCTTTACAGGATGAGCCATAAAACAGTGTGCAAAGTAACTGATTTTTTCTCAACTAACCAAATTTTTTTATCATTTTCGATAAATTTATTTTCCGGTTGATTTTCGGGGGTGGCTGATTGTGGTTGTGGATGGAGGTGTGAGCTATCGTCCGCCGCTCAGTATTTTTGTGATGCCTGGGGTGATTTTCTTCATTGTCAGCCACACGAGCATTGACACTATAGTCATTGTCATGAATGAGGCGAGGAATGCGGCTGTGCCGCCCGCAGTGGTTTCGAGGCCGAATATGCCGATGTAAAAATCACGTGTGATTGTGCAGAAGAACTGGTGTACGGCATAGATGAAAAAGGTAGAGCATACGGCCATTCTGACGGTACGGTTGTCAAGAAGGGTGCCGGCATGCCGGAAAAATCCGAACAGCGAGATGAATGCGCATATTGTGCCTGACATCAGCAGCAGATACCCGAGCCGGCCAAAATCGAGCCACATGCCTGCGGCCGCGATTGACCACCATATTATAAATGAGCAGATGGTCGTAAGGCGTTTCATGCCGAACAGCCGCTTTTTGAAAAATGTCGCGATACCGCAACCGAGAATGAAAAATTCGTATCCCCACAATGAAATGTCGAGCGCACACAGTGTCAGAAGGAATATGCCGAGGACATATATGTTTTTCCCTCCGATAAAATATGCTGCAGGTGAGATGAGCACGAATACAATAAGGTCGCGGATAAACCAGAATGCAAAAGCGTAGGGATATCCGTCGGCATAGTTCCAGAACCCTTCAAGCATCCGTGACAGGCATATTTGGCCGTCCTCAACTACGCCATACGACGGATAATTAAAGTAGCGGTATTTGAGCAGGCTGATGGCCAGGCCTATGACATTCCATAGCAGGTAAGGGATAAGCAGCGTGAAAATCCGGCGTCGTGTTTTATTCAGATACGTCGCTTTGGTAAAGCGGGTGACGTTGTTGAAATAAAGATATCCTGACAGCAGGAAGAAACATGGCACGCATACTTTTGTCAATCTGTCGGAGAAGAATTCCACGATGCTCCGTCCGACTGGTGCGCCGGAAGCATCATAGCCGAAATATACGTTGCTGTGAATTGCGACGACACCTAAAATAAGGATGAATTTTATGTAATTGAATATGACGCTTTTATTAGAATTTACTTCCACGTGTCCCGATGATTAGACTTACTCGTTTGCAAATATATCAAAATATTTGCGTAATTTCGCATCGATGAGCAATATTTGTTTTGTATCGGCGCAATCGTGTGCCGGTCAATCACTCAATCAATCGTATAACAGAATTTAAAACAATCCAAAGATATGACTAAGCATGGTTTTTTCAGAGTGGCAGCCGGAGTGCCGTCGGTCAATGTGGCCGATTGTGCAGGCAATGCCGAGGCTATACTTGAACTCGCTTCACGTGCGGCTGCCGATGGCGCGGAAGTGATTGTGATGCCTGAGATGTCGGTTACCGCATATACGTGCGGTGATCTGTTCCATAACGCTATGCTTGCGCAGGGGGTGGGTGCGGCCGTCGATTTTCTGGCGCGCGGTAGTGAAGGGCTTGACATCGTGCTTGTGGCGGGAGCTCCGGTTGAAAACTGCGGGCGCCAGTACAACTGTGCCGTCGTGATAGCCCGCGGACAGGTGCTTGCCGTAGTCCCCAAATCATATCTGCCGAATTATAACGAATTTTATGAGCGCCGCTGGTGGCAGCCTGCCGGCGAGGGGCTGTCGACCGTAAGCATAGGCAGTTTCCGTGATGTGCCGTTCGGATGCAATCAGCTTATCGAAATCAATGGCGTCAAGGTCGGCATCGAACTTTGCGAGGATCTGTGGACTGCGGTTCCACCGTCGTCGCGCCATGCTCTTGCCGGAGCCGAGGTGATGCTCAATCTGTCGGCTTCCGATGATGTGATCGGCAAATATGCCTATCTGCGCGGGCTTGTGGCCCAGCAGTCGGCGCGGTGTATGGCGGCATACGTCTATGCGGGTGCCGGCTACGGCGAGTCGTCGACCGACCTTGTGTTTGACGGGAAGGCAATCGTGGCTGAAAACGGACGCATACTCCGTGAGGGTGAGCGGTGGCGGTCTGAGCCGCAGCTTGTCATGGCCGATGTCGACATCGATGCGCTGCGCCGCGACCGCCTGCACACCACGACATGGGGCGACACCGCCCTCCGTGAGGTCAGTGCCCGATATAATATAATAACTGTGGCCACGGGAGTGAAAACTGACGATGGCACCCTGATGCGCGACATAAATCCGCTGCCGTTCGTCCCGTCGTCGTCCGATGATATGGAGGAGCGCTGCAATGAGATTACCAACATACAGGCGGCCGGGCTTGCGCGGCGCCTCGATGTCACCCATACGCGGCATCTTGTGGTAGGCATATCGGGCGGCCTCGACTCCACTCTTGCGTTGCTGATTGCCGTAAAGGCTTTCGACCGCCTCGGGCTCGACCGCAAGGGCATTGTCGGCGTGACAATGCCCGGATTCGGCACCACAGGACGTACCTACAACAATGCGCTGACGCTTATGCGTGCTCTCGGCATCACAATACGCGAGATACCGATAGCCGACGCTGTCAACCTGCATTTCCGCGATATCGGCCACGACCCGGCGGTCACCGATGTCACATACGAAAATTCGCAGGCACGCGAACGCACGCAGATACTCATGGATATCGCCAATCAGGTGGGCGGCATGGTGCTTGGCACAGGCGACCTGTCGGAACTCGCTCTCGGATGGGCTACCTACAATGGCGACCACATGTCGATGTATGGCGTGAACGCCGGAGTGCCCAAGACTTTGGTGCGCCATCTCGTGAGATATTTTGTAGGAATTACCGACAGCGAGGAGGCACGCACGGCATTGGTCGACATTATCGACACGCCGATAAGTCCGGAGCTGACGCCCGCGGCTGCCGACGGCACTATCGCGCAGCGTACCGAGGACCTGGTAGGCCCCTACGAACTCCACGACTTCTTCCTTTATTACACCCTCCGCTACGGTTTCACTCCCGAAAAGATACGGTATCTCGCATGCCGCGCGTTCCCCGGCCGGGAGGTGGAAATCGAGAAATGGATAAAAGTGTTCTTCCGCCGATTCTTCAACCAGCAGTTCAAGCGCTCGTGTCTCCCCGACGGCCCCAAAGTGGGCAGCGTATGCCTCTCGCCCCGCGGCGACTGGCGCATGCCCTCCGACGCATCATCGGCTCTGTGGCTTAACGGAATAACCGATTGATTTTTTGAGCTAATCGGTTGCTTTATAGATTTTAATGACTACCTTTGTCAGAAGTAAAACATCGCAGTGAGAGAGTAAAGTGTTTGACGGTAGTCCGGCCGCTTACCCGATAGACAATCTGTCATCAGGCCTGTACATTAAAAAGGAAATTTTATCAGACGGAGCTGTCAATACGGCTAAGATTATAGTAAGGTAGGAAATTTCAACAATAACACAGTAGCACAGGAGGGATAATTCTATGTAACTGAAAATCTACTGTTATAAATTGAATTGTTTATAATTGGTTTCTCAATCAATGGTTTTGGCTCAAAATATAGCAGCCAAGTCCCATTTTGTAGTAATGAGACTTGGCTGCGGATAGTCTTATTTGCGGAATTTGAATGTGCCCTGAAGGCCTGTTTTTTCGTCAATGGCAGTCAGCACATACAATCCATCGGCCAATGTTGATATGTCAATTGCGCTGTTCGCCGTACCGTTTCGTAAAGCTTGCTGTCCTGCAACAGTAAGCGGAGCAATGGTATAATTGCAATTATCGACAGCGTCATCTCCCGCTTTCACCATGATTGCATCATTCTGCATGTCAAAACTCAAAGCGACCGCCTCGGTTGCAGGTTGATATTCAACAGTGATCATCATCTTCACATTGGAATGGGTGGAATTGCTTAATATATCTATCAAGTTCTGTGCTATAACTCCGCGATAAACTATTAGTTTTATATATTGAGGCATTAGTGTCTATTTTCGATTGAAGTCCCATCGTTCCGCAGTCGTCAATATTGAATGTTCCATTGTATGGCATAAACAGTGACGTACTTCCTGCAGCAGAAGATGAAGGAGTGGAAGTTGATACTACGAAATCATATTTCCAGCCCAATAACTCTTTAAAAATGAAATAAGAGTATTTATCATTGAGAGATCTTGTAACCATTCCTTTACAGAAATCGTATGATAGAATCTTAGAAACGCAACTATTATCCTGAGGGATGAAATAATTAAGGGATACGCCGTTTGCCCACGTCGTTGGAGCATATAACCTTAACCCACCTAAATCGAGAACACCAGTTGTCGCATTTTCCAATCTTGCTGCTGGATTATCTTTATTCCCAAGTTTTTTATCAATGTACCATTCAAACGGATTCATTTCTCGGTCAGGATTCTGTAGAACGGCATTTATAGGATTATACCTATAGCCACTTATAATACCTATTCCTCTAAGTAAATCTCTAATAGCTAACGATACAAAATCATATTTTTGTTCAGGGTTTGTATCGTTAGCAAAAATATATTTCATCAATTTTTTGTTGATTATATGTAATATCAATATCTGGTTTTTCTGTTAGAAATTTAACGTCTGTAACCTCGTCCAAATATGTAACGGTCGACCCATAACCAAGTTCACCTAAAATTACCCCTTTAATTGTGCACATGGTCGCATTTTTGTAAAATAGACTTGCGCCAAAGTTCTCTTTACTCAATGAGGACACTTTTGATATCGCATTTCTTAGAGAGCCGGTCAATTGTCCGCATGATATTTTTACTCTTATTGGAAGGCATGGAGGCATATATTCCTCGACTATTTTGCATGCATAAGAAAACGGTGCTTTCATCTCTTCGGGACATGTCTCATCAAATTCCGGAATAATGACTGTCCCTCCATTTATATATCTTTCAATTTGCACACTATCTACTGTGTTATGATAATTATCAGATACAATATTGAAACTTTCGAGATAATTTTCCGCTCTTGTTAAAGCAAATGAAGAAAACAATAAAATAAGTATAATAGACCGTTTCATTCAAGTATAAATTTTTTAGTTATTATTCTATTATTGATTTTATATCGTACAATTATTATTGAAGAATTAGTGTTGTTTATCGGAATTGATATTGTACTTGAAATTTTCCCAGAGAAAAGAATGGATCCATTCAAATAGGCAATTATAAAATCTGTCGGGACAATAGTTTCTATTAATATATTGCTGTTTACAATGGAAATGTTAACAGGATTATTTATGATACTCTCAGCAGATGATGTCTCAAATATTGCATCTAAGTCATTTTTTTCAATATATGAGCTTGTACAGTATAATGAGGAATAGAATTCTGTATCGTCATCTAAAACGAATCTTATTCTAAAATATGTTCCCCACCTCATATCGGGTATAGTTATCTCTTTTTCTGAAATGGGTTCAGTTATTTGAAATTGACTTACACTGCCAAAAATTTTAAAATCTTCAATATTTATGATATATGGTTTGGATCGATAAAATAGAATTTTTTGACATCGGTCAGGTACATTTATTAATACAGTTAATTCCCCCGAACAATCCAGTCTGCCGTTTGGCCGATTGAATAATTGGTAATTATATTCAATATTTTTTATACAATCTTGTAAAATGGAAGGTTGTCCTTCAATATTAATGGCATTTGCAGAAAAAGCGAATGAAATTAAGGTAAAAAAAATTGTAGATAGAATTTTCATAATAATATGAATTTAGATATTGTTGAATCGCCATTTTCGCGAATCTCTTTTTTTAAGTAAATCCCTTTAGAAAAATAGTTTTCTGAATATTCGTTAGGGTTCCCTTCAAATACCATTATGCCGTTCACATTAAATATCTGAACTTTTTTGATTGGAATTGAAGTAGTTTGAATCTCGGGTAGGCCAGCGGTTATCTTATTTTCTCGAATTAGATTATAATTTGGCTCAAACTCTAATGTTTTATAGCTACTACCATATTGATTTATTATTTCAATTGTAATCCAACTATAATATAATGTGGAAATATTACCTGTTTTGGCATGTGCGATAAATGGTTCATCTATTCTATATGAACGTAATGTACTGTCGTATTCTTCTTCAACATTTACATAAATGTAATCAGCGCCAGAATATTTTACTGTAAATGTTACAAGAAAACTATAATCTTCTTGTTTGATAGTAGATACGTTGTCTATTGAAATAATTATGGGTTTTAACTCAAGAGATACGGTAAATGGGATAGCACTATATTCTTCTCCGTTAAATATATAATCGCACTCAATTCGTCCTTCTAAATCGCCATTGATATTTATGAAGTAATTTGCTACAGAATCTATTTTATTAATAGTAAAACATTCTGTACTTCCTGTTGATACTTCAATAAATTTTTCAGATTTATCTTTTAGATAAAAACGCCATTTATGATTGGAAATAGCTTTATTATTGGTATTAAGTTGAAATGTATGGCTTTTATATGAGGACGCGATACCATCTTCTTCAATATCTGAGCTGATGATTTTTAGCCCTTTCGTTGGTAAATCCCAACCTATTGCTCTTAGAATATCAATGGTTTTCTCGTCAATAGAGAGGGTATAATTACCTATTCCCATTGAATATGACATCAATGAATTTTCTTCATCAAGATAATATAATGACATGTCCGGTTTGTATTCTTCGGGAGCATAAATTTTATAAGATTTTGATGGTGTATCCAAAAAAACATTGTTCGATTTTACAAAATCAGCGAGTTCACAACTACCTTCGGTTAAATCTGATAAATATGAATTATTGTTGTATAACAATCTATCAAAATAGGATGCGTTTCCCATGTAAAATAAAAAATCGTCATATCCTACCTCTACTACACTTGAACCAAATCCGAGGCATCTGGCAATTCCTTTTAAAGCCAAAGTTGTTAAATTATATCCAGATGAAATGTTATCTGTAAAACTACAGTTCCATGCAATATCGGCATTGAATATAATGTATCCATCTAACATATATTCATCACTGAGCATAGTGTCTGATAATTGCGATGCTAATGCAGTTGGACATCCATTCAAATCATTGGGAACATCATAATCCTGACAATATGTAACTTCTGCGGCCATCGCTACATCTGGGTCAAGTGTATCGAAGCGTACTCCTATATATATTGGTTGCTTATTGGGAATTTTGGCTTCCCATAAATCAGCTGCTGCGGTAATTGCCACTTTCATTGAATCTGGAAATTCTCCCTCATATACTAATTTTATTTCGCCATTATTGCTTGATGTGCGACGAACTTTTGCAGGAAGTTTTTGATTCTCAAAACATGTATTTACCGGTCTGATTTTTTCTTCATACCTGATAGTATACCTTTTCGGTGTTGAGGTTTGAGAAAAAACTCCGATCATACTTGAGGTTATAATTGCCATTAAAAATAAAAAAACTCTCATAGCAAATTTTTAAAATATATTTGTAGGTTTAATTTTAAGTCATTATTAGTATGCGTTTACTATGGCTTCGGCGTACCAGTATTCGCTTTGAATGATAATGGTGTATTCACCGGGCATGGTTAGCTGAAATTCGGCGTTTATTGTTGACGAATAGTCTACCAATTCTTCATATTTATTATATATGTATATTTCGGCCTCGATTGTTTCACTTCCCTCGACTTTGATTACCCGATTTTCTGTGTTATAATAGACATCAACCGGTATACGCATCGGTGCTCTCTCAGGCGTCATTTTCTTTGTGTTACAATCTTCTTTATGAATTGTAACCGGAACTTTTTCATCCTCGGCAAACGATGAGAACACAGTTGTAAAAATTACAGCAATAATTAGAAAAAGTTTTTTCATTGTCAAGAAATTTTAGCGGTTATTTTTAATAAAATTAAGAATTTATAAGTTTGCAAACAAATAAAAAGTTTAACAGCCGCATTTTTATGCGACTGAAACTCAGTGTGTTGAAAATTATTAATTCGATAAAGTTTAACGGCGCGTCAAAAAGTTTAACGGCAAGCCGTCAGCGTGCACTTTTTGCTGTCATGAGAATGACGTGTTAGCGGGCTTGTCTAAGTGGCGGCGGATATATAGCCCGATATTTGTTTCGTGCTCGTCAATGCCGAGTTTTTTGCGGATAGCACTGCTTATATTGTAGTGCCGCTTTAGCTGCATATACTCCCCGACCTCTTTGCCTTTAAGTCCGATAGCGTACAGACATACGTATTTGATTTCATCATCGGTAAGGCCGCAGGTCTCAAGACACTTCATGAAGGCAGGGTAGGATGCTGTAAGGGCTATGCGTGTGGAGTCCAGAAATTCCTCTTTGTTTTTGCGTATGTGTTCAATCCATTTTGTATAGGCCGCAGCATGTGATTCATTGTCGGAGATTTCTTTTGCGAGGAGACTGTTAAGCATGTTAAGGCGATGCTTTATTACATTCTGAACGGGTTCATCAAGTCCCTGATGTTTCTGCAACAAAATTTTCAAGTTATTGCGCTCGCTTTCAAGTTCTGATTTTTCCAATCTCAAGATGTTAAGTTCAAGTTCGGCTACATGCTTCTCCAATTTCAGTTTCAAATTCTCCTGTTCGGCCATCATTCGTTTAGTACGGATTTTGTAATACCGGTAAATAATTATTCCGGCGATAGCCATCATGAAAATTACAGCGAACAGACTGTATTTGATTATTTTGTCACTCTTTTGAGTTTTGATGAAGTTTGATATTTCCAACTGATGCTTTTTCTCGGCAAAGAGGAGGTCATTAGAGAACATCCTGACATGAAAACGCTCAGCTACATACATATACTTTTTATAAGCGTCCAGGGCTTTATCCGGATGTCTTGCGGTTTCATGTATATCGGATACCACGGCATAATATTTTAATGAGTCTGCAGTGGTCGGGGTTATATCAATATGGTCAAGAAGCGACAATGCTGTATCAATATTTACTTTTGAAGCATATCCTCTCGCAATGTCGAGTTTCGTATCATTTGGTAAGTCGTATTGGTAAAGTTCCCTTGCCAAGTTTAAGAATTCATTGACTGTCCCGTATTTGATTAAATATGATAGGTAACTACAATTGAAGAATTCCTCCATATCCGGATTACTCTCAATAAGAGGCAAGCATATTTTGACAATACTGTCGGCTCTTGACTTATTTCTCAAGATTACAGTCTCGTTAAGTGCTTTGGCATAACATCTGATTGCAGGTTGATAATTCCCGGCATCACAATATAAAGTCGCGGCTCTCAGATTATTTTCAGCAAATTCATCAAGCTTGTATTGCTTATGGTATAAAATACCCTGTCCAACGAGCGTACGCGCAAGCACCAAGGTGTCGGTCACGTCTTCGAGGTCGAGTGCTTCGATGCATGAGGCCATTGCGTTGCCGTCGTCGCTGCGGTTGCGGTAGATACAGCTTTGGTAGTAGAGCGTGCGCAATTTTTCATCGGGGGTGCCGTGCTTGAGGTAGTAGTCTATGGCAGGTTGGAGGACAGCAAACGATGTGGTGTCGATGTAGTTTTTGTCCAGAGCCATCGACATAAGCAGGGCGTAACGGGCGCGCTCCTCCTTGTCGCCGAGGTGCGACTTGTCAATCGCCGACAATATCGACAATGCGGTGTCGGGTTGTGTCTCAATGAGATTTTCAGCAATGTCCATCTCGTTCCATGCCGCGGTCTTATGGTGGCAGCCCGATGGCATAATCATCACCATTAAGGCCGCGGCAAGCGATATGAATAGAGTCAGTTTTTTCATAGTGGTCAGGATAATGTTCGGCGATTGAAGTGGGGGCGGCTACCGCATTATTTCAGTTCCATAGCCAGGAGGGTGAGGGCGGTGGTTGAGGCGCGGTCTATGACACGGTCGCGCGTGCCGGGGAAGTGGTAGGTGGCGGTGACGGTGCGCGTCGGGGTGGATATGGCTATGCACACGGTTCCTACCGGCTTGCCCGGTGTGGCTCCCGACGGCCCTGCGATGCCCGAGGTGGCAATCGCGCAGTCAGTGCCGATTGCTTTGCGGGCGCCTTCGGCCATCTGTGCGGCGACTTGTTCGCTTACCACGCCGTGAGCTTCGATTGATGCCTGCCCGACGCCGAGCAGATTGATTTTTATCTTGTTGTCGTATGACACAACGGAGCCGTAGTAGCAGTCGGAGCAGCCGGCAATAGCCGTGATGCGGTGCGCGATGTTGCCTCCGGTGCAGCTCTCGGCCGTGGCAACGGTATATCCTTTTGCCCGCAGGCGTTGCAGAAGCGATTGCTCGGGTGTCATGTCGTCGTCGGCCAGCAGGTGGTCGGCGAAACGGTGGCACAGTTCGTCGTGGAGACGGTCGAGTGTAGATTGCAGCAGCGCTTCGTCGGCATGGCGTCCGTCGAGGCGCAGGCGTATTATGCCCGGTTTGGGAAGATAGGCGAGATGGACGAAATCGGGGAGCGCTTCTTCCCATTCGTCGAGCTGCATGGCCACCTTTGATTCCGTAAGGCCTTCGACGATGACGCAGCGGTGGGCGATATGTTCGTCGCTGTGAAATTTTGTCAGCAGTTGCGGGAATACCTCCGCCTGAAACATCTGCAATGTCTCGAACGGCACCCCCGGCATCGACACAAGCACCTTTCCGTCGGGGCGTTCGAACCACATGATGGGCGCCGTGCCGACGCGGTTCTGTATCACGCGGCACGATGTCGGCACCAGAGCCTGTGCTTCGGTCAGCGGGTTGAGCTGTATGCCTCGTTTGGCGAACACCTCCTTGATGTTGTCGAGCACCGACTCGTCGTGGCGCAGTTCACCTCCGAAATACCGGCAGAGAGTGAGTTTCGTGATATCGTCCTTTGTAGGACCGAGCCCGCCGGTGGTGAGCACAACGTCGGCGGCCGAAAATGCTTCGTCGACGGCTGCTGTTATCGCGTCGGCGTCATCGTGGATTACCTTTACATACTCCACGCTCCAGCCTGCGGGGTCGATCATGCGCGCTATGGCGCCGGAATTGGTGTCGACAACCTGCCCGATAAGCAGTTCGTCGCCTATTGCTATGATTGCTGTTTTCATTTTGCCAGTAATTTTTTACAGATGAGTGATGATTTGAAAATAAAGGGGAAATACTGCAGCAGTGCGCCGACGCGGTTTTTGAGCCGGATCTTGCGTCCGAAAAGCTGGCTCTTGGCAAGCCGGCGTATTATCTTGCGGCAGCGTGCAACCTCCCGAGGCATGCCGGCGTGGTTGACGACCATGAGGAGCCAGAGATTAAAGGCGGCGCTGAAGTGTCGGGAGAGAGCCGCTTTGTGCAATTTCGGGTCGGTGGAAAAGCGTTCGCACAGATGCGCTGTCACTTTAAGCGCGTCAAGACGCTTTTCGGAAAATGTGTGCATGAGACTGTTAGCGTTGCGGCGGTAACCGTAGACAATGTCATCGGTTACGGCTATCCGCGCTGTCGCGGCACAAAGTTGCGGCACTAATTCCAGATCCTCGTATATGAGCCCTTCGGTAAGGCGTTTGTCGCGCCATACGCTGCTTCTGAAGAGCTTGCCCCATAGCGACGGATTGATGGTGTGCGGCGCATTCTGATAAAGCATGATTTCGGCCGCTTCCTGTCCTGAAAGTATGCGTGCCGTGTGCATTCCGCTACGGTCAGCGAGGCTGAGGGGGTCGGTGAAATCCCGGTATCGTCCCGCCACAATGTCGATGTTGCCGTTGGCAGAGGCGATGTCGAGCATCAGTTTCAGTGCGCCGGGCGCGAGTATGTCGTCGCCGTCAACCATCGCAATCCATTCGCCACGGCAAAGACCAAGCGCCAGATTGCGTGCCGCCGAGGGCCCGGAGTGTTCGCTGCTGACGGCTTTTATACATGCATGGCGCGATGCATAGGCGTCGATTACTGACATCGTTGCATCGGCTGAACCGTCGTTGACAACAATTATCTCCATGTCGACTCCTTGTTGCGACAATACCGAGTCGAGGCAGTCGCCTATATATCGCTCTACATTGTAGGCCGGAATTATAACGGAAATCATATGTCGGTCTATACGCCGACGCGGGCGAACGGAGCCGCGTCGTATGCGCAGAATTGTCGGTCGAGATATTTAAAATAGCCGGCAATGGCCACCATGGCGGCATTGTCGGTGGTGAATACGCGTTCGGGGATGAAAGCCTTGAGGTGACGGCGCTCGCAATAGTCGGCTATCGCTGCGCGTATGCCTGAATTGGCCGATACGCCTCCGCCTATCGCCACGGTCTTTACACCGGTGGCCTTTACGGCTTTGTCGAGTTTGTTGAGCAATATGTCGATGATGGTGCGCTGCAGCGAGGCGGCGAGGTCGTCGATGTTCTTGCTTATGAAGTCGGGGTCAAGGGCCACGTTGTCGCGCAGTGTGTAGAGGAACGATGTCTTCAGTCCGCTGAAGCTGTAGTCGTAGCCCTGGATATGCGGTTTGGCGAATTTGAAGCGGTCAGGGTTGCCGTTGGCCGCGTGGCGGTCGATGTGCGGGCCGCCGGGATAGGGCAGACCCATCACCTTTGCGCACTTGTCGAAGGCTTCGCCGGCGGCGTCGTCGATGGTGCGTCCGAGAATCTCCATGTCGTTGTAGTTCCTGACAAGGATAATCTGTGAGTTACCGCCCGAAATCAGCAGGCAGAGGAAGGGATATTCGGGGACTGCGTCGTCGGCCTGGCGGCGTATGAAATGCGACAGCACGTGGCCGTGCAGATGGTTGACATCGACCAGCGGAATCCGCAGGCCGAGCGACATGCCTTTGGCGAACGATGTGCCCACAAGAAGCGAGCCGAGCAGTCCCGGTCCGCGGGTGAAGGCGATGGCGCTAAGGTCGGTGGCCGCGATGCCGGCACGTCTGAGAGCCGTGTCGACCACCGGAACGATGTTCTGCTGGTGGGCGCGCGATGCGAGTTCGGGCACCACGCCGCCGTATTCCTCATGCACGCTCTGTGATGCTATGACGTTGGAAAGCAATATCCCGTCGCGGATTACAGCCGCCGACGTATCGTCGCATGACGATTCTATACCAAGTATTGTTACGCTCATTTTATGATGCTGTTTGTCTGTTTTACAATCGTTTATTGATTTTTGAACTGCAGAAGCGGAACCGGACGTGCCGTGGAGTCGCCGGCGTGCACGGTCGTGTCGGCCGGCGCTGTCGGTCGGAAAGGCGTACGGTCATGCTGCACGTCATCCTTATCGTCGGCAGCCGTGCTGTCTGTATCCCTGTCACTGTCCTTATCATTGTCTTTGTCTCCGTCGGTTCCCGTCGTCGGTTTCTTCCTTCTCCACGCACGCAGGAATGAGAAAATGTTGTCGAAGTCTTTCTTGAACATCACACCTACGCCCTGTGTCGTGTCGGCAGTGCGCAGATAGTAGTTCTGGTCGTTGTAGAAATTGTAGGCCTTGAGCCTTATCGAGCCTGAACGGTTTAGGAGATATTCAATCTGGAAGTCGCCTATGAACTGGTTGGAGTTCATCAGATTGTCGCGGTAGCCGAAGTTGCCGTTGAGGAGCAGGCGGTTATTGAGCAGTCGGCTTGACAGAGCCACATCGACTTCCATGTCGGAGAAGTCGCCGCGGTCGCTGCGGAAGTTGGGCGACACGCTCCAGTTGTCGCTCAGATGTCCAAGTATGTTGCTCAGCTGCGACGAGATGGTCGACGAAGCCACGGAGAACAGCTCGTTGCCCTTGGTGGTCGACGCCATGTAGTCGGGGGTGTAGAAGCGGTTGAGGGCGAGCAGATATATTATCTGCCGGTTCATCATCTCCTCGGTGCTCACTATGGAGCGCACCTTGCGGTAGGTGTCGGAGGTGAGCGTCGGGAATGCAAGGTCGAAACTTATCTCGGGTTGCTGTATGTCGCCTCTGACCTTAAGCACGGCGTGGACCGGCACATTGGTGCGGTTCAGCTCCTTGTCCTGCAGGAACGACTCGTCGAGGTCGCTGAGGTTGGCATTGAGAGGGTAGATGGCCTCGATGTTGAGGCGGGCGGTCAGCGGGTCGCCGGTAAACGCAATCTGGCTTCCGGAGTTGATTATGAAATCCTTTATTATGATGTCCTGCAGCGTGAAGTTGTACGTGCCCCGGTCGAGGGTGTATGTTCCGAACATGCGCAGGTCGTTGTCGGCCGAGGTGTATACCATGCGCATGTTGCCTTGTCCGTGCGAGCGTATGCGGTCGCCGCCGACGGGGTCCATTACCAGTATTATTTCCGCTTCGGGTGTAATGTTTACGCGCAACTCGATGATATAGTCCGACGATTCTTCATCGGCCGGTTTGTTGAGCAGGGCGCGCAGATGCTCTACGGCGCCCATACGTTCGTCGATTTTGACCTCCTCTTCCACCACGGGGGCATCCTTGTCGCGGAATGTCAGGAATGTGTATTCGTCGGCTATTTCGAGTTCCGACAGCACGAATGAGAAAGTGGAGCCTGCTGTAGTGGTTGCCTCCACATCGATTTTGACTACGCCCGGCTCACCTTTGACTGTTGCTCCGCCGTTGACGAATATCTTGCCGTACCAGTCGGCGTTCTGCTTCGGGCTCTCGTCATACACAAGCATGCCGCGAGCGTCGGTTACAGCGAAATCAAATGTCGGGTTTCTGAAAAACTCGTGGCAGACCGTGCCGTTGAGTTTTGCCGTGTTGCCGTAGGGGTCGCTGAGGGCGATATCCTGAAGTTTTATTATTCCGGGCGTGATTTTGATGGAGTCGGATGCGGTGAAGTAGGTGTTTGTGAAGTTGAGTTTCAGACGCAGATCCTTTACGTAGATGTCGCCTTCCATGTCGATGTCGGAGAATGTGCCGTATATGCGGGCCGAACCCGAGCCGAGCCCGCTGACGTCGGATGCGAACGCCTTCATGTATTCTTCCATAAATCCGACAGGGGTCTCATCGGTCTTGAAGCGAATGTCGAGCGACGAACTGAGCGGGAAAATCTCGCCTTCCACTTTCGCCGTCTTGCCGTTGTCCTGATGTATGGTGCCGTCGATGGCAACGGCTTTCAGGTCGTTGTCCCACCATGACAGAACATCGGCGTCGCCAAGCACGCAGCGGTTGTAGCTTATGTCTGTGACGTGGATGCCGTCGGTCGACAGATGCGGCGAGCCGGACAGCAGGTCGGATGCGGTGAGCATGCCGGTGGCATCGCCTCCGAGCATCACTTTGTCAATTCCGATGGCCTCGAATATGTAGTCGAGGCTGAGGTTGAGCACGTCAATCTTAACCATGTCGTCGGGGTCATGCGATATTGTGCCGTCAATCTTGACGAACTGGTTGCTGCGGCTTGCGTTGATGTCTGACAATCGGATTTTTGATGTGCCGTTGGTGACAATCATTGCCGGAGAGATGGTCCAGACCGAGTCATTGAATGTCATTGTCGAGCGGTGAATGTCGGTGTAGGTGTTCAGTTCGCCGGCGTATTTGTCGAGAAGTGTTGACATCGATACGGCTCCGCTATAGTCACGCTGCCGGTCGATTTTCCACTTTATGTCTGTGTCTACGATATTGTCTTTGGCCTGCATGGCGAGAGTGACGGCTGTCATGCCGTCCTTGGAGGGGAACGAGGTGTTGAACGCCATGCGGTCGGTGCCTGCCGTGCCGTCGATGAAGGCAGTGAGTTGAGTCCCCTCTATGAGTTTGTTGCCCTGACGCATATATGGTGCGTCGACCGTAAGTGACGCCTGTGATGCGGAGGCGTCGAAGTTGCCGTCAATCACCACCGGATAAATGGCATATACCGGGAGGTTGAAGAAGTCCGACAGGCTGTCGAGATTGTCGAGGGTGAAACTGAAGTCGAAATCGTTTCCTGAGTCGTCGGCCGGATAATGTCCTTTTGCCGTAGTCTGCGTGCCGCCGAGTGTAGGGAACGCCTGCAAGGCGAGGCCGCGCAGGGCCGGCACAAGTGTGGACAGACGGAAGTCTCCGGTTATGTCGCCGTTTATTATGTCGCTTTCAAGTTCCAGACGCCGCGGCAGTTCGGATGCTTCGCTTATGAGGGTTATATTGTCGAAAGTAAGCGATTTGTCTTGTCCTGGACAAAGGATGCTGAGCCTGTGTATGCCTATTGTGCCGTCGGCGCGGTCGGGGAGTGCGCCGGCAACGTCGGCATCGATACGCGCACTGATGAGACAGTCTTCGAGACGGTCGGTGAGATTTAGCGCGTGAAGATTTACATTGTCGAGAGAAGCGGCGATTTTCATGCTTTCCTTTCCAGGGGTTATCACTCCGTTGAGGGCGATGTCGATATTGCCGCCGTCATCGGCGAGCGTGGCTTTACCGTCGATTGCACCGGCCTTGTAGTCGAGCGCCGCTTTCAGATGCGAGTAGTTGTGTCCGCGGAATGTGAATTCCGATATGTATCCGTCGATATGTGCTTTGCTCCTTCTGCCGGCGAGCGTGGCATTTCCCTTTATATTGCCGTTGAGCATGCCGAGGTCGTTGCGTCCGAGTGCTTCACGGAGGTCTACGTTTCTGGCTGTGACGTCGAATTTCGCTGACAGGGGTGTATTGTCGTCGGGTTTTGTATAAGCCGTTACAGCTGAGACCGCACCGTTGTCAAATCTGGCGTCGGCGTTTGCCCGGCCTGAAGTTGCATTGCCTTCGGCACTCCCCTTGAGAGTCAGGCCGTGGGGAAGGTTGAGCATCTTCAGTTGGGGGAAATTGCTGTCGGCAAGCATGGCGTATGCTTTTCCTCCTATTCTTAACGACAGGTCGTCGATTTTGTAATGGAGTTTACGGGTGTCGAGCGGATTGTCGACAAACCCTTCCTGCAGCATCAATGCGAGCTCTCCGGTACTGTCTGTGATGTTGACTTTGTTGAGGTTGATGCGTCTCGGCCCGGCTTCTATATCTATGTCGAAATTGACAGTCGTGTCGAAATCACGTAGCGCGGGCATCAGAGGCGCGATAGCCGGCAGATAGATATGGCTCCCGGGCTTAAACCCGATGCCGAGCATGCGGCCTGACAGGCCGGTCGCTATGCCACCGATTGATGATATCGATTCTTTAAGGTCGACAGGCTCTATTTTTGTGCCGGGCATTTCTATGACCATGTTTTTCCATCCGATTTCTTCAGGCGAATATTGGAACTGCGACCGGAAATCGGTGACCTCAAGCCCCGACTGCTCGGCGAAAGCGAGACGGCGCAGATTGATGCGTATGTCGTCATTGCTCAGACGCGGAATGTTGAGGTCGGCTCTGAGGTTGTCGATTTTCATGTGGTCGGGGTCAAATTCTCCCGGCTCTTTATATGGAGCCGATGCCACGTCGTAGCTTATGGTTGACGTGCGCACCACCACGGTGTTGATGCGCAAATCAAATTTTGCAGGCTCTTTGTCCCGGTCTTTCCCTGAAAGGGCGTCGATTACAGGCTGAATGTTGAGCGGCGACTCGGGGGTGTCTTTGCGCAGCCTGATGTCGGCGCCGGTAAGCTCGGCATAGTCTATGGCGATGTTGCCATGCATGAGCAGCTCGTAGATGTTTATTCCGGCTCCGATGCGGTCGGCTGTCATCAGTGTGTCTCCGGCGTTGACAATCGCGACTCCGCGTATTGTGGCACGGTTGAACGGCCTGATGCCGAGGTCTTTGATTATGACGTCAGCGCCAAGCTTCTCGCTCATGACATTCTCGCACTTCTGGCGTATGGCATCGTGTATCCACGGCAATGAAAGCGCCACATAAAGCAGTGCCGGCAAAATGACCGCAAGCGCTATGCCGGTCATCAGAACACCACGTATTATCTTGAATATTTTCCCAATCTTCATTACAAGAATCCATGCCGCCGGTTCAGATCGCAGTTACATTCCGGCAAAGCATACAAAGTTACTCATTTTTCCAATAACACCCATCAACTTATCCCGCAAAAATAGGGTAGTGCCTTTAATATAGAGATTTTAGCCGAAGCCGGAAAGGAAGTCCGGGTCTGCGATGACGCGGCAGTGCTGTTTTTTTTGTGGGGAAAGAAGTTTTTGTATAACTTTGCAGGGTGCGGGCGGAGACATGGCGTTGATGTCAGCAATCTCCAACTCAAATTTTTTCTATTTTCCTATTTATGAAATTTACCAGGATTGTTTCTTTTGTAGCTTTTGCCTCGCTCGCTATCCCGTCGGTCAGTGCGCGTGAAAATTCGATGGGTATCAGAGTCGGTTTTAACACACGAAATTCCTCGCCTGCAGCAGGCTTGTGGTTCCAGCATGAGTTTGCACCCCATTTCCGTCTTGCTCCCAATATCGACTATATATTCCGGCGCAATGACACCGACGCGTTGTCAATCAACTGCAACGGTCAGTTCCCGATACATTTCGGAGGTTCGGGCGCGTTTGTGTTCTATCCGCTTGCCGGTCTGAATTATACCAGCTGGAACTACCACCATAACGACGACCCCGATATCAGCGACAGTTCGTCCGACGGCAACGGAGATGTCACCTCGCGCAAGAACCGTTTCGGGTTTAATGCCGGTGCCGGTCTGGAATATCGGGTTTCTCCCACGCTCAAACTCGCGTTGGAGGCCAAGGGCACTCTTGTGAAGAGTTATTCGTCAGCGACAGTTACTTTGTCGATCGGCTACGTTTTCTGATTTTTTACAGTAATACCGTTTTTCTGATTGTATTACAGTTTTCCGCATGCCCGCAGGTAGGCTATGTGTGCCGTATACAGCGAGAAGCCCGCTTCCACATGCTGCTGGCATGTCTGGTTCCATAGCAGTTGTGCTTCGAGATAGTCGCTGAGAGTCTCCATGCCGTTGTCAAACATTACGCGGCTCAGTCGCATGTTCTCAGCCGCCTGTTCCACCGACGTCTCCGATAGTCTGAGTGCGGCAGATGCCTCCTCGAGATTTGAGTAGGAGCGGTGCAGGTCGAGGGTAAGAAGTTCCTCCTTGTCGCGCATTTCGGCTTGCGATTGGCGCAATTGCTCACGCGAGGCGTTGACCTTGGCGCTTCTTCCCCCGAAATGGTAAATCGGGACAGTGACATTGAGCATAACCGCGAACGCACCGCGGTCAAACAGCGTCGACTTGTTGATTTCCAGTCCGTAATTGTAGGAATACCCCGCTTTCATCGCCACCTGCGGAAGCAATTCGCTGCGGGCCAGGTCAATTTGCGATTTCAGGGCAAGCTCATTGGCCCGGAGCGCATGCCACTCCGGACGGTCATATATGGCCTCGGGGCTGTCGATTGCCGCCGGCACCGCCACTTCGGGAAATTTGTCGACGACGTCGAAGTCGGTCACCATCGATTGCCCCGTGATACGGCAAAGGTTCATTTTCGCAAGGCGTATGGCGTTGCGGGCGCGCAGTATGTTGAGGTCGGCCTCGTTGATGCGTACCGATACTTTGAGCCGGTCATTGTTGTGGCGCATGCCGTGGGAGATGGCGCTCTCGACGTTGGCCTGGAGTTCCAGTACCACGCTCTTGTAGGACTTTGCCACTTCAAGAAGCTGTTGCGCTTTCACAACGTCGGCATAGGCGGTGGTGACGGCCGTGATTACTTCGTCGCGGGTCATTTCGAGGGAAGCCTCGGCCATGTCGGCCTTGTGTCCGGCCACCGCTACCGAACTTCTGATTTTTCCGCCCATATATATCGGCTGCGTCACCTCCACTCCGGCGGTGAACATCGGCCCGATTTTATAATCGAGACCTATCCCCGGAAAGTATGCGAAACTGCCCGACGGGACGGGAGCGCCGGCGGCATCGACCGTGAATACCGGCAGGTTGCCCCCCTCGATGCTGTAGCTGCCGCGGGCATTGCTGTAAAGCCCGGTAGCCGAAGCGCTTATGTCGGGGAAATAGTTGGCGCGCAGACTTTTTACCATATATCTTGCCTGGGATATCCGGAACTCCGAAGCTTTGATGGCATTGTTTGACGAGAGTGCCATGTCGATGCAGTCGTCGACCGACAGCACGTCGGCCGATGCTCCGGCCGATACGACGGCTAAAATGATTGCGGTTATCTTGTGTCTCATTTCTTTATCGGGAAAAACAGTGAATATAACACCGGCACGAATACCAGGGTGATGACAGTGCCGAACAACAGGCCGCCCATGATGGCCGCCGCCATGGAGCCGAACATCGAGTCGGAGAGCAGCGGGAGCATGCCGAGAATTGTGGTAAGGGCGGCAAGAGAAACGGCTCGCAGTCGGTTGACAGAGCTTTGTATTAGCGCTTTGTTGCGTTCCATGCCCTCGCCGAGCAGACGCGATATTTCGTCCATCAGCACAATGCCGTTCTTGATTACCATGCCTATGAGGCCGAGTGTGCCCACTATCGCCACAAAATCAAATGTCTTGCCGGTTATAATCATGGTTATGACTATGCCTACAACCACCATCGGGATGGTGCAGAATATTATCAACGGCTTGCGGTAATCCTTGAAAAGCATTATCAGCAGCGCTATCATGAGAATGATTGCAAGCGGGAAATTCTGGAAAAGGTAGCGCATCGACTGATCTGAGGCAGCCTTCTCCCCCTGCCATGACAGCGCGTAGCCTGTTGGCAGTTCGATAGCCGAAAGGGCATCCTCTACTGCCTGGCGGGCTTTTTCGGTCTCTATGCCGGGGGCGGGTGACGCCTGTACCCTTACCGACCGCTGGCTGTTGTAGCGCGGTATTACGGGATTTTCCCATTCCACGGCGACTCCGTCGGTCACCTGCGTCAGCGGTGTGGTCGACATCAGCCGGTCGATAAGCATGTCCTTGTCAATAACTCCCGTCGCCATGCTTGAAATCACCTCTTCATCGGCCAGGGCGCTCACGTCGGGCAATGTGGAGAATACGGAAATATTCTCTATGTCCTCAATCATGCCGTGGTCGGTTCCGGTCTGTTTGAGATAAATCGGGGTGGGGTGGGTGCCGTCAAACAGTGTGGCAATAGGCACTCCTCCCGTGGCTGTCAGCATCGAGAGGCTTACATCCTTTCGGCTCAGTCCCGACATACGTGCCGCGTTCTGGTTGTATTCCACCTGAAGCACCGGCGCCTGCGGCTCAAGGTCGCGTGTGATGAGTCGCACCTGCGGCAACTGCTCCATGATGCGCTGCGCCGAGTCGGCAAGCGCGGTCAGCACTGCCGGGTCGGGGCCTGTGAACTGCGCCTCGATGGGATATTTCTTGAACATCAGGTTGTAGCGTTTGAGTTTGGCGTATGCCTCGGGATAGTTGTCCGATACATATTGCTGCATCTCTTCGATATGGTCGCTGAGCTCATCGGTCGAAGTGAAGTCGATGATAAGTTCGCCGTACGCCAGATTGGGTGTCGGTATCGAACGCACGAGATTGTAGCGCCCCGGAGCGCCTCCTATCGATGTGGTTATATTCCTGACATAGGGCAGAGTCTTGAAGTATGCCTCGATTTCGGCAAGGTCTTTTCCGACGCGTTCGGGCGATGTGCCGTCGGGAAGTTTGTATTCCATATACAGCTGGTCATAGGCCATATCGGGGAAGAAACCGCGCTTTACGAAGCTGAATCCGACCATCGACAGCACCAGCAGTACCGCCATTATTCCTACGGTCACATATTTATGTCTGATTGCCTTTGTCACCAAGGCCCGCAGCCAGCGGTAGGCCCGGCCTTTATATAAGTCACCTTCCGCGTCCGACACGGCTTTCCCTTTCAGATATCGGTCGGCCATCAGCGGCACATGCAGCAGGGCGAGCGCCCAGCTCAGCAGCAGCGATACGGCCAGTACGATGAAGAGGTCGCGCACATATATGCCGGTGGTGTCGGGCGACAGGAATATTGGCAGGAACGCAAGAATGGCAATCAGGGTGGCGCCGAGAAGGGGCATCGCCGTGCGGGCGCTGATGCCGGTCAGAGCTTCGCGGCGGGGCACTCCGCGCTTGAGGTCGACAAGGATGCCGTCAATAATCACGATGGCATTGTCGACGAGCATGCCCATCGCAAGAATGAACGCACCGAGCGACACCCTCTGCATCGTGCCGCCGAAGTTGAACAGGAAAAGAAACGACCCCAATACGATTGTCACAAGCGAGATGCCTATCATCACGCCGCTGCGCAGACCCATCGCGAGCATGAGTATGAGCACGACAATCGCCACCGACTCAATCAGATTGACGAAAAATGTGGTGAGCGCGTCGGTGACACGTTCGGGCTGGTTGAACACGCTGTGCACCTCGATACCCGCAGGCAGGCGGTCGCGGCGTAGCTGTGCGAGCAGGTCATCGACCTCTTTGCCCACTTTGACTATGTCGGAGCCGTGGCGTCCCGACACAAGGATGCCTATCGAGGTCACCGAGTCGCGCAGCAGACGGTTGCGCTGCGGCGAGGCAAGGGTGCGTTCCACTTCGGCGATGTCGCGGATGTGCAGGCGGTCGTCCTCGTGTCCGGCAAGCAGCATGTCGCCTATGGCCTCCACAGAGTTGAGGCGGTCGGTGACATTGACACGTATGCGTTGCTCGGGGGTGTCGAAATATCCGGCGTAGGTGACGTCGTTCTGGTTGTTGAGGGTGGAGATGACCTCAAGCGGTTTTACTCCGAGGTTGGCCATGCGGTCGCGGTTGAGCGATATGTTGATGGCTTCTGTCGGCACTCCGTAGAGCTGCACCTTGTCGACTCCGTCGAGGTCGAGGATGGAGCGGCGTATCAGCTGTGCGTAGTCCTCCATCTCCCGGGGAGAGAAGCCTTCGGCTGTCATGGCGTAGAAAAGGCCGTAGACGTTGCTGAAATCCTCCTGTACCATAGGGGTCTGAGCTCCGGGAGGCAATGTGGCGGCGCAGTCGCTTACCTTGCGGCGCAGCATGTCCCAGCATTGCTCCACGTCCTCGTCCCTGACTGTCGACTGCAACTCCACGTTGATGATGGAAAGGTCGTTCATCGAGGTGCTTTCCACCGAACTTACATTGCTTATCGAGCGGATTGCCTTTTCAAGCGGGTCGGTTATCTCAAGTTCCACCTGATGGGCCGACGCTCCGGGATAGACTGTCGCCACTACCGACAGTTTTACTTTTATTTCAGGGTCTTCGAGCTTGCTCATGGCCCAGGCTGAGAATAAGCCTCCCACCACCAGCACTACGACCAGAAACTGCACAAGCTTACTGTTGTCGAATGCCCATTTGCTAAGATTGAATTTCATAATTTTTTTCGGTTGACTGATTGGATGGCATGTGCGTTACAACTGGTTGCCTACGTTGGTAGGTGATGTCTGCGGCAACGGCTTGACCTTGACGCCGTCGCGGAGGTTGCCGGCGCCTGCAGCCACTATCATGGCGCCGTCGAGGGGAGACGCTGATGAAATCTCAGCCTCGCCGTCGCGTGTCAGTCTGACGACTCCGACCTCAGTCATGTGAACGATGCTGTCGGCTGCTATTGTGTATATATATGTCTTGTCGCCGGTGCCGGCAAGTGCTGTCGAGGGCACAAGCCACAGGCTGCTGTCACTGTCGCTGCTGTCGCTGTCGGTGCGCATCTCCACCGTTGTCGACATTCCTACCGACGGTAGCGGCATGTCGGTGTTGTCGAACGCCAGTTTTATCGTGTAGAGCTGGTTGGCGTTGGCTACGCTCTGCTCGGCGAACGGCCGGAGCGAGAATGTCTTTCCGGGATAGACGTCAAACGTGCACGTATAGCTTGTGTAGTCCTTGATGCGGGCGAACGCAGCCGCCGGTATCTTTATCTCGACGAGCGGAGTGCTGTTGTCGACAATCTCGAGCACCGGCGTGCCGGCTCCCACCACTTCTCCGGCGTGGCGCAGTATCTTCTTTATCTCGCCCGATGCGGGAGCGGTCAGACGTGTGTCGTTAAGCTGGTTGCGGGCATGCTGCAGTTTGGCGGTAATCTGTTGCAGCCCGTACACGGCTTTATCGTGGGCCACCGATGTAGTGGCGTTTTCATTATAAAGAGCTATGACACGTTCGGCTTCGCTGCGCACGGAGTTGTACTCGGCTTCCACCGCATCGAGCGCCACGCGGTAATCGGTATCGTCAAGGCGTCCGATGGTCTGTCCGGCCTTAACCCGGTCACCCTCTTTCACGTTTAGCGAGGCTATTCGGCCGGCCACTTTAAACGCCGTGTACACCTTGTCGTCGCTTACTGTCTTTCCCGGAAATATCAGTCGCGACCCGCTTTGTGTCGCCACCGGTGAACATGTCTTTACCGGCTGGATTGCAATATTGTCGCCGTTATCATTGTGACGGCATCCTGTCATTGAAACTATAGCCGAAACCGCTATTGTGAAAATATACCTTTTCATTGTGAAATGTAACTATTGTGTGCAAATGTTTGACAACTGCAAAGTTAGTCATTTATAATTTATGGATGCATGTGGGCGTATACCCTAAAATTGGTCAAAATGTCGGAATGTTGATGCTGAGAATAAAAATAGTACAAATGATATTAATTTAAATATTATAAAAGAAAAATGTCAAAATATTTGCGTATTAAATATCTAAATGCTTACTTTGTGGTTGAAATTATAGGAATATGTCTTGATGATTTGTTTTGCGCTTGACAAAAGTATTGTCATTTATTCGATATATGTGTAATTTAAACAAGATATTCCAATGCTTACAGTAAAAGGTAAAAGAGTAAAGAAAAGATGGATTATACTGTTTGCCGCGATATTGGCGGTCAGTGTCATCGGATTGTTTGTGTCTCCGGCCGAGGGTTTGTATGACCTTGCCGGTTCCAGTTTGTTCGCCAACATAGCGTGGATGATAACAGCCACGATTTTCGTGCTGATGATGACACCGGGACTTTCATTTTTCTATGGAGGTATGGTGCGTGCGAAAAATGTTATCTCCACTATGTTGCAGAGTTTTATAGTGATGGGTTTTGTCAGTGTGATATGGGTGGTGTTCGGTTTCGGGCTCGCTTTCGGCAACGATATCGGCGGCGTGATAGGCAATCCCTGCGACTTCTTCCTGTTCAGCAACGTCGGAGTCGGCAATGTGACGGGCACCAACGGTGAGGCTGCAAGTGAAATCGGAGCGGTGACAACCACCATACCTCTGGTGCTCTTCGCTCTTTTTCAGATGAAATTCGCCATTATCACTCCATCGCTGATTACCGGTTCGTTCGCCGAGCGCGTACGTTTTTCGGGCTATCTCGTTTTCATGATGATATGGATTGTGCTTGTATACTGTCCGCTCGCCCACTGCACCTGGCATCCCGAGGGACTTTTCGGAAGACTGCATGTACATGATTTTGCCGGGGGGATTGTGGTCCATGCCGCATCGGGAATTGCGGCTCTGACCGGGGCGATGTTTCTCGGGCGCCGTTCGTCGACTGAAAATTCCAAGCCTGCCAATGTGCCTTTTGTGCTACTGGGTGCTGCGCTGTTATGGCTCGGGTGGTTCGGATTTAACGGCGGCAGTTCGCTTGCAGTCGACGGGGTGGCGCTTTCGGCATTCCTCAACACCAACACTGCAGCTGCAACCGCTATGGTGACATGGGTGGTGTTTGATGCCTTGCGCGGTCATAAACCTTCGGCTATGGGTGCCGCAATCGGAGCCGTCGTCGGTCTGGTGGCAATCACACCATGCGCGGGATGGGTCACCGTGGGCGAGTCGGTTTTCATATCGTTCGTCATCACTATCTGCTGCAACCTCGCTGTGACGTGGAAGAAATCAAGCAATCTTTTCGACGACGCTCTCGATGTGTTTCCCACCCACGGCCTCGGCGGTATCATCGGCACTGTGCTGACCGGTATATTTGCCTATGATTTCTTTGCCGGTAACGGTATGGAAGGGGTGTCCCGCTCCACATTTTTCTGGAACCACATACTTGTGCTCGCCGGAGTCTGTGCCTATACGTTCATTATGAGCTACGCCATCTACTGGGTCACCAACAAGATGATACCGATGCGAGTGTCGCGCCATAGCGAGGAAATCGGTCTTGACCGCTCGCAGCACGACGAGGAATATGCCGGCGAACTCGGCACCGGAATTGCAGAAGACACCCCGTCGGACTATCAGTGGTTCAATTCCGCTGAATGATGCCGCCTGTGTAGACAGGGTGTTTTCAACTCTTTTTGATAGATATTTTATTGCGCCGTATTTTCTTGATAATTAGGAGATGCGGCGCATGTAGATGTTTTGTAGATGTAGATTATCGTGGCGGATTGGTCGATTTCCGGATATGATTTGTTGGAAAATGACTAAGAGCCGGTTCGACAATATATCTGGCATCAATTCTGTTTATGCTGAGATATACAAGATAATTCAAACATTTCCATGCCTCTGATTTTACAGCGCTATCCCGGACAAAGTTACCTTCGCCTCGGTCACTCGCCGGCGCTCTTCTTCAGGCTTTTCGGTCACGATGGAGCCCCATCGCTCCCTCAAAGCCTGAAGAACATCGCTCGACGATTGACCGCTCTGCGTTTAACATTTATTGTCGAACCGGCTCTAAGGACGCAGGATACGTGGAAAAACGGTTCAACGATTATGGTAATGCATATCGTTGAACCGTTTTGCGTTTTATTTAGCGTCGGCTAATCGGTTGCACCGGGTAGGGCTCCCTTGATTATTTTTCCGTGGATAACCACTATGTTGATTTCATCGAAATCTTTGTCGGAATTATAAATCAGCATTGCGGTAGGCTCGTTATTGTTGTCAGATACAATATAGATTTGTGAAACCTCACAGTCTTCTTCGCTGTAGACAAGTTCCTCGGTGTTGAGCGACTCGAGCAGTTTGCTGAATTTGTCGGCAACAGTGTCGAACAGTTTTTTGCTCTCGCATGAATACACTTCAACTGATTTGATATCCTTTACCATATCCTTGAATTCAGCGCCGTAGTCTCCCACCATGCCTTTGGCCATACTCATCATGGCCGGCCCGATATAGGCTTTGGAGACTCCGTCGCCGGTGGGAAGTGAATTCAGGAGGCGTGTCTGAGCGCATGACAATATAGGTATTATCAGCATAAAGAGAACTAAAATCTTTGATTTCATGATTAAAATGTATTAGTCGGAATTATTAATAGTTTGTGTTATCAACTTCTTTTCTCAATAGAGGTGCGGATTATATTTTCCGTGCTGTTAAACGCGTTTTCAGTTTCAGAGAACGCTTTTGTCGTCATTGCCACTGCGCGTGAATACCGCTTTTGCACTTTGGTGAGTATACATGCCGCCTCTTCAGGGTTGTCGATGCAGATGTATCCATCTTCGTCGGCTGTCATGGCAATCGCTTCATTTCGGCGCGATGGGCGGGGAGAGATGGATTTCGGTTTCGATACGGAGGCCGGGGTGTATTCTGCGTCGGTGTCTGCTTCAGGTTTTGGGGCAGTGGCGATGCTGTCATCGGGTTGGGGTGGCACGGCTTCGGCTGATGCCAGTATTGTGGCGCCTGCCGGAATTGTCGCGTTGTTGTCCGGTCTCAGCCCCTGAATAAAAAACAGGGCGAGGGAAGCCGCTACTGTTGTCGCTGCCACCAGCAAGCGACGCCGCAATTTCAGTCGGCGTGAATGACGCTCGCGGCCGGCCTCGGCTTCGATTTCAGCAATCAACGACTTGTCGGGGTTTTCTGCTGAAATCATGTCGACGGCGCGGAATACGGTTGCTTCGCGGCGTATGTCGTCAGGCAGTCCGTTTAAATCGGCGTCACGGAAAAATTGTCTGATTTCCATTTCGTCGGAAACGCTTGTCGTGCCGTCATACCAGTCGGCAATCAGCTTTCTTATTCGGTCATGTCGTGAAGTACGGTTCATATATTTTCGTATTGGATAATCAGTTTGCGTAATTCTTTTCGCGAACGCGACAGGTGTTGCCTCACAGTGCCTTCGTTCATATTGACTTTGCGGGCTATCTCGGCTCCCGATTTGCCTTCGAGGCTGAGCCGGAGTATCGTCTGGCGCGGTTCGCCGAGATTGTCGATGGCTTTCAGCAGCATATCAATCCGTCGGGCGTCGTCATCGTCATCTTCAGCGAGCTCTTCCGTCAGGCTGTCGACAGGCGTCAAATCGGCTGCCGGCTTCTGTCTGAGGATGTCGAGGCAACGGTTGCGCACGGCTCTGACAGCGTAGGCTGCGCCATTTGTCACACCGACAATGCGTTGACGGCTTTCCCAAAGTGTCCGCATGACGTCCTGCACCGCGTCCATGGCGATTGCGTCGTCGCCAAGCATTCGCTTCGCTACGGCTTCCATTGCGCCGTAGGCCGGCAGGATTATCGATTGAAACTCTGTTGCTGTCATCGTCTTGTAAGCTGTTCACTTATCTGACGGAACTCAGACTTATTTGTGACAAGTTCTGCCAAAAAAATGGTATCGCCTCTCCAAATTTAGTGAAATAATACCGGATTACAGAAAAATGTGTAAATTTGTAGTGTAGTTATACAATACTACTCTCTACCTGAAAGAATAATATTTCAAGAATAATATATCAATTTTTCCACACGGATGAAAAAAGTGGCATTGATTACCGGTATTACCGGTCAGGACGGCAGTTATCTCGCCGAGTTCCTTATTGAGAAAGGTTATGAGGTTCACGGTATTATGCGCCGTTCGTCGTCGTTCAATACCGGACGCATCGAGCATCTGTATCTTGACGAGTGGGTGCGCGACATGAAGAAGTCGCGTCTCGTCAACCTCCACTGGGGCGATATGACCGACTCGTCGTCGCTCGTCAGAATCATTCAACTCGTGCAGCCCGACGAAATCTACAATCTTGCGGCGCAGAGCCATGTGAAGGTATCGTTCGATGTGCCTGAATTTACCGCCGACGCCGATGCCATCGGTCCGTTGCGTCTGCTTGAGGCCGTGCGTATACTCGGTCTGGAGAAGAAAACAAAGATATATCAGGCTTCCACATCCGAACTCTACGGCAAGGTGCAGGAAGTGCCCCAGAAGGAGACTACTCCGTTCTATCCACGCTCGCCCTACGGTGTGGCTAAGCAATACGGTTTCTGGATTACCAAGAACTACCGCGAGAGCTACGGCATGTTTGCCGTCAACGGTATCCTTTTCAACCATGAGAGCGAGCGCCGCGGCGAGACTTTCGTGACCCGCAAAATCACTATCGCCGCCGCCCGTATAGCGCAGGGATTTCAGGACCGCCTCTATCTCGGCAACCTTGATGCTCGCCGCGACTGGGGATATGCCAAGGACTATGTGGAGTGCATGTGGCTCATACTCCAGCACTCCGAGCCTGAGGATTTCGTGATTGCCACTGGCGAGATGCACACCGTGCGCGAATTTGCCACTCTTGCTTTCCGCCACGTAGGCATTGAGCTGGAATGGAAAGGGGAGGGCGTAGATGAAAAAGGTATCGACAAGGCCACCGGTAAAGTCATCGTGGAAGTCGATCCGAAATATTTCCGTCCCTGCGAGGTCGAGCAACTGCTCGGTGACCCCACCAAGGCCCGCAACCTGCTCGGCTGGAACCCGACAAAGACATCGTTTGAGGAACTCGTCAGGATTATGGTGGAGCACGACATGCGTTTCGTGCACAAGCTCTATCTTCGCGACAACTTTGACAAACAAAACGGGGAGGACTCTGCCCTATGATGCCCCTCGACGCAAAAATATATGTGGCCGGCCACCGCGGTATGGTGGGTTCGGCCATAGTGCGTGAACTGCAGCGGCAGGGCTATACCAATATCATAACGCGCACCCATGCCGAACTTGATCTTTGCCGTCAGGCCGATGTTGAGCGCTTTTTCGCTGAAGAACGGCCTGAATACGTGTTCCTCGCAGCGGCCAAAGTGGGTGGTATCATAGCCAACAGCAATGCGCTCGCCGATTTCATGTATGAGAACATGATGCTGGAGATGAATGTCATACACGCTGCATGGCGCAACGGTTGCCGTAAACTCGAGTTCCTCGGTTCGTCGTGCATCTATCCCCGCATGGCGCCGCAGCCAATGAAGGAGGACTGCCTGCTGACGTCGGCGCTTGAGCCGACCAACGAGGCATACGCCCTCGCCAAAATCTCCGGACTGAAATATTGCGAGTATCTCAACCGTCAGTACGGCACCGACTACATCTCCGTGATGCCTACCAACCTCTACGGTCCCAACGACAACTATCATCCCGAGCACTCTCACGTGCTTCCGGCACTAATACGCCGTTTCCATGAGGCAAAAGTGTCCGGCGCGCCCTCGGTGACATGCTGGGGCGACGGCAGTCCGTTGCGCGAATTCCTTTACGTCGACGACCTCGCCAACCTGTGCGTGTTCCTGATGAACAACTATTCGGGCAACGAGACCGTCAATGCCGGCACCGGCAAAGAAGTCACCATCAAGCAACTTACCGAAATGGTGGCAAAAGTGGTAGGCTACGAGGGCGAAATCCTGTGGGACACCACCCGCCCCAACGGCACTCCCCGCAAACTCCTCGACGTAAGCAAAACCCGAGCTCTCGGCTGGCACTACACTGTAGAACTCGCCGACGGCATAGCCCTTGCCTACGCCGACTTCCTCAACAACCCCATTCGCGCCGAACGTTGACCCGAAAAATACTCCCCCGTTCGTAGGGGTGCACTCCGGTGCAGCCGCTCCATACTTATTTACTGCAAACTCCGGCTGCTCCGGGAGCAGCCCTACAACAACCCAATACAATTTCAGACTCTACAACAAATATAACCAATACCATTATGCTTGACCTTAAATCGTATATCTTCAGAATTCGGACTGTTGCCATTATAGCAATACTTTCCGCCACGAGTGCAGTCGGCTTTGTATCCTATGGCCAGCAGAAACCGGCAGCCACTCAACGTGTCAGCGACAGATATTCCATGAGTCCTGACTCCCGTTTCAAACCGGAGTTGCGCTATATCCTCGTCCGTCTCAAAGGTGACAACGGGGTAAGCATCGTTGACCTTATCAACGGAAAAGTCGTATCGCGCAATTTTGCTCCCGTCACCAACTCCAAAGGGAAAATTAGTGGTGAAAATTGGACAACACCGGTATTGGACGATATATTTTGCATAGAAAGAGATAAACAAATAAATGGGGAATGGCATAATAGTGTATCCATTTATCAAAATCCATCACGCCCTGTTTCAGTAGCCGGTTTAACTGATCTATACAGTGCTAATATCATCAATCCCAATCTGTTCCCAATATGCAGATACGGCGAGCGGATTAAGTTTGTGGACAGTAATGGCAATGTGAAATTCACGGTAATGCCTATCGACGGCAAAGAACCTTATTCCGTATATCCCGATATATGTAACGGCATTATAATTGTTCAGGTAGAATATAATGTAAAAACTAAGAATTATATTGATGGAAGAGGGGAAAAAGGCAAACAAAAAACTAATTTTACTGAAAAATATGGCGCGATTGACACTACCGGAAAATGGGTAATCTATCCGGAATGGGACAGTTTGGATTCATATCAGATTGGTATAATTCAAGGGAATAAAGATGGTGTCAGATATAATATTACTCCGACAGGTAAATCAACACGAGATATTAATACTGACTTACATTTACATAGACTCGGATGGCCGGTTCCAAGTAAATACCTTATTGAAACAGTCTATGATGGCGGTCCTGTTTCCAATATCTACGACCTGAAACAAAACTATATTGCAACTATAGATAACGCAGATCTTATCGATCCAAATCAGACTCATCCAGAAATCCTTTGTGCAAGAAGAGAGAATCGTTCTGATTCCAACGGCCGTTACATCGGTTATTCAAATCTTGTGGATTTATCACATAATAATGCCGTTATTTCAAAAAACTACACAGATTTAGATGAATTGCCCGACGGCAATTATCTTGGGCGTAACCGTATCAATGATTGCGATACATTCAAGTGTTGGTATGTCAAAACCGATGGAACAGAAACTCCACTTCCCGACAATTGTGAATTTCCGCTTTGTCATCCGCTAATGGCATTATATTATAAGCCCGAAATTAACCGATTTATAGTTATAGGCAAAAACGGTGCCCCGGGATATATCTGTGATTTCAATGGCAACAAAATAGGCAATCTACAGATTGAAGAGTTCTACAATATGGAATGGGAAGTCGAGCCGGTAAAGAGCAGCTACTGGCGCAAACATATCCTCGGCGAAGATGATAATTGACACCCATCGCTCAAATGAGGATGATGATTTCCCCATCTCTCAAATAATTTATAAAAAGAAGACACTACTGTTCACTAAAAATGGACGTGGTTAAAAATTAAATAAATTCGGTTCACTTGAATCATAGAGAACATTGACATTTTTGAAATTCGATTTGTCGAATAGGTCTCTCAGATGAGTCTTGTCAGTCAGGGAGATTCCAAGAATCTGAAGCACTTCATAAATGCCTCGCTCCAGCTTCATATCGTGCTGTATGATTGCCACAAGGCAATAAGTTATTATGGCACAGTAGATTTGGATGCGGACAGCATTCTCCGATGTTCCCCAGAACT
>CAMWJS010000017.1 GCA_947174635.1 uncultured Muribaculaceae bacterium
TTGCGGACGCACGAGCCGTGCGTCCCTACGTTTTGGAGTTCTGCAACACCCCCTGGCGAGCCGGCGTAGTAGCCGCGGATTCTAACCGCGGAAAGCATCGCAGGCGATAATTAACTGCATTTCTTGCTGCTGTCAACCGCGTTATTCCCATTCATTGCCATGAATATATACGACATACGACGCTATTCCAAACTGATATTTCTGATTATCACCGCAATAGTGGTGATAATATTTCTGCGCGTATCGTCGGGCATAGTCGACGGGCTTGCCACGCAGGAGCGGGAGAGAATGCAGATATGGGCCGACGCCACCCAGCGCATCGCCACAATAGCCTTCGAGTCGTTCGACACCATGTCAGACGACGGCGGCGCCGCATCGTCAGGCAGCGAGATGCAGTCGTCCGACGATATTGAGTTCCTGCTCTCCATCATACGCCGTAACCACACCATCCCGGTGCTTCTTGCCGATGCCGAGGGCAACATCCTCGACCATCGCAACTTCGACCTCCCCGATCCGGTCGATTCGATAAATCCCATTGTCACCACCGATGCCAACCGCGTATATCTCAACGATAAATACAACGCCCTGCGCAACTCCGCCAACGTAATCCCTATCGACATCGGCGGCGACATCGTGCAATATCTCTATTACGAAGACTCGAGGATGCTCAAGCGCCTGAGCCTGTTCCCCTACCTGCAGCTCGTGGTGATGCTGGCTTTCATTGTCGTGGTGTACTTTGCAGTATCATCTACCAAAAAAGCCGAGCAGAACAAGGTGTGGGTCGGACTGTCGAAAGAGACCGCCCATCAGCTCGGCACACCCATCTCGTCGCTCATGGCATGGATGGAATTGCTGCGCGCCGAGGGCATCGACCCCGAAATCGTAGGCGAGATGGACAAGGACGTGGTCCGGCTGGAGACCATAGCCTCCCGCTTCTCGAAAATCGGTTCGCGGCCCACGCTCGAGCCTGTCGACCTGCGCGACGTGGTCGCATCGGCTGCCTCCTACATGTCTACCCGCATCTCCTCTCGCATCACCCTCACCAATCTCCCCGACGCCCACCCACTGCCGGTCAGAATTTCGCGTCCTCTTATCGAGTGGGTGCTTGAAAATCTCATCAAAAACGCCGTCGACGCCATGGAAGGAGCCGGCTCTATCACCATCACATCGTCCACCGAAGCCCGTTTCGCCTGCATCGACGTGGCCGACACAGGCAAAGGCATACCCCGCAAACGTCAGAAAACAATCTTCAATCCCGGCTACACAACAAAAAAACGCGGCTGGGGACTCGGCCTCACCCTCGCCAAACGCATCATAGAGCAATATCACGACGGCCGCATCTTCGTCCTGAACTCCGAACCCGGCGCCGGCACCACCTTCCGCATCCTAATCCCCCTCGCCGACTGAGCGAACTGGGGGAATTTTGATAATTGATTTTTTATTTCGGGGTGTTGCAAAACTCAAAATATACAAACCAAATTTTAGGGACGCGATTCAATGCTGTTTACTTAAGCATAACTTCATCGGAAAGCCGGAGGCTTGAGGGTCTACGAACCGGGGTTAATAGTAGCCTCCCGAGCCTCCCGGCTCTCTGATGTCACCCCCTTAAGTAAACAGCATTGAATCGCGTCCCTACAATTCGCTGTGACTTTTGACCGCTAATTATAGTTCTGCAACACCCTCTATGATTGAATTATGATATGCTCTCTTTCTACTAAGGTTGCGGGGTTATTTGCGCAGGGAGCAGGCCGACATGTGCCGGTGGCCTATGCGGCAGTAGAGGCATTTGCGCTTTTCGCAATATTCGCGCCGCAGCTGCACTATGGCCTGCGATGTGAATGCCGAGTTTACATTTATCCCGGCGGCGGCGAACATGGCCGTGAAGCGGTTGCTCTCGGGCCTGAGCTCGTGGAGCATCTCGGCTATCTCGCGCGCACGGTCGTAGTTGCCCGTGTAGGTGGCATAGGCGTATGCGAGCGGGATTACGGCGTTTATTACAAGAATATTTACCGACGCCTGCGACAATGCGGAGCTTCCCGATACATTGCCGAGTATCGCATAGGCCTCCGCCGGACTCTCTACGGTCAGTATCCGTGTTATGAAATCGCGGTGGCTGCATATCAGTTCGGCCAGATATGATATGCGTCTCACGGGGGAGTTCTGCGGCCGCAAACGCGAGAATTTCCATCCCAGGCCGGCCGGAGCCTTGATGCCGAATTTTGCGGCGAAGAAAGCATATTCGGCAGCCATACGCCCGGCGTACTCCGTCCTGTCGTCGCATTTCGACAGCAGCCCTGCCTGTCCCATCAGTATCGACTCGATGATGAGGCGGTCGTCGGCATGGCGGCGCAGTATGCGCAGCGGTGTGGCGCGTGCGAGCCGCTCGAATGGCTCGGCATTGGTGCCGAAGCCAAGCGCACGCGCTATGGTTATGAAGCCGGCCTCGTTCCAGTCGCCTGAATTGGCATCAACGATGGCGTTGATGCGGTCTACTTTGTCGTGCATGCGCTCATATCCCAGCGCTGTAAGCCAGTCGGTGAGGTAGATTTGCGGTATCTGCCTGATAGCGTCGGCGCAGGGGAGTGCATCGGGTGAGAAATCGGCCAGAGAGTGGAACGTGGCGCTTAGCGCGGGGTTGCATTTCATCACAAACTGAGGTATCTGCCCTCCGTTGCTGCGGTAAATCGCCATATCGTCGCTGTCGACCACGTGCAGTATAACAGTCTGGTAGGCGGGGTCGTCGGTGTGCCCGTGGCGGTGCCAGTCCGACGCTCTTACATGTATCTCCACGTTCCCGGCCCAGGTCTGGCCGTCTATGACGACAGTCGCGTTGAAGAAATCCGGCCCGGCGCCGTTGTTGACGATGCCGGGGTTAATGATTTGCAGCCGGCTGCCGTCGGCTGTCGTGAGATTGTTTTGGGGAAACAACCTGTTCGACCACACATAATGCATTAACTTTTCCAAATTCCGTAACCTTTATGTAACAAAATTAACCAAAATGTTTACAATCGTAAACAGCTGATATAGGTTATCAAACAGCAAATATAACTAAAATACCTAAAGAATAACCGAACAATTTTATGTTAAAAAACATTGTTTTATTGCAGGCTTTTGAAAAAGTGCCTACCTTTGCACTGTTTTCAATAGCACGCAAGAGTTCCGCTGCCGGTCTTTGGCCGGTCGTCGGGAAACAATAAAATCAAGCGTCGGTACAGTATCTCCGCTTGATAGTAATTAGGTAAAAAAGGATTGTTTTAAAGTTTGTTCAACTATGAAAAAGATGATTAGAAAAGCAGTTGAATGGTATATAAATACTACAGCTGCGATTTATTAAAAACGCGAAGCAGACGGGATGTCTGCAACGATAATCTACTCCCTCAAAACAGGGATTTTACATCGAAGTATAGAAAATTTTTAATATCGGCCGCCCGTGAGCGGCCGTTTCTTTTATATGCCATTCCCGTAGATTACATAGCATGCTGCATGTCTTTGCCTTGCTAAGTAACTGTTTAAAATAATGAGAATGGTTGATATAAAATAATTTTGAACAGTTACTTAATTTTAAACAGTTACTTACAGCGACGCCGTCAGTATCGCGGTGATGTCGTCGGCTGTCAGGTCGACATACTGCTCTCCCTGCGAGAGGTCTTTTTCCTTGGCATGCTCGGCCATTTCGCGCAGGCGGCTTCCGTCGATGCCCACCTCGCGCAGATGCATCGGAAGTCCTAACGACTCGAAGAAACGATATGTCCGCTCTATGGTCTGTTCCGCGATTTCTTGTGCCGGAAGCGTGCGGTCTATCCCGTAGAGATTTACGCCGAGGTTTACAAACCGCTCCATCGTGCGCTCGTTCAGTATATGGCGCATCCATCGCGGAGTGATGATTGCGAGTCCTTCGCCGTGGGTGATGTCGTAGAATGCCGACAGCGCGTGCTCTATCGCATGCATCGGCCAGCCTGACTGGCTGTTGCCAAGAGCGAGAATTCCGTTGCAGCCATACATGCACGCATACATTATTTCTGCCCTTGCCTCATAGTCGTCGGGGTGGGCCATCGCTATCGGGGCGTAGTGGATGAGCGTGCGCAGCAGTGTCTCGCAGAAACCGTCGGCCACCATATTGTGTTCGGCGCAGAAATATTGCTCGAGCACGTGGTTGAATGCATCGGCCACACCGGCCGCCGTATGCTTGGCGTTGACCGAGAATGTATAGGTAGGGTCGAGCAGCGAGCATACTGGAAATAGCAGGCTGTCGATGTATGCCACTTTGTCGTTGGTCTCGGTGCGCGAAATCACGCCCCCGGCATCATATTCGCTCCCTGTCGCGGCGAGAGTCATTATGTCGACGATAGGGACCGCACCGGTAGCCCTGACCTTTCCTGTGATGAGGTCCCAGGGGTCGCCGTCATATTTGGCGCCGGCGGATATCGCCTTGCAGCAGTCGAGCACGCTGCCGCCACCCACCGACAGTATCACGTCGATGTCATTTTCCTTGCAGAGACGCACACCCTCGAGCACCGACGGGTCATACTTCGGGTTTGGCTCAATTCCCGAAAGCTCCGTGATTTCGAAATCCTTGAGCAACTCCTTCACCTTATCGTAAAGGCCGATGCGCTTTATGCTGCCGCCTCCGTAGGCCAGCAGCACGCGCCGCCCGAGCGGCTTCATCACTCCGGGGAGTCTGTCGACAACGCCCTTGCCGAAAATCACGCGTGTAGGTGTCTGGTAATCAAAATTCTGTATCATGGTAATATGTTTTTGAAAGTAATTTAAAGTAGCTAAGATAGCTACTTTAGCTATAATAGCTATCTTAGCTGCAAAATCATCATTTACAAATATAATGAAAATCCGCGCAATCTACCAGAATTTGCCATAATACCTCTCCTCGTTGCCGTCATCGCATGGCGACGGCATCCCGGAAGCCACATGCAACGCTATCGCCCTCGCCATCAGCATATCGTCATGACAGCCGTCCTGCGCACCATAGCTGCCGTTGTTGCGCACCTGATAGGTGAGCAGTTCGTTGAGCGCTTCCTCGTCACGCTCTATGTAGGCGCGCTCTCTCACCTTGGCAATCAGTCCGTTTATTATCATCGACTTTGTGGAGCGGTTGGTGTGAAATCCGATTTTCTTCCCGCCCCCTTCGTCGGTGCGACGGTGATATATATTGGGATAATATCTTTTCACCTGCGACAGGATATACAGCCCCGGGTCACCCTCGATATTCTCGCTCTCAAACGTATTGCTCTCGAACACCACCATTGCGTTGCCCCACCAGCGTCCTGCCTGCACCGCCTTCCAGGCCAGTATGTCGTGGTCGCAATGTCCGCGCCACTGCGCCACCACCTCCGCCGTATGTCTGTCGTCGCCACCGCAGCGGTCTATCACCACTATCACCGACCAGTCGCTTGTCATCGACCGTCCTCCCACGTCCACTCCCACCACATAGCGGCGCTCGCTCTTTCGTCGCTCGGGCTGCGACCATATTTTCATGCATCCCCGTGGCGACTCTACAAAACGCAGGCTTTCCATCGACGCTTCCCCTACGGTCGTCTCCCCGGTAAGCTCCCCCTTCTGGCAGTCGTCGTTGCAGTCGCCGCGCATCGATTCCACCTCTTCGCTGTTGAACACACTGTGCTCCGTCGCCACGAAAGCCTCTTCGTCGGTCGTAGGGTATTCGGCATGCATCTGCTCGGCGCTCTGGTATTCGACACGCTTGTCGTGATACCATTGTATCATCTCGAGCGTGAGCCCCCTCTTCCATAGCGACATTTCATACTCGTCGAGGCTCTGCCACAGCTTCCCGGCGTCGGCCACATGCTTGCGGTAGATTTCTATTTCATACCATGGCACAAACACCCCCAGCTTGTCGCTCTCCCCCTTTTTGGCCCTGAGCCACTCTTTGTGGAAATAATTGCCGATGCCGTTGGCCGTGCTCTCAAGCACTATCATGGTGAGCGGCGTGGAGTTGATGCCGCCGCAAACCGCCCTGATGAACTCGGCCGGCGACGACAGCGCGGTGTCCTTCCAGAACGCTACCTCCGACAGGTGGGCCATCGAGTAGTCGTTGCCTCTGACCGCATCCTGGTTCTCGCTCGAACCGACCGTCACCTTGCACCCGCGGCCCTGTATCACGCGTGTGTTCAGTGTCCGCTCAAACGGCTTGAATGCCGGCGCCGCCTCCCCATCCCAGTAAGCTGCCGGATAACGGTCAAGCATTTTGGTGAACATGCCGCGTATCGTTGCCGCAGTGTCTTTCACGTGGGCGCATATCAGCGAATTCCAGTTCTCCTTCTGAGTTATCTGTATCCACGCCATGTAGAGCTGCACGAGTGTCGACCCTCCCCACTGCCGGGCTTTAAGTATTATCATGCGCAGCGGCTTTCCCTGACGGCGCTCCCCCTCAAGCGCCGCAAGCACCCTCCTCTGCGGAGCATTGGGCACGAACGGTATGTCCGCTCCCGAAGTCTTGTCCTTTATTACCACACACGTCGCGGCCCAGTATTCAAAGTCGTAGCGGCACCGCAGCCTGACCCACTTCTCCCTGCTCGTCGCCTCCCTGTATCCTTTGTCGCGCTTCATCTCCACCGGTATGTAAGCCGTCCCGTCGTTCCACTCGCGAGGCGCCACCCTTACGCGTTCCCCGCAGCTCCCCATGCCTCTTACCGGGTCATATTTCACCTTGAGCGATTCGTTACGGCGTCTGTTTTCCGCCATGACGGCCGTGATGTCATGTTTTGTTTCCAATCTGCTTCCACTTTCCATATCCTCTGCTTTTGCTGCAAAATTACGATGTGCCACACCCGCCGATGCGTCAAAATCATACACCGATGCATTTTTATTGTGCCGTGTCACAAACTTTTTCCACTCATCGGCAGTTTTATTTATATGACGTTTCAACATTTATTCATCTGCAGCCATGTCACATTTTCGCATTTTATCAATAGCCATAGCCGCCCTCCTGGCTGTCTTGCAGACTGAGGCGCAGCACAATCCCAACAGGGCACGTTACGGTTCTGTAAGACATGTGTTCGGCGATGGTGTGAATATTTCCGACTCTATTGATGTCTACCGCACTCTTGTAAACAACAGGCCGGTCGACAAGGACTTCCTCAACGACCCCGTGTTTGCCATCGTAGGCAAGAACAAATCGTTCTACTTCAGCATCGGTGCCAATCTCAAATTCGTAGGGAGCTTTGACTGGGGAAATCCCTCATCCGATGCGGTCAATTCCTCTGTCGGCTCAATGACTCCCGCCGTTCCCGGCGACCGACAGGCTTTTGCCATGACGGCGCAAGGCTCTAATGTCTATTTCAATATAATCGGTTTCCCCCAGTCGGCCAACCAGATAGGGCTCTTCATATCGCTGAAGCTCGATAAAGAGCCTGACAGCCGTTATGTCGTACACGCCAATTATGTCTACATGCGTTATCGCGACCTGCTCGTCGGGTACTCCACAAGCCTGTACAACGACAAGGCCGCCGACCCGTTCACTATCGATGCCCACGGACCCATAGCCTCCGGTGCCCACGACAACATACAGGTGAATTTTCAGAAATACCTGACCGACAAAATCCGTTTAGGCATTGGAGTGGAGGCTCCACGCAGCGATTACACCAACTATATCCCCGACACCGATGCCTCTGAGGGTTTCGCCGAATCGGTCAGGCAGCGCGTCCCCGACATCCCCGTTTACATCGGATACACACCCGATACATTCTCCCACATGAGGCTCTCGGGAATACTCCGCTGCATCACCTACCGCGACAACATCGCCGGCAAAAACCGCACCGTGCCGGCCGCCGGACTCAAATTCACCGGCTCATGGGTGGCCGACCCGTTCATATTCTACGCCCAGACTCAATGCGGCAAAGGCATAGCGTCATATATTCAGGATAACGCAGGCCTCGGGCTCGACCTCGTCCCCGACGCAAGCCGTCCGGGACATCTCGTCGCTCCGTGGGCATGGGGATGCATCGCCGGAGTCCAGTACAATTTCACAAAATCCCTTTTCGCCACGGCCATCTACAGCTATATGCACAATTATGTCGACCCATACGTCTCGGCCGTAGGCACTCCGTATGAAGACCAGCTCCGCTCCGGCCACTACATCCTCGGCAACGTCATCTGGCAACTGTCGCCGCTGTTCCGTACGGGCCTCGAGTACATCCACACCGTCCGCAACAACTGCGACCGCTCCTCCATCTCCAACAACCGTCTGTCCCTGATGCTTTCAATGTCATTCTGACCCGTTAAAATAATGAAAATGGTGGGTATAAAATAATTTTAAACAGTTACTTATTCCCTGACAAAATGAAACTGCCGTCCGACATATCGCGCCATATTCACCGCATCTTCACCCCTGCGCGCGACGCTCTGCTGCGCCGGCGTGTCCTTGAGGCGCTCCGCTGGCTCATTCTCGCGCTGTCGGTAGTCCTTATCGTATTCATCTCCGTTGACATATACGACAAAGTCGACTTCATCCGCAACGCCATGTATATGAAATTCCAGTTCTGGGTATGCATGGTTTTCATAGCCGACTTCTTCATCGAGTTCATGCTGACCCCGCGCGGAGAGCGTGTCGCGTATGTAAGACGCCGGTGGTACTACCTCCTGCTCTCAATCCCCTACCTGTCGGTCATAAACCGGTACAACCTTCATGTCAACGCCGACGTGCTCTACTGCATCCGCTTCGTGCCTCTGGCACGCGGTGCCCTTGCTCTATCCATTATCTACGACTATCTGACACGCAATCAGATAAAATCCATTCTCGCCATCTACATAATCATCCTTCTGATTATCGTATACTTCTCCTCCCTCATATTTTTTGAAAGGGAGCAGCCGGTCAACGCAATGGTCTCATCCTATTGGGAAGCGCTCTGGTGGGCATCCATGCAGGTCACCACCCTCGGCTGCGACATATACCCCGTCACCGTAGCAGGCAAAATCCTTTCGGTAGTCCTCTCGATAATGGGCATGATAATGTTCCCCCTCTTCACCGTCTATCTCACCGACCTTATAATACGGCGTCACCGTGCCTCCGCCGGCACCTGACAGTATATCAGTATCATTTGGAAAACCGGAAAATAATTGCTTTCTTTAACGCACACATACAGCAATGGAGTGAATAAACTTGCCATATTGATTGTAGATTTAAATACTTTCCGGAATGTCTGACTTTCACATAAAACTACCGCCGCGTCCGGGCGTTGGCAATCAGTCTCTGTCGGCGCTCTGTGCCGCGGCTATGCAGCCTGTGCCCTATGAGTTGATACAAAAAAAACGTGCCATGACCGGAACAGTCCGTCATGGCACGCTTTTTTATGAAGTCAGTTATCAGTTGGCGGGAACGCCGGGAGTTTCGATGTCGTCTACAGTAACCTCAAACACAAGTGTCTCCATCTTGCCGATGGGACCGCGGCCTTTGGTGCCGTAGGCAAGATCGCCGGGGATTACGAGAATTGCCGAGCCACCCTTGCCGAGCTGCGAAAGTCCTTCCTGGAAACCTTTTACGAGATTTGCCACCGACATGCGCGACGGAGTGTCGCCCATCGAGCGGTCAAACTCCTCGCCGTTGAGGTGCTTGCCAACGTAGGTTACCTTTACGATATCCTTGTCGGTCACTTTGTCGCCTTCGCCGGGGTTCAGGATTTTGTAGGCCAGTCCCGACTCCGATTTCTGGAATCCTTCGGCCACACGTTCGCTGATATATTTTTCGCCTGCGGCAATGTTGTCCTTGGCTTCGGGAGTCTCGAGTGCCTCAGCTTCTGCTTTGGCTTCAGCTTTCTCACGCACACTGTTCATTACCGATTCGAATTCGCCGTTGTATTTGACGATTTCAGTCTGGGAGATGGTGTCGCAGTTATATACTTCGGCAAATGCGTTTACGATAGCTTTTGCGTCGACAGGTACTCCGAGGTTCTTGTCCATGAAGATGCCGTACATCTGCAGACCCTGCTGCACGCCGTTGAGGAAAGCGATGTTGGTGGTGTCAGTGCTGAGCACGAGCTCCAGACCTTTGATAAATTCAGCCTTCTTGAAATCGTTGCGCTGCTGCTCGGTCATCATCTGCTCGTAGCGTTTCAGATTGCTCAGCGCCTGTGAGCCCTGCATGTGGCCGAATGAGGTTGAAAGCGAATCGCCGAGTGCGACTTCTTCCTGATTGTAGTTTTCGTTGCCGCTCTTCTGTTTGCTGTCGCACGATGCGGCGAACACCAATGCCGAGGCAACCACGGCAGTCAATACTTTTTTCATTTCGATTGGTATTAATTAATTGTTTTTAAGTAACTGTTTAAAATTATTTTATATCAACCGTTCTCATTATTTCAATATTCTGTCGGAGTCTTTTTCGTCGCTTTCCATCTCGTCATCAGTCATGTAGCTCGCTACACTCCTTCTTCCTCACCGGAAATCGCCTGAAAAATCCTCTCGCCATAATATTAAAATAATTTTGAACAGTTACTTATTGATAATTCAGATATTTAGTTCACCATTAACCTGACGATGTCGCAAAACCGACGTATGCCGGCATGTCGGAGACATGCCAATTGTGACGTAACCCCGGGCGCAGCCTGGGGTAGGCTAAGTGTCAGTAAATTAGCCTCGGAGAGGCGTCGTCGTGGTTAGTGGCGTCATCTTCGGATATCGAGTTTTGCAACACCATGCCATGTTTCGTTACTTTCATTTGACAATGTCGACGAGGGTGACCGTGAAGTCGAGCGCCGCTCCCGGCGGTATGTCATTGCCCGCTCCGCGCTCGCCGTAGCCGAGTTCCGACGGTATGAAAAGTCGGTACGTGCCACCCGGACGCATCAGCATGAGCCCTTCAGTGAAGCCCTTGATAAGGCCTTTGACCGGAAATTTCACCGAATTCCCCTCCGTAGCGTCGAAAACAGTGCCGTCGGCAAGCTTTCCTGTGTACAGTACCTCTACCGTATCCTGGGCGGTAGGCTGTGCCCCCTCTCCCTCTGTAAGCACCTCGAAGAGGAGTCCCGACGGGAGTTTCTGCACCCCCTCGCGTCCCTCCTGTGCCACTAAGAATGCCTCCTGCTCGGCGCGTTCCGCTTTGCTCAGCTCTGTAGCCACTTTGTCCATCTGTTTCTTGGCGGCTTCTACTGTCATGGCCTGGTTTCCGCCATTGAGTATGCTGCGGAGCGCGTCAAGAAACGAAGCATTGTCGATAGGGTAGCCCTCGGCACGGAGTTGCTCGAGATTGTCGCGTATGTTAAGTCCCTGGGCGAGTCCCTGGTAATACACCTCATCGGCCGGCTCGATGGCAAAAGCCTTGGCGATACCGTCGGTAAACATCTGGCGCGCCGTATCGTCGGCCGGATACTGGCGTTCGAACGCCGGCTGCAGATAGCTTGCCACGATGGTGGCCATGGCGGTTGAGGTGGAGTCGGCGATGGCCGGTTCGGCGGCCTGTGCGCCCGTTGACGCAATCGCTGCAACGATTATGACGCCCGAAGCGCGTAGTCTGGTGAGCTTCATGATGCGATTTTTTATAGTTTGAAAAATCTGTCGGAAAGGACTTTGTCAAAGTGGCCTCCCCTGAAGTCTGACCTGTCCGACCGGTCTGACCTGTCCGACAAAATCAAATGGGGCGATTACTTGCCGATTACCTTCAGCAGCTCGACGTCAAAAATCAATGTGGCGTTCGGGCCGATGACGCCGCCGGCTCCGTTGGGGCCATACGCCAACTGCGACGGGATGAAAAGACGCCAGCGCGAACCGGCTTTCATCAGCTGCAGTGCCTCTACCCAGCCCGGTATCACCTGTGTAACACCGAATGTGGCGGGAACACCGCGCTCCTCCGACGAGTCAAACACCGTGCCGTCGATAAGCTTGCCGGTGTAGTGCACCTCAACCTGGTCGGTCGACGCAGGCTGCGCTCCGTCCCCCTCTTTCAGTACCTCGTATTGCAGGCCCGAAGGGGTGGTCTTTACTTCGGCACGTTTGCCGTTTTCTTCAAGAAACTCCTTGCCGGCTTTCTCGTTGATTTCGGCGAGTTTCGATGCTTCCTCTTTCTGGCGCGCCTCCATTTCGGTGAAATACTGGCGGATTACCTCCTTGGCTTCGTCATAGGTCATTTTGGGCTGATTGCCGTAGAACACCGCTGCGACACCGTCGGCAAAATCCTGTACATTGATTTCCTTGATGCCCGAAGCTTTGAAATTGTTACCCATGCTCAGACCGAGAGCGTATGAAATTTTGTCTAATTCCTTGTTGTCCATATATGTTTAATTAAATGAGTTTCTTAATGCGTTACAAAGATAACGATTAACATCATATTATGGTTGCACTGATATGATAAAAAATATTAACATATCAGGGCGGGGAGCTCGGAAGGGAGGATACCACGAAGCGCCCCGCCCGGGCTTGGCATCTGTAGCGGGGGCGGGGGATGTCGCTGCGGGCGGTAGCCGGGGCGGGGGCGTCTCGCCCCCGTGAATGTCACTGGGTGGTATAGCGGCTGAATGCTGGGAGTGTATACCACGGATCGCCCTTCCAGGGCTTGGCTAATATGGTATCCCGTGAGCCGGGGTCTACGCCCGCTCCGCGGTCTGCGAACCCCGGTTAATCACGGGCACGAGCCTCCGGCTCTCTGTGGGTGAGGCGGGGGGGAGGGAAAGGTCATTAGGGTCGTTAAAGTCATTAAGGTCGCTAAGGTCGTTAGGGTTGGATTGGTCGGCTGGGTGGGTGGGGTTGCGTAATTGGAATTTTATTTTTAACTTTGTGGCGATTATTGAACAAGTCGGTTCGCCCTACAGGCGATTAAAAGGGAATCGGGTGAAAATCCCGGACAGACCCGCTGCTGTAAGTTCCGTAATCTGTCATCAATATGCCACTGAGCCGGGCAAGCGAGCCCGTCGGGAAGGCGATGGCGGATGGAATAAGTCAGAAGACCTGCCGATATTATGTAACCCGCACGACAATGCGCTCGAGGTAAGCGTAGCGGACAATAAGTCAGGAAATGAAAGAAAACTGCTCTACAAGGGGCTTTATATTTCGTGTGTGCATGCTGTTGATGACGGGCATGCTGTCAAACATCTATTGTTCGGCCGATGAGAGGCCGGACACGGTCATCTCCCTTCAAAATGTCACGGTTACCGCCACACCGCGCAAGCTTGCCACAGTGCAGACGCTTGCGGGGGCGCAACTGCAGTCGCTTTCCACCACAACAATCGCCGATGCCCTTAAATATTTCGCGGGAGTGCAGATAAAGGATTACGGGGGCCTTGGCGGACTGAAGACGGTGAATGTGCGATCGCTCGGAGCGCAGCATGTGGGTGTGTATATCGACGGGATACGCATCACCAACGCTCAGAACGGCACTGTTGACCTGGGCAAATACTCACTGTCGACACTTGAGTCGGTGTCGCTCTACAATGCCAACAAACTTGATCTCTGCCAGTCGGCATCGGAATATGCTTCCGGGGCCACGGTCTATATGCAGACACGCCGTCCGGACACGGATTCGCTCTCTGTGACGGGCAGATGGGCGTCGTTTCACACCTACATGGGGCGTGTCAACGCCCAGTTGTGCAGGCGTGGATGGAGCGCTTTTGTCGATGCGGAGTATCTTGACTCGAAGGGTGATTACCCGTTCCGCTACAAGTCGGAATATGAGGACACGGTGGGACGCCGCTTCAATTCCGACATAAGATATACGCGCGTGGAGGCGGCGCTTTTCAAGGACGGATTTGCCTCGCACCTCTATTATTACGATTCGGAGCGCGGATGCCCGGGAGGGGTTGTGCGACGTCTGTCGGACAAATACAACAACGTGGGTCGCGAATGGGACCGCGACATGTTTGCCCAGGCGTCGTGGAGCCGCACGTTTTCCAATAAATTCAGTTTCAAGGCCAACGCGAAATATTCATACGAATATCTGCGCTACTGCACCGACTATCCGGAGAACCAGAATACGGCGAAAGTCAACAACCATTACCGCCAGCATGATGCATACGCGGCGGTGTCGGGGGCGTACAGGCCGCTTGGATGGCTGTCGATGAATGTCGGTTATGATGCACGCATGTCATGGCTCGGAGCGGATTTGAAGCGCTTCTGCTCCGTGAGGCGTCTCGACCAGAAGGCCGTTGTCGCCGTGCAGGCCGACCGGGGCGGATTGCGCGCTGCCGCATCAGTGCTGTTTCAGCACTACAAAGACCACACTCGGCTCAAGACCGGCGCGGCCGAGCCGCTGAAACGGTTCACGCCGGCGGTGACACTCGGCTACACATTCCGCGATCTGACAGTGAGGGCATGGTACAAAAACATATTCCGCGCGCCAACTCTCAACGACCTGTATTACACGCAGGCCGGCAACCGCAATCTCAAGCCGGAATTCACGAAGCAATGGAACATCGGCGCCGAGTACGGCTACCGCAATATCAACTGGCTCGCGTCGGTGCAGGCTGACTTCTATATCAATCACATCGACGACCGGATAGTGTGTCTGCCACTGAGGGGCACCTACACGTGGTCGATGATGAACTACGGCCATACGCGCTGCCGCGGACTGAATGTCAATGCCTCGGGCACGTATGCCACGGGAGCGTGGAACTTCTCGCTGCTGACATCGCTGACATGGCAGCGCGACATCAACCGGACCAATCCGGAGTCAGACACGTATGACCTTCCGATATGCTATTCGCCCACACTATCATACGGCATCACGGCAATCGCCGCGTGGAGGCAACTGTCGCTCACCGTTTCCGACCTGCACGTGGGGAAAAGGATGTGGTCGTATGCCGACGCGGAGGATATGCTGCGGCCCTATAACAATGTTGACGTGAAACTCACGGCCGCTGTGTGGCGCATGCTTGCCAGCTTTGAAATCAATGACCTGCTTGACGTGCAGTATGAACACATACCGCGCTACCCTATGCCGGGGCGCAATTTCCGCGTCACAGTGACCTTTACTGTCTGAATTCACCAATTTTATCATACAATCATGAGATTAAAGAGATTACTGCCCGTCATGGCTTTGGCCATGACCGCACCGGCGCTACATGCAGCCGAGGAACGCCTGATAATCCTCAACGAGGGGTTATGGCAACAAGACAACGGACGAGTGTCGTATTTCGAGGATGGCACAGTGATCAGCAACAGCTGGTTCCGCGACATCAACGGCTACAAGCTCGGCGATACGCCCAATGATATCATCGCGGTCAACGACAATCTGATAGCGATTGCTGTCAACTGGTCGAACATCGTGCAGTTCATCACCCCGGAGGGGAAGGCTGTGGCCGCGACCGAAGAGATACCCAACAACCGCAAGCTCGCCACCGACGGCCGCTATGTCTATATCTCATCTTACGGACATGAGTGTTTTGTCGACGGCGATTACGAATATTTCGACAATGGCGGCTATGTAGCCAAAATCGACACATCGGATTTCAGGGTGACCGATGCCGTAGGGGTTGGATACGAGCCGGAAGGGATAGCCTATTACAAAGGATATCTTTTTGTAGCCAACACCGGAGGATATGCCTTTCAGGAAGCGCATGAATATGAGACAACGGTGAGCGTAATAGATGCAGAGACAATGGAAGTGGTGCGCAATGTCGACACCGGCCAGATCAATCTCTACGGCAAGATGTCGCAGAGCGGCCAATATCTGTGCATCAATTCTCCCGGCGACTATTATGACGTGCAGGCCGCTACCATCATATTTGACTGTGACGCCGCAATCGCCGGAGAGCCCGACGGAGAGTGTTTCGTGTCGCTCGAATATGCCGCTACTTATAACTGCACCGATAAATCGGGACATTTCTACGCAATCGGTTCGCGCTATTCATATTACACGGGCGACTATACGTTCAACTATGTGATAATCGACCCCGAGGCGGTGATGGCGTCGGGCGGAGGCGACGGAGTGACAGAGGATTTTCCGGGCACCGTGCTTGACGACATCAAGAAATTCAGCATGCCTTACGGACTTTTTGTCAATCCGTACACCGGCTACATCTACGCAACCGACGCCGGAGACTACACAGCCGCGGGGGCATTATATCAGTGGACACCCGACGGAAACCTCATCGGCAAATACAAGCTGTATATCAATCCGGCGCATTTCCTCGCGCTGCGTCCCGAAAGCCCCAGCGGCATCGGCAACATTACAGATGACATGACCGACGGCAATGCAGACGAAAATATGACCATCTATAATCTTCAGGGCATTCCGGTGACCTCTCCCCTGCCCGGCCACATCTATATCCGCAACGGCAAGAAATTCATATATAACAAGTATTGATAACAAAAACCAATCATGAGATTAAAACATTTACTCATTACTCTCATTGCAGCGGGCACATGCATCCCGGCCGCTGCCACACCGGTAAAAGTGACGATGAACGCGACATCGCCCACAATGACACTTGCCACGGCTGACGGCACGCCGGTAGAGACAGGCGAGCCCGTGAGCAAAGTCTACAATTTCGATATCCCCGAAGGTGACTATGTGCTCACCGCCTACGCCAAAAACGGCACTACTGTCAACGGCTCCATAAAATTCAACCCGGCAGAGATTTCAGAACTCGCCGTGCTCACCAACACTCTGTATGTGTCGAACAAAGACGAGGACGGCACACAGTGGTCAATCGAAGAGGGTGATTACACCATAGACTATAAAGTGTCGACCCGCGAGGGAAATCTTCTTGACGTGACGCTCGGCAAAAGCACCACAGCGAAGCGTTACACACTGCTTGCGCTCAACGGCAACACCGTGTATATGGAGTTTATACCGGGCGCGGCGCGTGAGGCCGAAGGCTATGTCCCAGCTCTCCAGAATGCCACACTTACTTTCGGCCGCAATTTCAGCACCACCATCTACAAAGGTTATCACCAGACGGTGACAATTCCGTCGGATGCCGAACTGAGCATCGGATACAAGACCGTGCATTTCGCCGACTTCAACACCGTCGCACCCGAGTCGACCGAGGATAACGGCGATACGCGCTCGCTGACATATTATCTGTCGTCGGGGCAGATATATAATTTCCGCACGTGGCGACCCGGCGGTCTGACACTGGCCGGACAGGGTGTTCCCACCGAGTTCACCGATGCCGACTATGCGTCATACGACCCGGCGCAGGTCAATCACGACCCGGCAAGCAACAAGGGATATGAGACCGGAGATATTTTCGTCAACATCAACGCTCAGGGACATCTGAAGCTCAATGTCGGCGACACGTTTGACGCCCACGCCATGCGCACCTGGCAACTTACCGACAATTCGACCAACAATTATTTCATGGAACCGGACTTCCATTATACGGTTGTCGGACTCGACGGCAAGCCCTCATCCGGCGTGATTGAAATCGACAACGCCGACACCCGCGACTCACACTGGTCGACAATCAAAGCCGTGGGCAACGGCACCGCAATCGTGCTCGTGACGTATGACGCCATCAGCGTTTCAACGATAAAGGACGGAGTGCGCAACGCTTATCTGGGCGGCGAATACTGGGGCGCCATCTGGCCTGAGAACACCGGTGTCTATGTGGTGACCGTGGGAGAGGAAGCCGACGGCATCGAGCCCAACATGCTGCTCAACGAAGAATATAACAAGGATACGCTCAAGCTGGCAGGCAACAATGTCGATGCCGAACATGATGTGTTCTATTATCTCGACACCGAGGAGGGCGCCTATTACACATTCACACCCGAAGGTGTGGAAGATGTCACCATCGCTTATCCCGCCATCGGCAGCCGCACAGTCAGCTACAGCGGCTTCGGCTCCGAGGGTGTAAAGGCAAACGCTGACGGCTCATATACCCTCCTTCTCCGTCACGGCCGTCAGATTGTCAGACTGACCGATGCCTCAGGCAAATCGGTCTATCAGGTGCTTACAGCCAAGGAGTGCCACCGCGAAATCACGAATGAGAGCCGTCCCGGCGCCACTGACTTCATTCCCGGCGACAAGGTCATAGTGCAGTATTCGGGACTCTTCCATCCGGCCAACAAGCTCGCCGGCATCTACAACATGTCGGCCTACGTCACCTATAACGGCAATCCCAACGGCACGTCACTGATACTCAGCGCCAACCAGTATACATTCGGTTCGGCGCCAAAAGCACAGGCCGTGACATTCAATATTCCTGAAGATTATGACGCGGAGGCAAATCCGGAGTTCATTCTTGACGAAGGCGTTATTCAGGTCAACGGTTACGGCGACCCGATCGGCAACCACCGCACCATCGACCGCTTCAACGGCCGCTCGCCCAACTTCACTGCCATCGCCCACAAGACATATTTCGGCGCAATCCCTGAAGTACGCATTCCGGTGTCAATCAACACGTCGGGCATCGACAGCGTGACCGATGGTGCCGCCGCAGAGGTTGTGGCTTACTACAACCTCCAGGGCATCGCTTCCGACAGCCCACGCAAAGGTCTGAACATCGTTGTCTACAGCGACGGCACAACCCGCAAAATCATGGTGAAATAATACCGCATACCCTCTCCTCATCAGCTACGCGATATATCCCGTCCGGCTCAGGGACAAAACATCTGCCATAATGCCAATCTCTAAAGCCCCGGAAAATATTGCAAAAACGTAGCTGATTGTAGGGAAGCGATTCATTTCAGTTTACATAAGCTGAATTGAGTGTATCGGGAGGGGCGTCTCGTCCCCGTGGTAACATTCTGTAATGAAGAATAATACCACGGGCCGGGACGCCCCTCTTGACATCTCCTCCTCCCCATCCCAACCGTATCCAATCAGTGCCGCAAAAACAGATATTGACATCTCCGTGCAGTCCTGAGGATGTTGCAAAACTCAAGATATATCAACAAAATTGTAGGGACGCACGGCTCGTGTGTCCGCGTGTAATGCCTGATAATCAGATTATTGGCGGACGCACGAGCCGTGCGTCCCTACATTTTGGAGGCATTTCTCTGAGTTCTGCAACACCCGCACGTCTTAAGTAAACAGCATTGGGTCGCGATTCATCGCGTCCGCGCCCGAATGGTATAACACTTTAAATATCACAACCATAGCGCGGAGGGTGTTGCAGAACTAAACCTTCCGCGGTTAATAGTAGACCCTCGAGCCTCAGGCTCTCTGATCTCACACCCTTAAGTAAACAGCATCGGAGAGCCGGAGGCTCGGTGGTGTCACTATCCCCGTCCGGAGCGTCAGCGGAGGGCGGGGTAACGGTAGCCTCCAATATAAGGAGCCCGGGAGGGCGACTGTGTGAAATAATGTATCAATAAATTTTGCAACATCCTCTGTTTTTTATTTAAATTTTTTTAATAATTATTTTGACTTAATAAAATATTGTAATTATATTTGCCAATAAGGCTTTAATCTGTTTTTGTGCGCCGGCAACATAATACTGCGACGCCTTCATTAAAATTTCCTTATTCATCCATGAAACGGGCTACGCCCTGCAGCCCGAAATAACTCAGACATATCATTACCAATCAATAACCACCACTGCTATGAAAGCGAAATTTTCCCATTTGTTCCTGATTTTAAGTATATTGCTGCCGGCAATGGTTTCGGCTCAGCGAATAAACGTTACACAGGCCGACGCGCTTGAAATTGCAAAGAGGCAATTTAAAGGACAAGACGTTGACTATCTTATCCGTGACAATGAGCATCCTACCGATTGGACAATCTTCGTTGATGCTGAACCAATGAAAGGTTGGGCTCACGATTGTTACATTCTCACAATCCCAAAACTCGCCACCGTACCTGTTAAAATTCTAATTCCTTCCCAAATTGAAAAACGAGACATGCCTCCGATGGAAGATGACTTTGTGCCGTTGGAAGTGAAAAACAGGTATGGCGACAATATTGGTTCAAATCACCATCATGCAAGAGTAAAGCGACCGGCCCAGATTGATAATCCCGTAGCAGGGAGGACGTATGCTGTCATTTTAAGCGGAGGAATAAACAAGTATTCAAATCATTATCGATATTGGAACGATTGTTCGTTTATCTACCAGACTTTAGTAAATAAATATGGAGTCCCAAAGGGTAATATTTATCCTATAATGTCGGATGGTGATGATCCGGAAGCAGACATGGAGGTTTGGAATTATGCAACATTTATTAGCCAGCCTCTTGACCTTGATTTTGACGGTGAAGATGAAACAATACTTGCTGCAACAAAAGATAATGTAAGAATGACATTGGAAACATTGGCAGGCAGATTACAGAAGGATGACCATCTGCATTTTTTTGTAATAGATCATGGATTGCGTTATGAGGGCGCTTCCGGAAGCTATGAGAATAATTCGCAGATATGCCTTTGGACAACAAAATCAATGACACAAGAAGAGCTTAAGAATAGGGATTTAAAAGATTACGAACTGGCAAGGATGCTTGACCCGATCTGTTCAAAAGGGGTTAATGTCAGTGTGGTGCTTGGACAGTGCTTCTCCGGGGGGTTTATTGATGACCTTTCTAAAATAGGTTGTGTCGTAGCGACGGCATCAGCGCAAGATGAAGGATCTGATATGTGTTATGACATTGAGTATGATGAATTTGTATATCATTGGATTTGTGCTGTCAACGAGGCAAATCATAGAGGTGTAAAGATCAATTCCGATATAGATAATAACGGGCGTGTGACGATGGAAGAGGCTTTTCTGTATGCGAAAAACAATGACAGAAAAAAAGAGCATCCACAATATGTTTCAACTCCCGTCTCGATAGGTGAGGATTTGGCGTTTAATCATTTGCCTTCTGCTGTTGACCTCTATATAATGGATAATCCGGAAGATACCGGAAAAGAACCAAACTTGACGACTGATAAATTTTGGATAAGCCCGTCTGTTTGTGTGCGTAATAATCCGGATAAAGTTTTCGTGCATCAGAATCCGGAATACTCTTCCGATCATAAAGAGTCATATATATACGTCCGTGTGCATAATCGCGGTAAAGAAAAATTTGACGGAACGGGTAAATGGGTAGCAGCATATTGGGCTGAAGCATCCACGGATATAACGACTAAAGCATGGAAAGGAATGGAAATACTTGCTACAGGTCAGCCGAAAGGGGGATATGTAGGCTCTTCACCGATTGGGGAAATTTTCCCGGGAGAATATGTCGATATAGAAATACCTTGGACGTTACCGGCAATATTGAAAGACTTCCCGGAGGGAAATTTCCATTTCTGTCTGTTGGCTAAAATTATGGATATAAATAGTGATGATATGTATCAGGAAAACAAATCATACTTCGATTTAAAAGGAAGCAATGACCAGGCACAAAAAAATGTTATTATTGTCAGAAGTAAGGATTTGAGCAAGGAATACAATATACTTGTGCGTAATCTTGTTCCCGTTGATGCCTCGTATTCGCTTGAACTTGTACCCCGTGCTGATTCGGATAATGAATTTTTCAATAGAGCGAAAGTGACCATGACAATGGGTAAAACTCTTTCGGATGCATGGGAAAAGGGGGGATCGGAATTTGAAAATATAGAAATTCCTGCAACTATCGACAACCAAAATGAATTAAAAACTGTAAATTTCGTTTCCCCCAAAGGAAAACTTCTTAAAATAGCATTGAACGCTAATGAAAGGGATGCTGTCAAATTGAAGTTTGATTTTACTAAAAATACCGGGACTAAGGCAACATATACATTGGATTTGATTCAAAAAAATTCGCAAGGCGAAATTGTGGGGGGAGAGACATTTATCGTAGATGCACTTGTCTTTTCAGGTGTACCGATTGATCCGATAATTGATGTCGATCCAATTCCGGCTATTGATCCGCAATTCCGGCTTTCGGTCAGCAAACCCGAGTTTGCTTCATATCAATGGTTGAATGAGCAAGGAGAAGTAATTGGAGAAAATGACAATGTAACAGTTACACCCAATCCTAAAAACAAAAGTTTCTCAGTCGTTGCTGTTACTGAGGATGGCGAAATGTTTACTGATAGAATAGATTTAAGTTATCCGTTTGGAATAAAATCTATAGCGGTAGCAGATAATAATATTATAGTTGAATTGAAATGCAATTCTCAAAATAACACCTCATTGGAGATCGTATCGGTACTTGATGGAGAAATCAAGCAGTCGCATATGGTGCCTTCCGGTATAAATATCCTGACATTGGATGTCTCAAATCTTCATAAAGGATACTATATAGTTGGTTATAGGATGAATGATGAGATTACAGACCGGCAAAGAATTAAGTTATAATGTATTAATATAAAATCAAATTAAGCTATGAAAAGAATAATGACGATATTGATGTCAGTATTGGGTTGTGTCGTAGCCGTGTCGGCATCGGGAACGAAGGAATGCAGTAGTGCTTCGGGCGATATCTCTCCACTTGAATTCTATCTCGGCGATATTACTGCACTTGATCCGATTATTGAAGGTCGGAACGGCGAGCCTGGAAGTATGAAAAGTTGGTTAGCGGGTAAATACGATTTGTATTCTTTAAAAATCAGCGGTACGATTAATGCGGATGATTTTCAGGCAATGTGGAACATCTCTTTAAAAGGAAACCTCAGGGTGATAGATTTATCGGAAGCTGAAATTGACGATGGAGTCATACCTGCGGGCGCGTTTTGGAACGAGTCGGAACAGAAAAACGCATCGTGTGACCATATAAATTATATAAGACTACGAAAAATCATTTTACCTAAGAATACCAAAGTGATAGGGGAAAATGCGTTTGCCAATGCGGTATTCCTTGATGAAGTGGTTTTTCCCGAAGGTCTCGAAACCATAGGTGCCAACGCATTTTATAACTGTGCGCTCAGGGAGGTGGATTTGCCGGCAACATGTGTCAATTTTGACGGAGAGGGACAGTTCAGGCTAAATCTTGACCTTGAAAGAATATCATTGCCTGAAGGTGTCGAAAGCATACCGCCCGGGTTTGTGCGCGAATGCATCTATTTAAAGGATATAGTTATTCCGTCGACAGTGAAACATATCGGCGGCTACGCTTTCTATCAATGCCGGTCGCTGAAAAGTCTGGCGCTTTCACCTGTCCTTGAAACTATAGGGGAGTATGCGCTATGGGGCATGGACGGCATAGAGAAGCTGATATTCCCCGCCTCACTGAAATCACTCGGAGTAAGATGCTGCGAGTATATGACTTGGGCACGAAGAATATATTGTGCGGCCGTAGAACCCCCTTTGTGTCATAAAGTGGACATAAATTTTGCCGATTCAGACACACCGTTCGGGCATCGTGGAACTAATTTCCATCTCGCTACACCGGAAGGCGCTTGGGTTTATGTGCCGAAGGGTACGGCCGATAAATACCGCAACGCGTGGGGATGGCACTATTTTACGGTTTTCATTGAGACGGATGAGTTCCCCGATGCTTCGGTGGGTGATGTTATTGTTGACAGTAATGCCGATGACGGTCCGGTTTACGACCTGCAGGGACGCCCTGTACTGAATCCGCAGGAAGGGCATCTCTATATCCGAAAAGGCCAAAAAATAATCTACAAAATCAATTGACATCCTGAAAGCCTGCGAGACAACGTGTGCCGCAATGTGAAGATATGACATTGCGGTACGCTTTGCTTTATGTCATTGGTTTTAGAGGGTGTCTCATAACAAAAGTTAAACACTGAGTGATGTATCTTTTGTTATGAGACACCCTATTATTGTTGAATTTGGCAGGCAGGAAGAGATTAATATGTTTAACATTTGGATAATTGCTGTTTATTGCCTACTTTCGCGATATTGTTTAATATCCAAACCGTTTTAATTTAGCGCCTTGGCTGGGGTAAAAAATAAAATTCCGGCCGGGCATAGTAATAAAAATTTATGGGCCGTCTTACATTTCTTACCTTGGCATTGGCTGCGGCATCTGTCGCTCCGGCCTTTGCCGACAACTCTCAGGTGACTGTAAATACGAGTGCGGAAACGCCTCGCCGCGTCACCGTGACCGCTTTGACTGAAAACATAATCCGAGTTTCCAATACACCTGCCGGAGAAGAAGCTCCACGGTCGCAGACTCTTCTGCCTTTGCAGCAGAGCGTGGCGACTAAGGTGTTCGATGCTCCCGGCGCGGAAGTGCTCACTACCGAAGGCGGTATCGTTGTTTCTGTCGACAAGGTTGACGGCGCGGTCACGATATCCGCTCCCAACGGTGTCGTAATCGCTGACTCGGGTGTGCGTCAGGCTGTCGGCGGAAAGGAGAAAATGACGCTCACCACTCCGGGCAACGAATCGTTTTACGGAGCCGGCGAACGCGGCTATTCGCTCAATCTCGCCGCCGACACGCTTGTGATGTTCAACCGCCAGAACTATGGCTACACAGCCGGCGAAGATCGCATAAAGCAGATGAATATCACGATGCCTCTGCTGATATCGTCGAAAGGATATGCGATAGTGTTTGACGACTATGCCGCCGCCACACTCACCACATCAAATCCGCTGACTTACACTACGGAGGCAAACAAGCCTGTGTCATATTACTTCATAAGCGGCATCACGGGCGACGACCGTAAGGCCCGCATCGACAACGTGGTTTCGAAACTGACATTGCTTACCGGCCGCCAGGAGCTGCCCCCGCTGTGGGCGCTCGGCTACATCACGTCGAAATACGGCTACCGCACCGAGGCAGAGACACGCGGTGTAATCGACTCGCTTAAACGCGCCGGCTATCCGGTCGACGGCATTGTGCTCGACCTTTACTGGTATGGCAAAGAGGAGGATATGGGCCGTCTGGCATGGGACAAGGAGCAGTGGCCCGACCACGTAAAGATGCTCTCTGACCTGAAGAAAAAAGGTGTCAGCCTCGTCACCATCTCGCAGCCCTACGTGCTGCGCAACGGCCGCGCTATCGACAACTACAACGAGCTCGCACCCAAAGGGATGTTCGTGCGCGACTCTCTCGGCAACCCCGGCGAAGTGAAGATATGGGTCGGCGAGGGCGGCATGTTTGACGTCAGCAATCCCGACACCCGCCGCTGGCTCGCCGAGCGCTATCATCAGCTCACCGAAATGGGTGTGACCGGATGGTGGGGCGACCTTGGCGAACCGGAGGTACACCCCGACTCGCTCTGGCACTACAACGGCCTCAAGGCCCGCCAATATCACAACCTTTACGGCAACGACTGGTCGAAAATCATCTATGACATGTTTAAGGAGCAGTATCCCGACCGCCGTCTGATGACAATGATGCGCGGCGGCACCGTTGGCCTGCAGCGCTATAATGTGTTCCCCTGGTCGACCGACGTGTCGCGCTCGTGGGGCGGTCTTCAGCCTCAGGTCACCATCATGCTCAACTCCGGTCTCTCCGGCCTTGGCTACATGAGCCACGACGTGGGCGGTTTTGCCGTCGACCCCAATAACCCCGTCGACCCCGAACTGTATGTGCGCTGGCTCCAGCTCGGCACATTCTCGCCCATACTCCGCACCCACTCCACCCGCATGGCCGAACCTTACAAATATCCCGAACAGCAGCACATCATCCTGCCGCTCGTCAAGGAGCGCTACGCATGGCTCCCCTACAACTATACCCTTGCGTTTGAAAACGCCTCGGAGGGACAGCCTCTCGTGCGCCCGCTCAACTACTACAATTCGGCCGACACGTCGTTCGACACCATTTCCGACGAATATCTGTGGGGGCGCGACGTGCTTGTGGCTCCGGTGCTCACCCAGGGTGCCACTGAAAGAAAGGTGACATTCCCCGCCGGCACATGGCTCGACATGGCCAATCCCGCGGATATGTATCAGGGTGGCGAAACGATAACCTATCCCGCGCCACTCGAAGTGCTGCCGATGTTCGTGCGCGCCGGCGCGCTCATACCGCGTGCCGATTACGCCATGAAAAATGTTGGCGACTACCGCACCGACAGCTACACCGTGCGCTACTATCCCGCCGCAGGCAAGTCTGACGGCTACATCTTCGAGGACGACATGTCGACCCCGACCACAATCGCCGAGGGACGCTATTCGCTCGTCAGATTTGAGGCCGATGACAATGCCGGTGACGTGACCATAGATATGAAAGCCGAAAACGGCAGTGCGGATTATGTAAATCCGAAGCCGGTCAAGACCATTACCTTTGAGATTTACAATGTGGGCCGTCCCGCATCGGTTGCCTTCAACGGCAAAAAGGCGCAGTCCGCCTACAACGAGGCTTCACGCACCCTTACCGTAAAAGTGAAATGGAACACCACCTCGGCCGCTCGTCTCGTAATCACAAAATAACAGTCGATAAATTCAACAGCAAACCGCAGCACAGGCAAGAAACATGATGTCGAAGTCAAATATCAGGAACATAATCGGCAAATTCGTGAAATACGGACTTCCCACCCTCCTCAGCGTGGGATTGTGCTATGTGCTTTTCCGTGACATAAATTTCGCGGAAATGTACGACTTTATTGTCGGAGAGTGCGATTTCTCATGGATATTGGCTTCGATGGCGCTCGGTGTTTTCTCATTTTGGATCAGGGCCATACGCTGGCGCATACAGCTCAAGGCTCTCGGCATCAGCCCTCCGTCACGGGTGATGTGCTACAGTATCGCCGGAACGTATGCTGTCAATCTCGTGCTTCCGCGTCTCGGAGAGCTATGGCGCTGCGAGTATATATCGCGCCGGCAGAAAGCTCCGTTTGTCTCGGTGCTCGGTTCTATGGTGTCGGAGCGCCTTGCCGACACGGTGACGGTGTTTCTTATGCTCATCGCCACCGTCATCTGGGCGGGAAGTACAATCAGCTCGTTCGTTGAGGAGTATCCCGAAATGTTCGACAAGATATCGGGCATCGTGTCATCGCCCCTGACATATATTGCGGTTGTCGCCGTAGTGGCCGGTATATGGCTCTTCTTCCGTCTCAACCGCCACCGTCAGTGGGCTGTGAAGCTCCGGCAGCAACTCAGGGAACTGCTGGGCGGATTTACCTCTATATTCCACATGCGCAAGGCATGGCTGTGGCTTATACTGACGGTGCTGCTATGGGGCACATATCTGTCGCAGATGATATTGTGTTTCGAGGCATTTGCTCCTACGCGTGAATATATGGCGCTCCACGGCCCGCTGATTGCACTTGTGTCGTTTGTGCTGGCGTCATTGTCGATGGGAGTGCCGTCAAACGGCGGTATCGGGCCCTATCAGATAGCCCTCGGCTTCGGCATACAGTTTTTCGTCGGAGCCTCCCTGTCAAATGTCCAGTGCTACTCGTTCGCCACGCTGGTGCTTGGCGCGCAGATGCTCGTAACTATCCTCTGCGGACTGGTTTCGTTTGCCGGTATAGCTCTCGACAACCGCCGTCAGTCGCGGCTTGCAGCATCGGCATGACCGGAGCTGAAAGTGTGAAAAACACTGAAATAATTGTGAATGATTGGTATTATTGGCTAAATTTGCGCCGATAATACCAATTTGTTTACTGATATGCCACAAATCATAAATCTTGCCGAGCTTGCCGATTTTTCAGGCCACGCCAACAATGAGGTCTGCTCCAACGGCGATTATATTTTAAAGCACGTCATCGCGGAAAACGCCGGTAAGATATTGCCGGCTGCCATCAAAATGGATGGAGCATCGATATTCCTGTGCACGCATGGCGAGGTTGACATCACCGTGAATTTCCGTAAGGTAAAGCTATGCCCGGGATGTGTCATGGCCCTGTCGCCCAACGACGTAGTGGAGCTGGTCGACGGAGCGTTTTCCGATGTCGAGGGCTACGCGCTGTTTCTCCCCGTAGTGTTTCTAAAACAATTCAGCCTTGACAGCAATACATTGGACTACAGGGGTATTAAACTCGACGCACCGCCGGTCATGCAACTTGACGATAAATGCCGTCAGCTTTTTGACGGTTATTTCAGGCTCCTTGAGCTTAATGCCGGAGTTAACCGTGAACCCTCGGTCTATACCCGCAACATATCGCGGTCGCTGGTCGGAGCAATGATTTATCAGCTGATGGCATTTGCAAGAGGGGAAGGAAATGGAAATGCCGTGGCGCAGGATGACGACAAGCCGGCTGAGTCACGCAACAGCCGCCGCCATTACTATGTGAAGGACTTCATGACGCTGCTGCAGCAGGATTTCAGGCAGCATCGTTCGGTAGGGTACTATGCCGACAAACTCTTTATCTCGGCCAAATACCTGTCGCTGATTATTAAGGAGGCCACCGGCCGCACGGCTACCGAATGGATTGACCATTTCGTGATACTCGAGGCCAAAAACCTGTTGCGCTACTCAGGCCGCAACATACAGCAGATTGCCTACGACCTCAATTTTCACAACCAGTCGGCATTCGGCAAATATTTCAAGCATATCACCGGCCTATCCCCCTCCGAATTCCGCAAAACCTGACCGTCCGTCAGCCATATATTGATTGCCGGATGGTGTCGCAAAACTCAAGATACGGATCAAATTGTAGGGACGCGATTCAAAGCTGTTCAGTTTAAGGATGTGACATCAGAGAGCCGGAGGCTCGGGAGGCTACTATTAACCGGGGTTCGTAGACCGCGGAGCGGGCGCAGACCCCGGCCATAAACATATCCGTCCAAGAAGCCCGGGAGGGGCGGTTTGTGGTTGTAAACAAGCTGGTTACCACACACCGCCCTTCCCGGGCTCAGGAGATGATTGCTACCGGTTACCCCGGTCTGCGCCCGCTCCGCGGTCTACGAACCGGGGTTAATAGTAGACCCTCAAGCCTCCGGCTTTCCGATGAAGTTATGCTTAAGTAAACAGCATTGAATCGCGTCCCTACAATTTGGTTTGTATATTTTGAGTTTTGCAACACCCTCTCTGATGTCACATCCTTAAACTGAACAGCTTTGAATCGCGGCCCTACGGTTACCGTCCCTGCAATTTGATTTTATAATTTTTCGATTGGAAGGGATATATCCGCAAAAAGTTGTATATTTGTAAATCAAATCCTTCTTCTGTGGAGGATTATTTTTGAATTAAATAATTTTTAACCTGTAAATTCATACTGAAATGGCAAACGACAACAACAAAAAAGAGATAAAAATCGAGCTTACACCCGAAGTGGCCGCCGGCCATTACTCAAACCTCGCGGTTATTTCACACTCGGCCGGTGAATTCTACCTTGATTTCATCGCAGTGACTCCCAACGCACCCCAGGCACGCGTGCAGAGCCGCATCATAATGACTCCCGAAAACATGAAAAATCTGCTCTTCGCCATCCGCGACAACGTGCAGAAATATGAAAAGACTTTCGGCGAAATCACCCAGAAACACCCCGTCAACAACGGCAACGCCAACGACGGCGGCATCCCCAACCCGTTCATGGCATAATCCCGAAGGATAACGCATAAATAAACGTGCCGGAATTGTAGGGTCGCCATAAATGCGGCCCTACTCGATAAATTTTGACACTCAACTGTCGTAATACGAAAAAAATGATAAAAGAGAATAATCTGACCATCTACAACTCCCTGTCGCGCCGCAAGGAACTGTTCCGCCCCATACATCCGGAGCGGGTAGGTATGTATGTGTGCGGTCCGACGGTTTACGGCGACGGCCATCTGGGACACGCCCGTCCCGCCGTCACTTTCGACGTCCTCTTCCGTTATCTGCGCCATCTCGGCTACAAGGTGCGCTACGTGCGCAACATCACCGACGTAGGCCATCTTGAGCACGATGCCGACGAGGGCGAGGACAAGATTGCCAAAAAAGCCCGCCTCGAACAACTCGAGCCTATGGAGGTGGTGCAGCATTATCTCAACCGCTACCATCAGGCGATGGCGCGTCTCAACGTGTTGCCCCCGTCAATCGAGCCGCATGCCTCGGGACATATCATCGAGCAGATCGAGTATATCAAGAAGATACTTGAGAGCGGATATGCCTACGAGAGCAACGGTTCGGTATATTTCGACGTGCCCAAGTACAATGCCGACCACAACTACGGCAAGCTCTCGGGCCGCAATATCGACGAACTCCTGTCGGAGACACGCGCCCTCGACGGACAGAGCGAGAAACGCAATCCCGCCGACTTCGCGCTGTGGAAAAAAGCCGCTCCCGAGCATATCATGCACTGGCCCTCGCCCTGGAGCGAAGGTTTCCCCGGATGGCACCTCGAATGCTCCACGATGGGCGAGAAATACCTCGGCGAGCAGTTTGACATACACGGCGGCGGCATGGACCTGAAGTTTCCCCACCACGAGTGCGAGATAGCGCAGTCGGTGGCCCACAACGGACACGACGCCGTGCACTACTGGATGCACAACAACATGATAACCATCGGCGGCCAGAAGATGGGCAAGTCGCTCGGCAACTTCATCACCCTCGATGAGTTCTTCACCGGCAGCCACAAGCTCCTGACCCAGCCCTACACGCCGATGACAATCCGCTTCTTCATGCTCCAGGCGCAATACCGCTCGACCATCGACTTCTCCAACGACGCCCTGCAGGCTGCCGAGAAAGCATTGAAGCGCATGCTCGAAGGCTACCGCCGTATCGCCGACCTCAAAGCCTCCGAAGCAAGCGATGTCGCCGCCGATATAGCCGCCCTTGCTACTAAATGCTACGAAGCGCTCGACGACGACCTCAACACGCCCATCGTGCTTGCCCACCTGTTTGAGGCCTGCTCGATTGTCAACCGCATCAACGACGGCAACGCCAAGGCCACTGCGGCCGATATCGAAGCTCTCCGCACGCTGTTCGACACATTCCTGTTTGACATCCTCGGAGTCAGCGACGACGTGGTCGAAGGTGGCGACAAGAGCGCGCTCAAGCCGTTTGAGGATGCCGTAGACCTTCTGCTCAGCATCCGTGCCGAGGCCAAAGCGAAAAAAGACTGGGCCACATCCGACGCCATACGCGACGGCCTGGCTAATATCGGCTTCAACGTAAAGGACACCAAGGACGGCTTCGAATGGAGTCTCAAATGATGTAAAATGTAGAATAGTGTTGCAAGACTCACTTTTTCGCGGTTGAAAACCGCGGCTACTATAACTGAACATCATAATCAAATGACAAGTAGTAGCGGCGGTTTTTAACCGCCGAAATAAAAATACCGATTCTGCAACGCTCTCGTCTGAAAATTCAAAAAAACACAAAATCACGATATAATGTCAAAAGTACTTATCATAGGAGCCGGCGGCGTAGGTACCGTAGTGGCTCACAAATGCGCCCAGAATTCCGACGTTTTCAATGAAATAGTCCTCGCATCGCGCACAAAAAGCAAATGCGACGCCATCGCCAAAGCTATCGGCAAGGACAATATTGTGACCGACAGTGTCGATGCCGACTCTGTCGAGCAGCTTTGCGAGCTGTTCGACCGTCATCGTCCCGACATCGTCATCAACGTGGCGCTTCCCTATCAGGACCTCACCATCATGGAGGCTTGTCTCAAATGCGGCGTCAACTACCTCGACACCGCCAACTACGAGCCCAAGGATGAGGCGCATTTCGAATATTCATGGCAATGGGCCTACCGCGAACGCTTCGAGAAAGCGGGCCTGACAGCCATCCTCGGCTGCGGCTTCGACCCCGGAGTCTCCGCCATATTCACCGCCTATGCGGCCAAACATTACTTCTCCGAAATGCAGTATCTCGACATCGTAGACTGCAACGCCGGAGACCACGGCAAGGCTTTCGCCACCAACTTCAACCCCGAAATCAATATCCGCGAAATCACTCAGAACGGACGCTACTGGCAGGACGGCAAATGGGTGACTACCGGTCCGCTCGAAATCCACGGCCAGCTGACCTATCCGCGCATAGGTCAACGCGATTCTTATCTTCTCTATCATGAGGAACTCGAGTCGCTCGTGCTCAATTTCCCCACCATCAAGCGCGCGCGTTTCTGGATGACATTCGGCCAGGAATATCTGACCCACCTGCGTGTGATACAGAACATCGGCATGGCCCGCATCGACGAAGTGGAATATAACGGCGTCAAAATCGTGCCCCTGCAGTTCCTCAAGGCCGTGCTTCCCAACCCGCAGGACCTCGGCGAGAACTATCACGGCGAAACATCGATCGGTTGCCGCATCTCGGGTCTCGACAAAGAGGGCAAAGAGTTGAAATACTACATCTTCAACAACTGCTCGCATGAGGCCGCCTACCGCGAGACCGGCATGCAGGCCGTAAGCTACACCACCGGCGTGCCCGCCATGATCGGCGCCATGATGTTCCTTACCGGCAAATGGGTGAAGCCCGGCGTGCACAATGTCGAGGAGTTTGATCCGGATCCGTTCATGGAGCAGCTTTCAGTTCAGGGCCTTCCCTGGGAGGAAATCGTCGGCGGCGACCTCGAAGTGGACCGTCTCGGCTAAGCTGAAAATACCGCAGCAGCGGCGATGTCGATACTGGGACTGCCGAGTCTTACTTCGAGGATTTTTAGCGATAAATCAAAGGGATATATTTTCTCACCCATAACCTGTTAATATATTGCGATATGATACCTGTCAAGCCACGACCCGTCACCGGGCAACCCGCGCCACCGCAACAACCTCCGCGTATGCATGGACCTGACGAATCATCAGTCCGCCCCTCGGGAGGCAACAGATGGTGGATTTATGTTGCCGTGGCTGTCGGCGTAGCCGCTATAGCCGGCGCACTTGTGTTTTTCCTTAAAAAGGACGATGGCTACCGTTCCGAAGATGCCGAAGCGGAAGCAGAAGCAGTGGAGTATACCGACGAAGTGGTCGAAGATGTGCCCGCCGCCGCAGAGTGGACAGAGGAATACGCTGAGATAGAACAAGTGCCTCTCGAAGAAATTCTTATCGTTGAAGATGAAGTCCCTGTCGCCGAAGCCGTAGCGGAAGAAGCCGTAGCGGAAGAAGCCGTAGTAAGTGCCGTGGATCTCGACCTCGGTACAGATGACCTGCATGTAGTGCGTACACACAGGGATGAAGTCGTTCATGAAGAAGCACCGGAATATGATGAGGACAAGACGTTTACCACGGTCGAGCAAATGCCGCAGTTCCCCGGCGGAGAAGCCGCGCTGATGTCATGGGTCGCCAATCATATAAAATATCCGGCGATAGCTCAGGAAAACGGAGTGCAGGGTAGGGTTGTCGTGCGGTTCGTAGTAAAGAAGGACGGTTCGATAGGCGTTGTGACAGTGGTGCGCGGTAAAGATCCCGACCTTGACAAGGAAGCAGTCCGTGTAGTAAAGACTCTCCCTAATTTCACTCCCGGCAAGATGAACGGACAGCCTGTCAACGTGTGGTACACTCTTCCGATAACTTTCAAACTGCAAGGGGTATAAGCGATGAAAAGGAATATTAAGGTAAAGGTTGCGGCGGCAGTCGTTACGGCCGCGGTTTGCGGGATTGGTGCGCAGTGTTCAGACAGAGACAGTCAGCAAACTACGCGTGAGAAAGCAAACCGCAATGTGAAGGACAGTGTGATTATATTTGCAGATTATGAAAGAATGCCGGTTTTTATCGATGGAGGTGAGGCTGGACTTCTGAGATGGATTGCCGAACATAAAGAGTATCCAGCATCGGCATTGGAAAGAAAAGAGGAAGATAAGGTTGTGGTGCAGTTCGTGATTAAGAAGGACGGTTCCGTCGGAGAAGTGAAAGTGGCACGGGGAAAGTATCCCGACCTTAATGCCGAAGCGGTGCGTTTGGTAAAAATGCTGCCGAATTTCAGGCCTGCTTACGTTATGAATGATACTGTGGAATGCTGGTATACTCTTCCGATAATCTTTAAACTACCTGTGGAGAAAAAAGATGAAAAATAAGATATTAAACCGGAATGTGCTGTTGATAGCGGTAGCTGTCGCGGCGGTGATAGCGGCGATTGCAATCCGAGGTCCCGAACCAGGGTCTGCCGATGAAGCGGTAATACTTAATACCGAGCCTGTGGCTCTTGATATTTTATGATACAGCCAAAACGAATCAGGGCACTCTTTCGAGGGTGCCCTGATTTGCTATCTTAGCAAATTATAAAAAGATTACTCAACTTCTTTAATAAATTTTAAAAAAACTTTGTTTAATAATCAATTTTTATCTATATTCGTTGAATTAATATCTGACCATGAAATCTTTATAACCTTACTTGCAAACTAACTGTTTACAACCACATAAATATCCTATGAGTTATCTCAAATTTGACAAAAACCTGATGATTAATCTCGAGCAGTCGCTTCGCAAGGAGATGCTGCGTACCAACCGGGCAGGAGCCTACCATTGCTCCACGGTGGTCGGGTGCAACACCCGCAAGCAGCACGGTCTGCTCGTCATTCCGATGCCGGGCCGCGAGGAATACAGTCCGCATGTGCTGCTGTCATCGCTCGACGAGACCGTAATCCAGCATGGAGCGCCGTTCAATCTCGGGCTTCACCGTTACCGCGGAGGCATTTACAGCCCCAACGGCCACAAGTATATACGCGAGTTTGACTGCGAGACAGTGCCGCGTACCACCTACCGCGTGGGTGGCGTTATACTTACTAAAGAAATGGTATTCATTTCGGAAGAAAACCGAATACTGATACGCTACACTCTTGTCGACGCTCACTCGCCGACAACGCTGCAGTTCCGTCCGTTCCTGGCTTTCCGCGAGGCCAACGAGCTGTGTATCGCCAACGGCAATCTCGACGGCACCATGACCCCGGTTCCCAATGGCGTGAGCTGCTCGCTCTACAACGGCTATCCGCGGCTGTGCATGCAGCTTTCGAGAAAACCGCAGTGGGTCGACGAACCCAACTGGTACAACGGCATCGAGTATGTGAAAGATCTGGAGCGCGGCGTCCCCTATTGCGAGGACCTCTACGTGCCCGGCTACTTCCAGGTCAACATAAAGAAAGGGGAGTCAATCATATTTTCCGCCGGAACGTCCGAAGCAAATCCCCGCCAGCTGGCAGCCATGTATGAAAAGGAAATTGCCTCGCGCACGCGCCGCACTTCCTTCTTCAACTGCCTGAAAAATGCAGCCAAGCAGTTCTACTTCAAGGAGGGTGACCGCCATTATATGCTTTCGGGATATCCCTGGGGCACAATCATCGCCCGCAATACCCTGATGTCGCTGCCAGGCAACACTCTCGCCATCGACCACCGCAAGGATTTCGAGGAGATAATGGACACAATGGCCCATGAACTCACCCGCTATATGAACACCGGAAATCCTTCCGTCAAGATACACGGCATCGACATGCCCGATATTCCGCTATGGGCAGTCTGGACTGTGCAGCAGTATGCCAAGAACGTATCGATGGCCGATGCGGCCCAAAGGTACCTTTCCCTGGTGACAAGTCTTCTTGATTTTATCCTCGACAACCGGTACTCCAGTCTCAGGGTGGATGAAAACGGAATGGTTGTCACCGACGGACGCCGCAAGGCGGTGTCGTGGATGAACTCCGCAACGGAGCGCGGCCCTGTTATACCGCGTTCGGGCTATCTGGTCGAATTCAACGCGTTGTGGTACAATGCGCTTATGTTCGGCGTGCAGATGCTCGAGGAGAAACCGGAACTCGCACCCGTGGCCGACCGCTGGAGAGCCACTGCCGAGAAGATGAAGCAGCCGTTCATCGACATGTTCCTCAACGAGTCGGGATATCTCTACGATTATGTCAACGGCACGTTTGCCGATCCCTCGGTGCGTCCCAACATGGCGATTGCCATCGGGCTCGACAACTCGCCGCTCGACCGCCGTCAGCGCAAAGGTGTGCTCGACGTGGTGACCCGCGAGCTGCTCACCCCCAAAGGCCTGCGCACACTTTCGCCACGCAGCTACGGCTACCGACCGACTTATGTGGGCAATCCCTACGAGCGCGAGATAACGATGCACAACGGCCCGGCACGCCCGTGGCTCATAGGCTTTTACGCCGACGCCTACCTGCGCGTGTTCGGCATGAGCGGTGTGTCGTATATCGACCGTATGCTCATCGGATTTGAGGACGAGATGACCAACGGATGCATCGGCTCGCTGTCGCAGCTTTACGACGGCAATCCCCCCTACGACGGACGCGGCGCCATATCGCATGCGACCAACGTGGCCGAGGTGCTCCGCACACTGCGCACGCTTAAACGCTTGAATGCCTGACAACAACCCACTTAACATAAAAACAAATCATGAAAGCATTAATGTTCGGGTGGGAATTTCCACCTCATATCTTAGGAGGCTTGGGCACGGCAAGCTACGGACTCACCAAAGGCATGTGGGAGTGCGGCGACATGGATATAACCTTTGTCATACCAAAGCCCTATGGCGACGAGGACAAGAGTTTTGCCAGGATTATTGGCGCGTCGCAGGTGCCTGTGGCATGGCGCGACGTCAGCCGCGACTATGTGGAGAGCCGCATCGGCAAGGTCATGGACCCCGACGAGTATTTCCGTCTACGCGACAAGATTTATGCCGACTTCAACTATATGCGCACCAACGACCTGGGGTGCATCGAGTTCTCGGGACGCTACCCCGACAATCTTCTCGAAGAAATCAACAACTACTCTATAATGGCAGGCGTGGTGGCTCGCGCCGAGGAGTTCGATATCATACACTCGCATGACTGGCTCACATATCCCGCCGGCATACATGCCAAGCAGGTGACCGGAAAGCCTCTTGTGATACACGTGCATGCCACCGACTACGACCGTTCGCGCGGCAACGTCAACCCAACGGTGTTCGGCATCGAGCGCGACGGCATGCTTCAGGCCGACCATATCATCACAGTGTCGGAACTTACCCGCCGCACTGTCATCGACAAATACGGCATCGACCCCGCCAAAGTGACTACCGTCCACAATGCCGTGGTGCCGCTCGACGAGGAACTTCTCAATGTGGAGGTCAACAAACCGAAAGAGAAAATCGTCACTTTCCTCGGACGCATCACAATGCAGAAAGGACCGGAATACTTCGTCGAGACTGCGGCCAAGGTGCTCAAGCTCGACCACAACGTGCGCTTCGTCATGGCCGGTTCGGGCGACATGATGGACAAGATGATTGACCTGGCGGCGCGACGTGGCATTGCCGACCGCTTCCATTTCCCCGGTTTCCAGAAAGGAAAAGAGGTGTACCAGATGCTCAAGGCCTCCGATGTGTATATGATGCCGTCGGTGTCGGAGCCGTTCGGCATATCTCCTCTCGAAGCGATGCAGATGGGCGTCCCCTCGATTATATCGAAGCAGTCGGGATGCGCGGAAATACTCCACAATGTCATCAAGACAGACTACTGGGATGTCGACGCGATGGCCGACGCCGTCTACTCAATATGCAACTATCCCGCGATGTACAACCAGCTGCGCGAGGACGGTCTGGCCGAAGTGGCGCAGATTACCTGGGACAAAGCCGGACGCAAAGTCATCGACATCTACAACAAAGTGCTCGGCCGTAGCTGACGTACTTCCCTAAATAAAGGTCATCAGCGACCCTAAGGACCCAAAGGACTTTAAAGACCTTATGGACCTTACCTCAAAAAGACCTTAAAAACTTTATTACTAACACCAAACAATACCAGATAAAGATATGAAAGCCATCTGCTTCTACTTCCAGATACATCAGCCGTTCCGTCTGAAACGCTACCGTTTCTTCGACATCGGCAACGACCATTACTACTACGATGACTTTGCCAATGATGACATCATCACCCGCATAGCCCACAAATCATACATCCCCGCAGCCGAATCGCTCCTTCGCATGATAGAGCAGAGCGGACGCCGGTTCAAGTGCGCCATATCGGTTTCAGGCGTGGCTCTCGAACAGATTGAGGTCTACGTGCCCGAACTGCTCGACCTGCTCAAGAAACTTGTCGCTACAGGCTGCGTGGAGATTCTTGCCGAGACCTACGCTCACTCGCTGTCGTCGCTCGCCGACCCCGAGGAGTTCGCAAATCAGGTGAAGGTGCATGACGAGAAGGTGCATGAACTTTTCGGCGTGCGGCCCAAGGTGCTCCGCAACACCGAGCTTATTTATTGCGACGACCTTGCCCCGCAGATACTCGCTATGGGCTACAAGGGGGTAATTACCGAGGGTGCCAAGCATATACTCGGCTGGAAATCGCCCGACTATGTGTATTCGGCCGCTTCGGCTCCCAAGCTTAAGATGCTGTTGAAGAACGACAAGCTTTCCGACGACATCACATTCCGCTTCTCCAATACCAACTGGAGCGAATATCCCCTCACCGCCGACAAGTATATAGGCTGGATTGCCGATACGCCCGAAGAGGAGCAGATATTCAACCTGTTCATGACTATGGAGGCGTTCGGTGAGTTGCAGAACCGTGACTCCGGCATATTCCAGTTCCTTGAGGCGTTGCCCCGCTTCGCCGCCGAACGAGGCATCGACTTCATCACCCCCTCAGAAGCCGTATCAAAAATCAAGGCTGTGGCAGAACTCAGCGTGCCATTCCCGATGTCGTGGGCCGATGAGGCACGTGACACATCGGCATGGCTCGGCAACCAGTTGCAGAAAGAGGCGTTCGACAAGCTCTATTCCGTGTCGGAACGAGTGCGTCTGTGCGACGACCGCCGCCTGAAGCAGGACTGGTACTATCTCCAGGCCTCCGACCATTTCTTCTACATGTCGACAAAGCATCAGGCCGACGGCGAAATCCACTCGCTCTATTCCCCCTACGACTCGCCCTACCAGGCGTTCACCAACTACATGAACGTGCTCGCCGACTTCATAGTGCGCGTGGAGGAGCAGTACCCGCTGTCGATTGAAAACGAGGAGCTCAACTCGCTGCTCACTACAATCCGCAACCAGGCTCGCGAAATCGAGACCCTCAACAAGGAAGTAAGCTCAATGCGCCTCAACATAGAGCACTACAACGAGGAGCACGCCCTGCGCGAAAAGGTCGCCGAACCGGAAGCCAAACCGGCACCCAAAAAACCTCGTGCATGCAAAACCAAGGCCAAGGACAAACCCGAGTCTCCGGCACCTAAAAAAACGACACGCAAGAAAACAACGGAACCCGAAAAGTAACCTTCCCGTTTCCCGACTGTTTCAGAACTAAAGGACAAAAGCTCCTACAAGAGAACCGGAGCAATATATTCCAACAAAGAGACAAATGGACAAAGAGCCGAATTTTAGCACTTTGTCCATTTGTCATTTCTTATAAAAAATAAAATTCGGTGATTTGGCACGATATTTTTCGGTAATTTGGCGTTGGATTGTTCGGTAATTTGGCGGTTTTTCTATTATGTCTGTATAATCCTGTATAATCCTGTATAATTAACTATTCTAACAATAGGTCTTATTTAACAAAAATTAACGAGGGGGGTAAAAGCCGTAACTATTCAGCCAAAGGAAAGGCATGATGAGTTGGCTCGCCTTTATTAGACGA
>CAMWJS010000018.1 GCA_947174635.1 uncultured Muribaculaceae bacterium
TATTCTAAAATTATTACTGACAGGCCTGATTATCTTCGATTGGCTGAATAGTTACAGTTTATTCGAAATGAAACGTTTTATGTATTTTACAATGTGTCTGTGTGCTATGTTTGCTGTGCTCTCTTCTTGTTCTTCAGGCGGTAATGGCTTGATTGGTAAATGGGAACAGACTATCAGCGAGGCCGGCGCAAATGCAGTTGCTACCTATGACTTCAAGGATAACGGCAAAATGACCCAGACTATGGTTATGAAGAGCGAAACTCCCAGCATAAATATCGAGGGTGAGGGCACTTGCGACTATACGTATTCTGAAGCTGACAAGACTATTACTTTCAAATTTTCTGCATCTGATTTCAACTTCAAGACATTTGAAATCGAGGGTATAGACGAAGCTTCAATGGAAATGGCTATGGATCAGATGAAATCGCAGATGGTAAATATGGCGCAGAAATTCACCGATGTCAACATCGACGGTGATAAATTGACTGCAAATTTCAACGGACAGGAAGTTGAGATGAAACGTATGTAATATAGCGCATTTGACAATAAATAAAAATCGCCTGCGGCAATTGGTCGCAGGCGATTTTTATTTATTGTCTGTTCCTTATGGTTGATGACCTGGTTGTCATTGTGGAGTCTGTAGCCTGAGTGTGAGGTCTTCTTTTCCGTCATGGCAGTGCATCAGTGTATCGGTGAGTTTGACTTTGGTAAGGGTGTCGCATCTCATGAAGTTTTTCTTTACAATAGGCGTCAGGTATTTCCGGAAATATTCTGCAAATTGTGGTTTCAGGTCTATGAGACTTGGTGTTGCGTTGTTGTCGAGCACGTTGTAGTTATAGCTGACTGCCGCCGAGTCAATGGAGAGTGAGAATGTCGACTCATCGGGCTTGAGTATGATTTTGTCATAAGCAGTGGCTTCGTATGTTCCTGTCACCGACGCTACTGCGGCTGCATTGATGGTGAGAGGGGAGATTATGGAATCGCTTTCAGGCATATATTTCTCTATCGATAGCATGGCGCTGACAATCAGAGTGCCTTCGGCATCCTGCGTGGGGGAGAACTCAAATGATTTGATTATATCCACGCTCATGCTGTCGGTATCGACGATATGCTCGGGTACGGATTGCCACGTGCCGTTGATTTTTTTTGCGAGTCCCTCTTTGTTCTGGCATGACATGATTGCAATTGTTGCAAATATGGCTGCCGGAATGATGATATGTTTATTTTTCATTTTTTTATGTTTTTTATCATATAACGTATTTCCGGCAGTTATTGTTCGCTAATCTATTGCTCTCCAATCATATTGAGAAATGTATTTTCGTCGATGATCGGGATATTGAGTGACTTTGCTTTTTCAAGTTTAGCCGGGCCCATATTCTCGCCGGCGAGTACCATGTCGGTTTTCTTTGATATGGAGCCGACATTTTTGCCGCCATGGCGTTCGATGAGAGCTTTATACTGGTCGCGCGAATAGCGGTTGAATGTTCCGGATATGACGATGCTTTTGCCTTTGAGCAGGTCGGAAGTTGCGACATCGTCAGTGGCGGGGGCTTCCAGCGTCACGCCGCTGCGGCGCAGGCGCTCGACTATCTGGCGGTTGCGCTCGTCGGAAAAGAATTCAATGATGCCGCGAGCAATGTTGGGGCCGACATCGTCAATTGCCATCAGTTCCTCTTCCGACATAGCCATCAGGCGGTCGATGTTTCCCGATGCGCGTGCTATTTTTTTCGCGCCTGTCTCGCCCACGTAGGGTATAGACAGCGCGTAGAGCACCCGTTCGTAGGGGACGGCTTTCGAGGCTTCCACTCCGTTGAGTATCTTTTCTGCGATTTTGTCCCCTTTTACATACAGACTTTTGATTTGGTCTGCCGTAAGGTCATATATGTCGGCGCAATCCTTGAGGTATCCTTTTTCGCACAGGTCATTGACCATTTCCTCTCCGATGCCGTCGATATTCATCATGCGACGTCCCACGAAATGCTCTATGCGACCTTTGATTTGCGGTGGACAACCGTATTTGTCGGGGCATACTCGGGCTGCCTCTCCCTCTACGCTGACAAGCGGACTGCCGCAGGCGGGACAATGGGTGACAAATGCCACCTCCGCAGCTCCATCCTCACGTTGGCTGATTTCGACACCGGTGATTTTCGGTATGATTTCTCCGCCTTTTTCCACATAAAGCATGTCGTGCTCGTGGATGTCGAGCGAACGGATGATGTCAGCGTTGTGAAGCGAAGCGCGTTTAACGATTGTGCCTGATAGCAGCACCGGTTCGAGATTGGCAACAGGAGTTACCACTCCTGTGCGTCCTACCTCAAATGATACGAATTTCAGTTTCGTCAGGGCTCTTTCGGCCTGGAACTTGTAGGCGATGGCCCAGCGTGGCGATTTTGCTGTGTATCCGAGGTTGAGCTGCTGGCGCAGGTTGTCGACTTTGAACACCAGGCCGTCAGTGGCTACCGGAAGTTCTTTTCGGGCTTTGTCCCAATGGTTGATGTATCGCTCAACGTCGTCAATTGTTTGCAGGCGAACCATCGCTTCCGAGACTTTAAATCCCCACTTGCGGGCTTCCATCATGTTTTCGTAATGTGAGCCACACGGCAGGTTTTCGCCAAGCAGATAGTAAAAATATGCGTCGAGCCCGCGACGGCTTACCTCTTTGGGGTTGAGAAGTTTCAGGGTGCCTGACGCTGCGTTGCGCGGGTTGGCGAAAAGCGGTTCTTCGTTGAACTCGCGTTCTGCATTAAGGCGGTCGAATGCTTTCCACGGCAATACTATCTCGCCGCGTATCTCAAACCTGTCGGGCCAGCCTTCGCCTTGCAGCTGCATAGGTATCGAGCGGATTGTCTTGACGTTGGCCGTCACGTCGTCCCCCTTTTCTCCGTCGCCTCGTGTCACGGCTCTTGTCAGACGTCCGTTCTCGTATATAAGTGAAATCGATGTGCCGTCAAACTTCATTTCACCCACCAGCACGCAATCTTCATTGACAATTTCCTTTTTTACGCGTTGCACAAAATCGTCGACCTCTTCTACGGAATACGTGTTGGCCAGCGACAGCATGGGGTAGATGTGCTTCACCTGGGAGAACCCTTTGGTCAGATCGCTTCCCACACGCTGAGTGGGGGAGAGCGGGTCGGCCAGGTCGGGGCGCGTGGCTTCGAGGGCTTCAAGTTCTTTCATCAGCAGGTCGAACTCTTTGTCGCCCACGGTGGGTGCGTTGAGCACGTAGTATTGGTGGTTATACTCGTTGAGGAGCCTGCGGAGCTCCTCTATTCTGTTTTTGATACTGTCCATGATTGTGGTATGCTACGTAAAAGCCGGTGTCAGCGTTATGTTGGTATAATTACCGCTGACGCCCGTTAGCTGACGCTTTTTATTTGATAACTCTTTTTACCCCGATAAAACGTTTTGAGTAATATGGGGCGTTGGTGGTGTCAACTGAAATGCCCGATGTGCAGGCAGAGTGGATGAAGGTGATTTCGCCGGTCACGGGATCTCCGTCTATGACAATACCGACATGACCCACGGTGCCCGATTTCGAATTGCGGCCGGTAAAGAAAATGAGGTCGCCGGGTTGCACCTGCATTCTGTCGACAAGCTCACCGTCGCAGCGGTACTGGTCGCGCGACGAACGTTTCAGTTCATAGCCGAACTGCGAAAATATGTACGATGTGAAGCCCGAACAGTCAAATCCTTTTGGCGACATGCCTCCGCGGCGATATCTCAGACCGATATATGTGCGTGCCAGCGACAGCATGTCATTGGCCGTGACCACCGCTTCGTCACTGGCGAAAGCCTTGAGCTCGCGGTTTTCAAATTCGGGCAGGTGTCGGGTGAGGTCGATTTTTTTCATCGCCGCATAGCGTTCGTCGGCATCACGTGAGGGCATTCTCATCTGCTGCGCGAAAGCCGTGGTGGCGGCCATGGTCAAAAATAAGGATATGTAGAGTCGTTTAATCACGTTGTTAAGGCTGTTATAATCGAAACGTACAGTAGTTTTTGCTATTCACAAAATTAACACAAATCAAAACTTTCTCCAAGCGTGATTATCATATAGAATATTATCTTTTGTTAAATTTACTAAATCATGGTAATAACTAAAGCCCCAACCTTACATAATCCGAAATCAATGAGCAAATATAATTATTATTCCTTTTTATCGAGATATTCAAAAAATAAATTATTTTTACAATAAATATAAATTTTGTGTAATGCCGACTGTTGACTATAAACTTTGGCTTAATGGCACAAGTTTACGATGGGAAAAAGTTGATGAAGATATCCATATATCCAATTTCTATGACAGTGAGTCTGTAAATTATGATAACGAGGTAAACAAATTGCTTTCCCGTTTTCCGTGGCTTGATTTAAAGGCTTTTGCTGAATATATTGGAATGCATTGGACAAAACTTGCTCGTTTCCGTTTTGGAATATGGACTCCTTCGCCGGAAACAATGCTTAAAATAAAAGATGGCATAAAATCGATAGGTAAAGAAATGTGCGCGGCCGTACTTTAGCGCTCATATATAAGTTATAAAACAGAACCCCGGCTCATGAACGAGTCGGGGTTTTGCTTGTATGATGTGTTGTGTTTGGATCGGATTTACATCATGCCGCCCATGCCACCCATGCCGGGAGCGGGCATTGCGGGAGCGGGATTCTCCTCTTTCTTGTCGGCGATGACACATTCGGTGGTGAGGAACATGCCTGCGATTGAAGCTGCGTTCTCAAGAGCCACGCGGGTCACCTTGGCGGGGTCGATGACGCCGGCTGCCATGAGGTTTTCGAACACGCCGGTGCGTGCGTTGTAACCGTAGTCGCCGCTGCCTTCCTTGACTTTCTGTACGATGACAGCACCTTCGGCACCTGCATTGGCAACAATCTGACGGAGCGGTTCCTCGATAGCGCGTTTCACGATGTGGATACCGGTGGTCTCATCCTCGTTGTCGCCCTTCATATCCTCGATAGAAGAGATTGCGCGGATATAAGCTACACCGCCGCCTGCTACGATACCCTCGGCGATAGCCGCACGGGTTGCGCTCAATGCGTCGTCAACTCGGTCTTTCTTCTCTTTCATTTCTACCTCAGAGGGTGCGCCGATGTGGAGCACTGCAACGCCGCCTGCAAGTTTGGCGAGACGTTCCTGAAGTTTTTCTTTGTCGTAGTCGCTCTTGGTCTGCTCGATCTGGGCCTTGATTTGAGCCACGCGTGATGCGATGGCCTCTTTCGAGCCGGCGCCGTCAACGATAGTGGTGTTCTCTTTGTTGACAGTGACTTTGTCGGCAGTGCCGAGCATGTCGAGAGTGGCGGCATCGAGTTTCATGCCTTTCTCTTCGGAGATTACAGTGCCGCCTGTGAGGATGGCGATGTCCTCAAGCATCTCTTTGCGGCGGTCGCCGAAACCGGGAGCTTTGACAGCACATACTTTGAGAGAGCCGCGCAGGCGGTTTACAACCAGAGTCGCGAGAGCTTCGGAGTCGACATCTTCCGCGATGATGAGCAACGGGCGGCCGCTTTGTGCCACCGGTTCAAGCACGGGAAGAAGGTCCTTGAAGTTGGATATCTTTTTGTCGTAAAGAAGGATATATGGACGTTCCATCTCGCATTCCATCTTTTCGGTGTTGGTGATGAAATAGGGTGAGATGTAGCCGCGGTCAAACTGCATGCCCTCTACCACGTCGACGGTAGTCTCGGTGCCTTTGGCCTCGTCGACAGTGATTACGCCCTCTTTTTTCACTTTCTTCATAGCTTCAGCTATGAGGCTGCCGATTTTCTCGTCGTTGTTGGCCGAGATACGGGCCACGTCCTCGATTTTCTTGAAATCGTCGCCCACCTCTTCGCTCTGAGCCTTGATTGAGCCGACCACGGCTTCAACAGCCTTGTCGATACCACGTTTGATATCCATGGGGTTGGCCCCTGCGGCCACGTTCTTAAGGCCGACGGTGATGATGGCCTGGGCGAGAACGGTAGCGGTAGTTGTTCCGTCACCGGCATCGTCGCCGGTCTTGGAGGCTACTTCTTTCACGAGCTGTGCGCCCATGTTCTGGAACGGATCCTCGAGCTCAACCTCGCGGGCTACGCTGACACCGTCTTTTGTGATGTGGGGTGCCCCGAATTTTTTCTCGATAATCACATTGCGGCCTTTCGGACCGAGAGTCACTTTTACTGCGTCAGCAAGAGCATCTACGCCTTTTTTGAGCTCTTCGCGGGCTTTGATGTCAAATTTTATTTCTTTAGCCATGATGTATTTCAGTTTTTATAATTTTTCAGTTTATCTGTCGGCCCCGCGCAGGGCAGGGCGGCATGTCAGGTTTACGGACAGGATTATTCGCACACTGCGAGTATATCGCTCTGGCGCATGATGAGGTATTTGTTGCCGTCAACCTCGATTTCAGTGCCGGCATACTTGCCATAGAGCACAGTGTCGCCTTCCTTTACTACCATTTCCTCGTCTTTGGTTCCGTTGCCGGCGGCAAGTACGGTGCCTTTGAGAGGTTTCTCTTTTGCTGAGTCAGGTATGATGATACCCGATACGGTTACTTCTTCTGCCGCGCAGGGATTGATAAGGACGCGGTCGGCTAATGGTTTAATCTTCATGATTGTTTATATTTTTAGTTGTTTGTCAATACTGTCTGCATTGTGACATCTGCTGTCATTTTTCAATTATAGCATATTGCGTGCCAAACTAAATTTTGTCAGTATAAAATGACAAAATGGCAAGAACCCGTGTCAGAATGCATGCCATTTAGTATAACAGAAATATTTCTTATAAAGTTCGCGATGCGTCATCCGTGGAGCGACGACTCTATTGCTTCCCGCGTACGCTCTATTACCTCCGTGCGGTCTGCCTTATCGTCGGGTGGCGCTATAGGCTTGTGTATCGTCATTACGATATGTCCCGGACGCGGCAAATAGCGTGTTCGCGGCATCACTTTGAACGAGCCGTCGATTGTGACAGGCACAAGCGGCAGATGAAATTCAAGTGCAAGCTGGTAGGCGCCTTTCTTGAACGGTCCCATCTTGCCGGTGAGCGTGCGTGCGCCTTCCGGAAATACCACAAGCGACATGCCGTCGCGCAGTCGCTCTTCGGCCGTCTCGATAGTGCGGCGTATGGCTGTCGGCGAACTGCGGTCAACGAAGATATGTCCGCACTTTTCGCAAGTGTAGCCCACAAGCATAAGTTTGCGCAGGCTTTTTTTCATCATCCACTTGAAATTGTGTCCGAGATAACCGTAGACTGAAAAAATATCGTATGAGCCCTGGTGGTTGGCTACGAATACATACGACGTCTGCTTGTCAATATTTTCCCTTCCTTTTACCGATACCTTCACAAGCGAGAGCATGCAGAACGCCCGGGCCCAGACCATAGCGGGGTAGTAGCCCCACCACGAACCGTTTCCGACGGCCGTCCCGATAAGAATGATGATACAGGTCAGCACGGTAAGCGAAAACAATATCGGCACCGCAATAAGGAAAAAATAGAGATAATATAGTGCGAGCATCGTTTACAGATGGATTTTAATTTATTGATTATTAAAACATCCTGATTAATAATAGTTCAAAAACCGCAGCTACTACATCATGTGGTTAAGTTCGGATTTGTGTAGTAGCCGCGGTTTTTAACCGCGGAAATATAGTCTTGCGACTTACTCCGTGACTGTATTAATATGCGAACATCGGATAGTCCTTCATTGTGGAGTTGACTTTCTCACGCACTGAGGCTATCACCTTTTCGTCTTCGGGATTTGAGAGCACCGTATCGATCATTTCAACGATTTCGCCCATCAGCTCCTCTTTCGCGCCGCGAGTGGTTATTGCGGCGGTACCGAGGCGTATGCCCGAAGTCTGGAAGGGTGAACGGCTGTCAAAGGGTACCATGTTTTTGTTGGCGGTGATGTCGGCGTCGACGAGCACTTTTTCAGCGACCTTGCCGGTGAGTTCGGGGAACTTGGTGCGGAGGTCTACAAGCATGCAGTGGTTGTCTGTGCCGCCTGAGATAATCTTGTATCCCTTGTCGACAAGAGCCTGAGCCATCACTGCGGCATTCTTCTTGACCTGAGCCTGATATTCCTTGTATGACGGCTGGAGAGCCTCGCCGAATGCAACGGCCTTGGCTGCTACGACATGTTCGAGCGGGCCGCCCTGTACACCGGGGAATACTGCCGAGTCGAGAAGCGACGACATCTTGCGGATGACACCCTTCGGAGTTGTCTTGCCCCAGGGATTGTCGAAATCCTTGCCGAGCAAGATGATACCGCCGCGCGGACCGCGGAGAGTCTTGTGGGTGGTCGAAGTCACGATGTGTGCGTATTTGACCGGATTTTCAAGAAGTCCGGCAGCTATAAGTCCGGCGGGATGCGCCATGTCAATCATGAGTATTGCACCGATTTCGTCGGCAAGACGACGCATGCGTGCATAATCCCATTCGCGTGAATATGCGCTCGCACCGCCTACAATCAGACGCGGACGCTCACGGCGTGCCACTTCTTCCATCTGGTCGTAGTCTACAAGACCGGTATCCTCTTTTACATTGTACTCGAGTGCCTGATACATCAGCCCGGAGAAGTTGACGGGACTTCCGTGCGACAGGTGGCCGCCGTGTGCGAGATTTAATCCGAGGAATTTGTCGCCGGGGCGCAGCACCGACATGAACACCGCCATATTGGCCTGTGCGCCCGAGTGGGGCTGTACGTTGGCATACTCCGCTCCGAATATTTCCTTGATGCGGTCGATTGCCAGCTGCTCGGCCTCGTCCACTACCTGGCAACCGCCATAATAACGGTGGCCGGGATACCCTTCGGCATACTTGTTGGTAAGGCATGAGCCCATAGCCTGCATTACCTGGTCGCTGACGAAGTTTTCCGACGCGATGAGTTCGATACCTTTCTTTTGACGGTCATGCTCGCGGGCGATGATGTCGAAAATAGCATTGTCTCTTTCCATATATTTTGAATTTATTGAGTTTTAAAATTATTGGCGGCACGCCTTGGTTGTCGTCATCCTTCCGGTGGGGCGGCGTGCTGCATCTGTCATTGGTTTACTTTTTCTTTACCGTCCAGCCGAAACGTCCGATATGTTCTCCCTGCCGGTAATAATTGCCGTGGGCGTAGTTTATAAGTCCGGCGTCGCCGAGATTGAACGCTCCGGTCGAAGGGTCGATATAACTTTCGTCGGCAATCACATTGACAACCTCGGCTATGAACATGTCATGGCTGCCGAGCGGCATTATGGTTTTGACGCGGCACTCGATGCTCAGCGGCGACTCCTCGATATAAGGGCAGCTTACGGCCACGCCTTGCGCGGGTGTCAGTCCCGTTTCTTTCCACTTGTCGTAATCGCGACCCGATTTCACCCCGACCCAATCGGCCGCCTGGGCAAGCGCTTCTGTAGTCAGGTTGATTGTAAACTGCATGTTATCCTTTATGAGAGGGTAGCTGTGACGTTCGGGACGCACCGATATATAGCACATGGCGGGATTGGTGCATATCGTGCCTGTCCAGGCCACGGTCAGCATGTTGGAGTGCTTGATGTCGCTGCCGCATGTCACAATGACGGCGGGAAGCGGATATATCATTGTACCTGGTTTCCAGTTCTGTTTCTTTGCCATTATGCTGTTTCGTTTCATTGTGCCGTATGTCCGGCACGTTATTTTCTTTTAGCTTGCGCTTGCTGATGTCGGTCTGAAGCCGGCTTTGTCAGATGATGTCGGCCTTGGCACCGGTTGTGGTATGGTTGCAGTAGTGACAGCGTATGGTACGTGTCTCCGGGTCGACAACCTCAAATTTTGTAGCCATCGGCTCGTTGTTGGTGATGCATTTTGGGTTGGAGCAACGCACTATGCCTACTACGGTATTGGGCAATACCACCGGACGTTTCTCCACCACGTGATAGTCGCGTATTATATTCACTACGGCTGTGGGAGCCACGAGAGCCACGCGGTTGAGCACCGACTCCGGGAAAGTGATGTCGGCAATCTTGATTATGCCTTTTGCTCCAAGCTTGTGGCTTTTCAGATTATTGCCTATGGTAAGCTGGTTGGAGAGATTTTCCACTCCTAATATCTTGACGCACTTGAACAGCTGGTCGGCGGGTATGTGGTCGATTACAGTGCCGTTGCGAAGCGCTGCTACAGCGAGTGATGTCTTGTTGGTTGTCATAGAGTCTTGTTTTAGCCGTTGAGTCATTGAGGCGTAGATTCTGCCGTTTCGAGGTTACGCGTCAGGAGCAATCTGGAGAGCGTCGCAGATAAGGGCCTGCCGCATGAACAGACCGTTGCGTGCCTGATTGAAATAGTAGGCTTTAGGATTGTCGTCGACATCCGGCGATATCTCATTCACACGGGGCAGCGGATGGAGTATTCGCAGATTGTCGCGCGAGTTGTCGAGCATCGAATTGCGCAGAGTGTAGAGGTCTTTCACCCGCTCATACTCGGCGAGATCGGTGAAACGCTCCCGTTGTACGCGCGTCATATAAATGATGTCCGACGTATTGATTACCTCGGGCGAGAAATCGGTGTGGATGCTGTAGCTGATGCCCTGCTCGTCGCAATATTTCAGATACTCTTTCGGCATCTGAAGCTCGTCGCAGGCAACGAAACGGAATGTAGGGTTGAAATATTTCATCGCCATGATTAGCGAGTGCACCGTGCGGCCGTATTTTAAGTCGCCAACCAGTGTGATTGTCAGCCCCTGCAGCGTCCCCTGTGTCTTGTAGATGGAGTAGAGGTCGAGCATAGTCTGCGACGGGTGCTGGTTGGCGCCGTCGCCCGCGTTGATTACGGGGATGTCGGTCACTTCGGCGGCATATCTCGCCGCACCCTCAAGATAATGGCGCATGATTATCAGGTCGACGTAGTTTGACACCATCTTGATTGTGTCTTTGAGAGTCTCTCCCTTTGACGACGACGTGGTGTTGGCATCTGCGAAGCCAATGATGCGGCCGCCGAGACGGTTGACGGCGGTCTCGAAACTCAGTCGGGTGCGTGTCGACGGTTCAAAAAAAAGCGTCCCCACAACTTTCCCGTCAAGGATTTTGTGATTGGGATGCTCTTCAAAATAGCGTGCTTGCTCCAATAGGCGGAGCATCTTCTCTTTGCTTAGGTCGGAGATAGATACCAGGCTGTGCTGATTCATTGCAGTGACAAATTTGGTCCGCTTCGACGCCTCGGTGACACCTTCGCGGTTGTTTGCCTGCAAATTTACAAAAATCCCTTGTCTCTTGCAACCAATCCGGGGGCAAAAATATTTTCCCGGATTGATTTTTTATCAGATTTTTTGTCAGTCAAGGCTGTTTGTCGTAAATTGACGGTATCTCTGAAATACAAAAAAACAGTTGTGTAAAAGTTACGCAAAAAAATTAGCGGACATTTTTTTATATGACCAAATTTATTTGCGTAAATTTTACACAACAACAATCCCGTTTCAGAAAATTCTGAATGGAGAGCAGCTTGAAGTTATTCCTTCGGCTTGCTTTTTCTGAGCAGGAAATAGGCCGGTACAAATGTAATTACGGTAGCACCTATAATTCCGCCGATTGCTTCAGCTGCAGATGGAGAGTTAACTACATTGACAATTACAAAAATGCCTACTACAATAAGTAATATTCCAAAAAATGATCGCATAACTGATTGAATTTAATTATTTAATAATAAGTGAATTTAAAATGCTTTGAATTGTTTTTGACTTTTTCGTACGAGTCTTTTTATCACTTGTGGCTGTGATGATGTAGACAGTATTGTCCGCACTCTTTAATATATACTGTTCCCCTACCAGTGAAAATCCATCAATGGAGAATGTATATTCCAATACCGAGCCTTTCGCATTGCCCAGTTCTATATTATTCTTTATGTATATATGCCCATAGCTATTCCCGCATTTCTTTAAATCGCCTGATGCGATTTTCGCCAATTCTGATGTCGGCATCTCACTTTTTTTACTTGAAACTATGATATTTATGTTAGTCAGGAAGTCATCCTCGTTTTTGCGTATTTCCATTACTTGCAGTGAAATCGCTGTATTCTGTGTCACCTTGTTCTCTTCCTGTACTATTTGCCATGACGATGGATACCGCAATGAAAAATACTTATTGGTAAATTGCTTTTCCAATTTGTCGGAGTTTTGCTCTGTGGCGGGCTGGCTGTCTGTGTAGTAGTACGTGTCAGGCTCGTCATTTATTGACAGCATGTATTGGATGGCAGTGCCTCTGTTCACCAGTACGGCATTGTATTCCGGGAACGTATATTCGATAGTTACAATAGAATTACCGTTTTTGTCTTTTTCATTCTTCCTTTTTGAAGATAAAGGATTGCACGATTTCAGCCAGGCATCCATCTCTGAAAATATCTCATCGGTTTCCTCTCCGGTCATTAAAGACGATGATTGGATAGAAATTATATCGTTTAAAACATACACTTCCATCAATATTTCCGGTGTGTCAATTCGGTATAACTTCATCCCTGAATTCAATGTCTTGATGTAGGTGTAATACTCCTTATTCCCAAATTCACTCCAGCGGTCATAGAGCGCATGTTCTATTTTCCCTCTCTCAAAACCTCGCTTTTCGGCTTTTTCAAGAAGACGTTCCTGATTGATGGAATTTATTGAGCTGTTGGATTGTATATTATGTGAACTTTGATTTGTCCGTTCGATGCAAGAGCCGGATATTATTGTGATGAATAATGCGATTAGCGGAAGTTTATACATGACACATTGCAGTTTGGGTATAAAAAAAGTGCAGGCAACTCTCGATTTGCTATTCGAAGGTATCGCCAAACACCTGCATCACGCAAATAAAAGAGAAGCCCACACCCTATGGTGAGAGCATTCACCCGCTCACTGTCGTGATGCATTCAATTAATTGGCGATTTTTCGAATATCACGAGTAAGAAGTAAATACTTGTATTGATATGTTACGTTATGAATTCTACATGATTAAAATTGTTTTTTTATTGCTTGACAAATATAGCCAAAATTAAAATATCTGCCAAGCTTCAATTAGAAATTTTGGTTCAACACATCAACTCACCTTTGGTGTGAGCTTCAGTGCAAAAGTAATATTAATGAAAATTTTTCAGCAAATTTTGCAAGGCTTGCGGACGTGTGATTATCGGATAGTAGTACCCGTCAATCTCTGGTTTGTCCACTCTCCATTTTACATTCCAGTGCACGAATTCGCGCTCAAAGCATATCGTACGTATTTCTCCGGCACTTCCAACTATAAAGTATATGCTTGCAAGTTCCTCTTCAAAATGTTTTAAGAAAGCTTCGCGTATACGGGAGCACTTTTCGTTGATTGAGTTGTTCAGCGGGTTACAGAGTTTATCAATACTTTTTTTGATATTGTCAAGATTTTCTGCCGGTGAGATTGAAAGGTATATGTTGTACAGTTCTTCTCTATAATCGGACATGTTTTTCAACAATATTCCTTCCGGATGTTTGAGGAACAAAAAGTAGACCGATTTGGGTAGTGGTGCCATTTTTATCTCGATATTAAAGAATGGCAACAGTATGCGGTTGTCATTTGTGATAACAAGATGGCTTAATACCCTTGAATAAATCAAAGCCTGATTGATTACCGCACGAGGTATTCCAAATTCCCTGAGAGCTCCTATGGCATAGTTCAGTTTTTTTATGCTCGTCTCTATCAGTCCTTCACGTGCCCTGTCGATGAATTCATTCTTGTCAAATCCGTTTGCGGTATGTCTGTTCAGTTCCTCGACATACATTTTTATTATTTCCCATTGCTTATCCTCGTTGTCTACATCTTTAAATGTGTAGGGAAATTGACATGAGGAGAAGTAAAAGAAATCGTCATCATATCCCCAGTAGAATGTAAGGCCCTGATAGTTAACGAGACCGTTGACTATATGCGACAATAGCGAATTCTCCGTGTTTAATCGGTCATAGCTGTTTTTCTGATCTTTCTTGCTGTCCTGAATATTGAATATCGGTTCCTGACTGAATCTATTATCCTTGTCAAACAGAAAATTTCTTAAGAATATGAATTTTAAACCATGTTTCGCAAAATAATCCGATAATTCATGATAATTCGCTTCGATGAAAGCAGTCCATGGCGATGCTATGGTATCGCAGGTAGAAATCGCATATTTCATGAAAGCAGGCTGAAACTCTCCGGCAACAGTCAAACCGGGAATATCATTGTTTATCCTGATATTTTGGAAATCGAATTTAAAGGGTTCCTGCATTTTAGTGATATTAAGGTTGGTTATACTCGGATGAGGTCGCGCATTATGGCATCGGATTTGAGCCAATGAGGCTCAGGGATGGAAAGGCGGTCGGTCAGCGTGAGTTGCCCGGCCGCGATGAAGGGGGCGGCGTCGGCGAGCAGTTCGGTCACGAAATTTTCGGGGAATCTGTCTCTCAATGTGCCGATATGAAGCCCTGCCGATGTGCGTAGCGATGTTATAATGTAGTCGTTGAATAGTTCGTCGATGTTTTCCTCTTCAATCTCTGCGATTGTCGCTCCGCTGTTTAGCGAAGATAAATAGCTTTTGATGTTCGGCGGATTGATGCGGCGGACAGAGCCGTCGTAGGAATGCGCCGATGCTCCGAGTCCCAGGTAGGGTGTCATAGTCCAGTATGCCGAGTTGTGCCGCGAATGGCATCCGGGTTGTGCATAGTTGGATATTTCATAATGCAGGTATCCGTTTGCCGCGGCCGCTCCGGTAATGTATTTCTGCATGTCGGCGGCGAGCTGCTCGGGCGCTTCCACCACTTTCCCGGCCATGAGCATAGCATAAAGGCGTGTGCCCGGTTCGTAGGACAGGAGGTAGGCCGATATATGTGGCGGCTTAATCTGCATGAGGAGGTCAACATCATGTCTCCATGCGTCCATGGTCTGCCCCGGCAGGCCGAACATCAGGTCGACGCTGTAGTTCCATCCTTGTCCTTTCAGCAATCCGATTGCATGCAATGCCTGTTGAGCGGAGTGCCGGCGGTTGATGGCCTTGAGCATTGTGTCGTCAAACGACTGTACACCCATGCTTATGCGGTTGATGCCGATGCGCCGGTAGACTGTCAGTAATTCCTCCGTGACATCTTCCGGATTGACCTCCACGGTAAATTCCTCCACTGACTTCTTGTCAGTCAGCCGGCCGATGGCCTCTGCGATTCGTGATATTTCTCCTGTTGGTAAGACTGACGGCGTGCCGCCTCCTATATATATGGTAGAGAAATCGCCTGCGATTTCGTCACGTCGCAGCGACAGTTCAGTCAGGAGCGCGTCGACATATCCTTCGGCAGCCGAAGCGCGTAGTCCCGAATAGAAATCGCAATAGCTGCATTTGGAGTGACAGAATGGTATATGTATGTAAAGTCCGGCCATCTGTTATATAGTGGTTTTATATTGAGCAGAGTTCTTTGAATTTGCAATATTTGCAGTTGTCTTTTTCCGGGAAAGCGCGGAACGGTACGTCTGGGTCATATATTTCGTCAAGCAGTCTGCCAAGGCGGTCGAGGAAATCATCGTTGATGTCTCGGTAATCGTTGACCGGCAGTCTGTTTATCACCAACGGCTTGAACGGTTCTACGGCTACGCGGCGCAATCGGTAGATATACGGTTGTATCGGCCCGTCGAACCCTTCGTTCTGTGCGAACGCGTTGCAGTAGAGCAGCAACTGGAAAATTGCTTTCGGCTGTTCCGATGCCTTTCCGTGGGCAAACAGTCTGTCGATATTGACTGCACTCGTCTTGTCGCTGCCCGTCTTGTAGTCGATGATACGTATCATAGGCTCGGTACCGGGAGCGCAGACGCGGTCTACTCGGTCGATACGGTAGTTGAGATTTATGGTAAAGCGGTCATTTACTTTCAGCCTTACATATTTCGAATCCTCGCCGGCCATGAACTCCACATCGCTCAGTTCCTGTTCGCGCTCAAACATCTTCAGCAGTGTCCTGACAATGAGCTTCTGGAATATCGCCGAGTCGCCGAACAGCGGGTTCGGGTCGTCGGGGGGCAGACAGAGGTAATGTGTACGGATGGAACGTGCCACATACTCCTCGAGCATCTTTTTGTCTGAAAGTTTCCGGTACACCTCGGGTGTGAGCGGCAGCGACTCACTGTCTCCTTTCAGCTCGATATACATCCTTTCGGCCACTTCATGTACAATCGTTCCGTAAGTGCCCTCGTCCATAAAATCATGCACGTCATTTTCGGGATAGTACCTTTCGATATTGGCGAGATAGAACTGCATGGGGCAGTTGATATATGTGTTGAGGGAGTGGGCCGACAGGAAGCGGCTGTTTTTTTTCGACATAAACCGCTGCAACTCTCGCATTATGGCGGGAGTCTTGCTGACCGAGAGCACGTCGGGCTTGGTTGGTGCCATGCGGTACTGCGAGCCGGTGAACCTCACTTTGCCGGCAGGGAACTGGTATTTTATCTGATTTATGTAGCGCGACATGTCGCCGGCACGTAGTCCCGACGTGCGTGCGTCATAAAGCAGATACACGTGCCGGGCGCGGGCTATCAGACGGTAGAAATAGTAGGCATACATACTCTCCTGATGGTCGATGGTGGCCATGCCGTAGCCTTTGCGGAGCGCATCGGGAATGAATGTCTTGGCATAGTGTTTGCGCGGGAAAATGCGCTCGTTCATCGAGGTGAGTATTATATTGTCGAAATCGAGTCCGCGCGACTCGAGCACTCCCATCACCTGCAATCCTTTGAGAGGCATCCCCTCGTAGGCCACCGACTGGTTGCCGAGTATGCGCTCGGCGAGGTGAAACACCGTTTTGTCCTCCAGAAACAGTTTCCCGCTCTTTAGGTAGCGCTCGTTGAGGCGGCGAAGTTCGTCCACCGCCGCGCGGTACGATTGTATGTATTGCAGTTCGAGCCTGGTGGAACGGCTGTGGCCGGTAACCTCAGCCTCGTCAGCCTCATCTGATGCGTCAGGTACTTCATAATTTCTGTAGCCCGGACTTATTACATCGGCAAGCCACAGTAACAGATTGTCGAGATAATCTATTACTCCGTCGGAGTCATTGAGATTCTTTACAATACTGAACACCTGCCGCACCCCGGCATACTCAGCGTTGTCAAAAAATGTGACCGGCACATTGAATATGCGCTGCTTGTTGATGGTGGCGACAATTTTGTCACAGACCGCCGCATAACGTGAGCGTATGAGAGGGTGGGAGAGCAGTGCTATGACGTCCTCGAAAAAGAATGTGTCGACCGAGCGCAGTTCGCGTGCCCGCAGTTGCATCGATACGATGTTTTTAATAAGCGAGGCCACCGTCGTATGGCTCAGCGGAAATCCCATCGTCACATTGACCGTACTGATTGCTTCAGGAATGGCATTGAGCAGCGGCGACACGAGATTTTCGTCAGGAAGCACTATGGCTGTATCTTCGAGTGCGGGGTCTGGACTTCCGGCCGGTGACGCAGCTCCGAACCGTTGCGGGTAAAGCCTTTTCAGTATCGGAACCACAGTCTTTGCCTGGCCGAATGTCGACGGCACGGCTACCACCGTGATGGCAGGACAGTCGGTCACCTTGTCGAGTCCGACACGGTAGAGCGACGGATACTCCTTTACATAGCGGCTTATGAACCTTGAAGCTCTGTTCCCCTTTATATACATCGCCGGGGAGGCGTAGTCCCAATAGAAATCGGCTATGCCCAATCGTTGCATGGAGGTGAATATCGACTGCTCGGATTTCGACAGCACGCTGAAACCGGTAAAAATATATCGGTCGCAGTCAAAATCGTCTACATCCGCCTCTTTGAGCATTTCTGCGACTTCCCTATATATCATGCCGCCGTAGCCGAGTCCTTCCGCGCTCAGTCTGTTTCTGAAGCTGTCGTACACTTCGAGCATCACCTGCCACAGTTTCACGAATCCGGCAACATTTTTGTTGGCCGCTTTTCCGTCGCGGCGCGAATTGACATGCACGGCATGGTTCCAGAACTCCTTTACCGGTTCGGGCACAAGCTCTTCGTTCCAGTAGCGGCGTATCACTTCAAGTTGCTCCTCTGTAAGATAGTTGGCGCTGATTTCTTTCAGGCTTTCGATATTGCGGAACAGTTGCCGGGCATCGACAAGATATCTGTCGACGTCGCCGAAATCATTGATGAGTATGTCACCCCAGTATTGGAAACGGTTGAAATCGACGAGACCTTTTCCTGATGCTATATCCGCATCTGTCGTATGCTTCCTGACAATATCGGAATAGACCTCATAAAGGATAAACAGCATTTCGATGCGCGACACTTCGGTCTTGTCGCTCAGTTCGGATATGAAGTCGGATATGGTGATGACCGATGGCGTCAGGGCGGCTTCGGTTCCGTCGGCAGTCAGTACCTCGCTGAAATATTTTGACAGGAATACGCCACTGCGCTTGTTGGGGACGATGAAGCAAAAGTCGGCGAGATGCTCTCTTGCGTTGTCGGCATAAGCCTTTGCCACCTGTCGTAGGAATGGCATGCGGAGGTCGCTGTCGTTTATATCGTTGTTCATAGCAGGTCGGGGGTGATGTGGTATATGAATTACTTCCGTGGCAGCTCAACGCTTATTGTTTGAGGCGGAGTATGATGTTGACGGCCACATCGAAAAGCACAATCTTAGCATTGGCGTTTCCGGCGATGTCGCGGCGAGCGTCGATAAACAGGCTGCGCAGCTGCATCACATTGCGCTCGTTGATGAAACGTGCGAAGTTGGCGCTGAAACGGCTCTCTTCATTGTCGAGCATTACAAGCCGCGGGTCGCGGAGATTGTAGATATAATTTTCGCCCGTAAGCCGTTCGCAATACTCCATGAAACGGCAGCATTTCTCGCGGCCGAATTCAGCTGCGTCGTTGCTCCATTTGCGCAGAGCACCAACTTTTTTCTGATAGGCCAGACGCATCAGTGACATGAACATGTCGAGGAACTGGCGCGACTCGTCGGATGCCGACAGCCTCCTGACAGCCTCGAGTATGCTCCCTTCGGCGAGCCGGGATATGCCTTCTGCGGCATCGCGGTCTGTAGCATAGCGCTCCTCGAGAAAGCGTGCCACGCTGCTGTCGTCGAGCCGTTTCACCTCGATGCGCCGCAAGCGGGAGTATATGGTGGGGAGTATCTTTGCCGGCTCGTTGCTGACGAGTATGAACAAGGTGTCGTCGTGCGGCTCCTCAAGCAGTTTGAGCAGTTTGTTGGCGCATGACTCGTTCATACGCTCCGGCAGCCACATCAGCACTATCTTGAACCGTGCGGCATGCGATGTGAAATTGAGTTTGCGTATCAGCGCTCCGCTCTCGTCGACGAATATCTGGGGCTGTGCGTTGGCATTGCCGAGCATCTCCACCCATGTGTTCATGTCCATGTACGGGGAGTCGGTCAGAAACTGCCGCCATTGCTCTATCCAGTCATCGGAAACTGCCGCTCCGCTGCGGTTTTTCAGTTTTATGACAGGGAATGAGAAATGCGTGTTGATATGGTTGAACGATTTGTGTTGCAGACATGACGGACACACACCGCAACTGTCGCCGTTGCGGCGGTCGGTGCAGTGGATATACTGCGCCAGTGCACGCGCGAGCATCATTTTGCCTATGCCGCTCTTCCCTTCGAGCAGAAGCGCGTGGGGTATGCGGTTGTTATCGACCATTGCAACAAGCTGCTGCTTGACCGTATCGTGTGCGGGTATGTCGCTGAATTTCATGATGCCTGAAGCTGTTTTACAACGTGTTCTTTACAATCTCACGCACCGAATTGACGGCATTGAGCGAATAATAGTGTATTGACGGTGCTCCACCTTCATACAGCTCGTTGACCTGGCGTATTCCCCATTCCACACCTACGGCCTTGCGTTCCTCGTCGGTGGCGCAGGCAAGCAGACGGTTGGCGAACTCGCTCGGTATGTCGACTTTGAATATTTTCGGAAGTATCGACAGCTGGTTGAGGCTCGTGATTGGTTTTATTCCGGGGATTATAGGCACGTTTATGCCGATTGCGCGGCATTTCTCCACGAAGTTGAAGTATTTGGCATTGTCGAAAAACATCTGCGTGACAATGTAGTCGGCACCATTGTCGACTTTGGCCTTAAGGTACTGCAGGTCCATGTCGAAATTGGGCGACTCCTCATGTTTTTCCGGATATCCGGCCACGCCGCACGAAAATGGCATGTCGCGGCCTGTGTCGGTTGAAGTGCCGTCGATGAAGTAGCCGTTGTTGAAGTCATTGACTTGTTTCTGCAACTCCATTGCGTGCATATATCCGTTTTCGTTGGGAGTGTATTTGCTGTCGTGTTTGGCTTTGTCGCCACGCAGCACAAGGATATTGTTTATGCCTAAAAACGATAGGTCGATAAGTGCGTACTCTGTTTCCAGTTTGGAAAATCCGCTGCATATCAGATGAGGCACCACAGGGATTTTATAACGGTTCTGTATGGCGGATGCCACGGCTACAGTGCCCGGACGCGCACGTTGGGTGACGCGCTGGTAAAGCCCTCCGTCGGTCTGCTTGAACACCAGTTCGCTGCGGTGGGTGGTGATGTTGATATAGCGGGGATTGAACTCGATGAGTTTGTCAATGCCGCGGAAAAGTGTCTCTATACTTTTGCCTTTGAGCGGCGGAAGCACTTCAAATGAAAATCCGCGGCCGGGAGTGGATGCTATTATCTCGGGTATGTTCATTGCAGAAATTTTTGTCTGTTCGTTCTGTTGTTGTTATTGGTTTCTATCCGGAGCTTTATTCGTTTATGCTGTCGGTATATATCTGTACGCGAGGGGCCGATATGTCGCTGTCAACCTGCTGTTGAAGCTTTTCGAGACGTGCGTTGAGTCTCTGGAGTTCGATGGTAGCGTTGCGCATGCTGTTTACTGCCTCGGCATAGCGGTAGGCCGTTGCGATTCCGTCAATCTGACCTCCGTTGAGTGAGATGCTGTGCGTGCGTCCGTTCTGACCGTTGAAAAGTATTTTGACCGGCATTCCGCTGTTGGCGGCTACAAGTTCCCCGATGCCCCGGCTTGCGTTGGGGGTGAATGTGATGACTTCGGAGTTGTTGGTGCGGAAATTGAGCGTGCCGTCATAAGGGACAGTATCGGTTGTGGCTATCATGTCGCCCACTACTGCAGATACTGACCAGTGTTGAAGTCCGCCGGCCGGATTGACCGACGACACGATATAAAATTCACCGTTCTCCGATACGCGCGGCGACACTCCGGTTTTGTTCATGAACTCCGGATCGAACATTGAGAGCTTGAGCATATAACCCTCCGTGCCTGGCACATTTACTTGCGTCATAAGAGGTTTAAGGCTGTCAAGAAGCGCTTTGTTGAAGTTGACCGAGGAGTCGGCTGCGGCGATGTCCGCCACTGTAATCTGCATAAGCGCTTTCGGCCTGAGCTTTATGCTCTCCTTGATTATGTCGGCTTTGTCGGCAAATTTCTTGTCGAGAGAGTCAAGCAGCTCTATGCACTCCTCCGGTTTCCCGTCGTTGAGGGCATTCTGCGCCCGGTCAAATGCTATCTGCGCTTCGGCATCCCGGTTGTCGGTGGCGCTTTTGCATGAACTAACCGACACTGATGTCAGGGCAGTGGCAAGCAGGGCGGTTCCTATATATCTATACACGTTGTACATCTTTTACTCCTTTTATCGTTTTGATTTTTTTGATTAGCATTTTGAGCGCCGAGATATCGTTGACGCCGACCGAAAGATGTCCCTGGAACAATCCGTCGTTTGAGTCGATTGATATGGCTCTCAGAGTGATGTCTTTCTCTTTGTTGATGATTGATGAGATGTTTGTCACGATGCCGATGTCGTCATGGCCGACAACACGGAGCGTGGTAGCGAACTGGTCGCCGACTTTGCCCGACCAGCGGGTCGGAACCACACGGTAGGGGAAACGCTGGCGCATGTGGATGGCGTTGGGGCAGTCGGCGCGGTGTATGCTCACCACCCCTTCCGACGAGATAAAGCCGAACACCTCGTCGCCGTGTATCGGATTGCAGCACCGGGCAAGCCTGTAGTTTATCCCTTTGATGTTGTCGCCGATGACGAGTATGTCACTTGTCGACGCGTTGGCGGTGTCATCGTTTACCGGAAGGATGAATTCTTCGGCCGAGCGCGTTTCGGTTTCGGTCAGGCGTCGTCCGGCTGTCTGCTCGTAAGCATTGATTACTGTGGTTATATCGAGCGCCTCTTTTGCAATTTCATTGTAAAAGTCGGTGACGGTTTTGAACCCCAGTTTCTTGATTGTGCGCATCAGTGTCGCTTCTTCCAGCTCTATCTTGCGGTTTTTGAAGCGGCGTTGCAGCATCTCCTTTGCAAGCTCCGAAGCCTGGTTGGAGCGTTCGTTGAGGGTCTGGCGTATTTTTGTACGGGCCTTTGATGTAACGACAAAATTAAGCCAGTCCTGTTTGGGCGACTGTGACGCCGATGACAGTATTTCAACCGTGTCGCCGCTCTGCAGCTTGTAGTTTATTTTCTGGTTCTTGCCGTTGACACGCGCGCCGGTGCACTGGCAGCCGAGACGCGAATGTATGTTGAACGCGAAGTCAAGCACCGTGGCTCCCAACGGCAGTTTGTAGAGATCGCCTTTTGGCGTGAATACAAACACTTCCTTGTCGTAGAAGTCCATCTTGAAGTTACGCATCAGTTCCATCGGCCCTTCAGCTCCTCCTTCAAGTATATTCCGCACCTTGTTCATCCATGAGTCCATCTCCCCCTCGCTCTTGATGCCTTTATAGCGCCAGTGGGCGGCCACGCCTTTTTCTGCCACAAGATCCATGCGGCGTGTGCGTATCTGCACTTCGACCCAGCGTCCGTCGGGCCCCGACACCGTGATGTGAAGCGATTCATACCCGTTTGATTTCGGTATGCTTATCCAGTCCTTCATACGTGCCGGATTGGGCTGGTACATGTCGGTGACAATGGAGTAGGCCAGCCAGCATTCCGCTTTCTCCCGTTCTGCCGGGGTGTCGATTATGATGCGTATGGCGAAGAGGTCATAGATGTGGTCTATGTCGCACTTCTGCTTTATGAGTTTGTTCCAGATTGAATAGATTGATTTCGTACGTCCCTTGATTTCATACTTTATGCCCGATGCGTCGAGCTTTTCGCGTACGGGCCTGATGAAGTCGGCGATGTATGCGTCGCGTTTGGTCTTGGTCTCGTTCAGGTGGCGGGCAATGTCGTCGAATGCCTTGCGGTTGGTATATTTGAGCGACATATCCTCCATCTCGCCCTTTATGGCGTAGAGGCCGAGACGATGGGCGAGCGGTGCGTAAAGGAAGTTTGCCTCGTATGCGACTTCACGCACAAGACGTTCATTGGGGTGATGATTGATCAGTTTCATCAGCTCCAGACGGTCTATAATCATTATTATGATTACACGGATATCCTCGGCAAACGTCATCAGCAGCCGGCGGAAGTTGTCGCTCTCTACGGCCACCTGCTTTGAATAAAGTTTTGTTATGTTGCGGAGGCCGCCGAGCAATTTGGCAACATCATCACCGAATGTTTTCTTTATCTCTTCGATTGAGATAAAGCCGCATTCCACCAGATTGCGCAGCATTATTGCCGCCGCCATGTTGAAGTCGGGACTTACACGGTTGCAGAGTGCGAACGCTGTGTGAAGATTGTGCACTACAGGACTTATGCCGAAACGGTCGGGGTGGAGATGGCCTTCTCTGGCGCCTTCGCGCAGCAGTCGTGCGATAAGGCGCAGCTTGTCTATGTCAATGCCTTGCGACTCCATCTGGCGGTAAAGACCGCGACAGAGTGTCAGCATCGTAGGCTTGCCTGACGGATGTAGTAGAGCGGTTGACATGTGCGTTTTGCTTTTTATCAACAAAGATAGCAAAAAAAACAGAAAAGCAGGCTGAAAGATGAGTAAATCATAGTTTCAGCCTGCATATTTTTTAGAATTTTAAATAAAATTGCAGTTGGCGTGATTTCGGCGTATGCATGATTCGGTCACACCGGCTTGCCTTCGTTGCGCGGATTGTTGTTGAGTTCGCATGTGCGCTCTTTTACAAGCTGTTTGTTGTCGGCATTGTTGTCAGCTTCGTTGACTGCGGCTCCGGGGTATTGGCGTTCCGCTTTTTCGCGCTCTTCTTTTGTGGGTTTGTTGTCAGTCTTATCCATAATGTTAATATTTGAGTTACCGATATTGATTTTACGGGCCATTTATTCGGTAATGGCTGAAATATTAACGCCGGAAGGCTTCAAACAGTTTGCAAAGGCAGTTGATTGAGCTCGCTGATGTAGTCAAGCAGTGCTTCGCGGCCGCGGCGGTCCTCGCTTGATGTGGCGAATATCGGAGGCAGTTCCTCCCACTGTTCGAGCAGGGTAGTGCAGTATGCCGATATTGATTTTTTGCCGGCTGCCGAAGACAATTTGTCGAGCTTGGTGAACACGATTGCGAACGGCACTCCGTTCTCGCCGAGCCACTCCATGAACTCAAGGTCGATTTTCTGCGGTTTGTGGCGCACGTCGATAAGAAGAAACAGCGTGGTCATCTGTGCGCGGTTTAGGATATAGTCCCTGATTATTTTGTCGATTGACTTGCGGCTCTCTTTGCTGCGCTGTGCGTAGCCGTAGCCGGGCAGGTCGACGATATACCAGCTGTCGTTTACGAGAAAATGGTTGATAAGAAGGGTCTTTCCCGGTTTTGATGATGTCTGAGCGAGAGCCTTCTGGCCGGTCAGCATATTGATAAGTGATGATTTTCCCACGTTCGAACGGCCTATGAAAGCGTATTCGTGGCGCAGGTCGTCGGGACATTTATCGACCGACGTATTTGATATGACGAAGCGCGCGCTGTTGATTATCATGATTTTACAGTCTGTGTAGTTGTTTGACGTATGCAAAGATAACCAATTTGATGCTAAATAGTTGTGTAAAGGGACGAAAAATTGTAATTTTGCAATGATTGTCAAACAATAAAACTGTCCATTCCCACGAGCTTCCATGAATAAAAATCGAGAGACGATGTTTCATTTCAAGCAGTTCTCGCTGTCCAACAGTCTTAGTGCCATGAAAGTCGGCACCGATGGGGTGTTGCTTGGGGCGTGGGCGCAACCTGCCGATGCTTCTTCATGTGTAGGTGTCCTTGATATAGGATGCGGTACAGGGGTAATTGGCCTGATGATTGCGCAGCGTTATCCCGACGCTGCTGTGACGTGTATCGATATTAGTCCTGAGGCAGTGGAGGAGTGTGCTGAAAATATCTCGCGTTCGCCGTTTGCCGGGAGGGTAGTTGTATGCCGGGCTGACTTTATGGACTATGTGGCCGGTAGGAAATTCGAGCTGATAGTAAGCAATCCCCCGTTCTTTACAGAACAGTTGCACTCTCCCGACCCGCTGCGAGCCAAAGCGCGCCACGACGACAGTCTGCCTCTTGCCGCTCTGATGCGGGGCAGCGCGTCATTGCTTTCTCCCGGTGGGCGGTTAGCTCTTGTGTTGCCTGCAGGCCGTGATGATGAAGCTTTGCTTGAAGCTTCCCTGGCAGGATTGAATGCCGTGCGCCGATGCAGGGTCTATACTCGTGACGGTAAACCGTCGCGCCGCACTCTGTGGGAATTTGCTTCAGAAGCAGGCTGCTGCGCTGAAGAGCGCTTGGTCATTCAGAATGCCGACGGAAGCTATACCGACGGCTACAAGGCGCTGGTTAAGGATTTTTATCTCGGATTCTGAACCATGCTTTACAGATAAGAATATATAAGAAAAACTGAACAATAATGGATTTAAAGGAAATTAATTCATCTTCATTCAACTCGCAGCGTGGGAGCGGATGGCTTCCGGCTGTCAATCAGCCCGGACGTGCCATAGGTGTGCTTTTCGGCGTGTTTTTTATTATGTTGCTTATGCTTTCGGTGGTGTCGTCGGTTGTAATCGGCGATGGTTTTACTGTAAAAGGCATGAGGATATTCACAGTGGTGCAGGATTTGCTGGTGTTCATATTGCCTGCGGTTCTGGCTGCGTTTGTCGCAACACGTCTGCCCGCCTCTCTGCTTACGGTCAATGTGAAACCGCGGTTTTTCACCGTGCTTATGGCCATCATAGTCATGATTACGTCGTTGCCGGCAATGGAGTGGCTTATAGAATTGAACAACAATCTGCACTTGCCCGAGTCGATGAGCTCGCTTGAAGAGAGTCTGCGCGGCATGGAAGATTCCGCTTCGGCCGGTATCGGCGCACTCTCGGGCAGCGGCTCAGTTGGCGACCTTATAATGGGGATACTCATAATCGGTATTCTTACCGGAATTGCAGAGGAATTCTTTTTCCGCGGAGCGTTGCAAAATCTGTTCATGACAATGCCTAAGGTCAAGAAGCATTTTGCGATATGGGCGGCAGCGTTTATTTTCAGCTTCATGCACTTCCAGTTCTTTGGCTTTATTCCACGGTTGTTGTTGGGCGCGTACTTCGGATATCTGATATGGTGGACCGGTTCGGTATGGGTGCCTGTGATAGCGCATGCGTTCAATAATTCGCTCGTTGTGCTATTGTCATGGATTACGATGCGCAACGGCGTGGCCGAATCTGTCGAAAACGCAGCCGCAATCAACTTCGGCTCTGACTGGACTACAATAATTTTAAGCATCGCGGTAACCGCGCTCGGCATAATTGTACTCCGTCGGGATGCAATCCGCCACCGTCCATGGCGCTTATAGTTATCACCTTTAAAATAAAACTATAAAAAAAATATTACTGTCAGTCATAGTAAAAATGCTGACAGTAATATTTTTTTATAGTCAATACAGATGCCGTGCAGTGCTGTATCTTTAATTCAAAGTATTATACCAATGCGATGTCGAAGACTTCGCTTACGGTGTTGACGTAATGGAAGGTGAGGCCTGTGCGGTATTTTTCAGCTATATCCTCCACGTCTTTGCGGTTTTCGGCCGACAGGATTATGTCGGTTATGCCGGCACGCTTGGCTGCGAGAATTTTTTCCTTGATGCCGCCTACGGGGAGCACTTTGCCACGAAGCGTGATTTCGCCGGTCATGGCGAGACGGTCGGTGACTTTGCGTCCGGTGAATGCCGATGCAATCGAAGTGGCCATCGTTATGCCGGCCGACGGACCGTCTTTCGGGATGGCGCCTTCTGGCACGTGGATGTGCAGGTCGGTTTTCTCAAAGCGGTCATAGGCAATGCCGAGCATATCGGCGTGCGACTTGATATATTGCAGCGCTATCATGGCCGACTCTTTCATGACGTCGCCGAGATTTCCGGTCAGCGTCAGTTTCTCACCTTTGCCGCTGCTGAGTGATGTCTCGATAAACAATATCTCGCCACCTACGGCAGTCCATGCCAGTCCGGTTACGACGCCGGGGAATGCGTTTCCCTCGTAGCGGTCCTTGCTGTATTTCGCTATGCCGAGATATTCATTTATGTCGTCGCGGCCAATCGGCATCTTCACCTCCTTGTTGCCAACGGTGCGGTACACCACCTTGCGCGCTACCGATGCAAGCGCTTTTTCAAGCTGACGTACACCGCTTTCGGCCGTATAACTTTCGACAATCAGAGCCAGTGCGTCGTCGTTGAGCTGCAGTTCCTCCTCATTGAGTTTGTACTCCGTGCGCAGACGAGGTATGAGGTAGTCGCGGGCTATTGCGATTTTTTCTTCAAGTATATATCCCGAGAGGTCTATCACCTCCATGCGGTCGACAAGCGGACGCTGCACGGTCTCGAGTGTGTTTGCGGTTGCGATAAACAGCACTTTGGACAGGTCGAAATCCACATCGATGTAGTTGTCGTGGAATCGGTGGTTCTGTTCCGGGTCGAGCACTTCGAGGAGAGCGGCCGCGGGGTCTCCTTTATAGTCGTTGCCGATTTTGTCTATTTCATCAAGCATGAGCACCGGGTTGGAGGTGCCTGCACGGCGTATTGCCTCGATGATGCGTCCGGGCATGGCGCCGATATAGGTGCGGCGGTGGCCTCGTATCTCAGCCTCGTCGTGAAGTCCGCCGAGCGATATGCGCTGGAATTTGCGTCCCAGGGCATCGGCTATCGACTGGCCGAGCGATGTCTTGCCTACTCCGGGAGGACCTACAAGACATAGTATCGGGGACTTGCCGTCGGGATTGTGCATCAGCACGGCTATTTGCTCGAGTATGCGTTGTTTCACCTTTTCAAGTCCGTAATGGCATGCGTTCAGTTCCTCTTCCGCTTTGCCGAAATCGCGGTTCAGTTCGCTCGATATGCCCCATGGAAGCTCAAGGTAGGTCTCGAGGTAGGCGTACTGGACGCTGTAGTCGGGAGCCTGCGGATTGAGCCGCTGTAGTTTGTCGAGCTCTTTTGCGAAATGTGCCGCCGCTTTTTCGGGCATTGTGACTTTTTCCGCCATAGCCTTGAAATTGTCTATGTCGTTGTCGTCGCCGTTGAGCTCGCGGTCTATGGCTTCCATCTGTCGCTGAAGGAATACGCGACGCTGCTGGTCGTCAAACGATTCGCGGGCACGCTGGTGCACCGACTGCGCTATGCTGAGCATCTCCTCGTGCTTTACGAGCTCGTTGAAGAGAGTCTGCGCGCGTTCCTTTACACGATACATTGCCAGAAGCGACATCTTTACCTTTATGTCGATTGGCACGTGGGTGGCCGTCATGTTGACAAGTTCTTCGCGTGCCATGCCGTTGTTGGTGATGTTGAAAAGGAAATCCACCTCGACCGGCGACTCTGAGCCGGCTGACGCCAGTTTGGATGCCGTTGATTTTATTTCGTCGCAGAGTGCGGAAAATTCTTTATCCGACTCTTTGGGCGATGTCTCGTTGATGAATTTGACCTGAGCGCTCAGCGGGGCTTCGGGAATGACTGAACCGGCGCCTTTGCCTGTGATTTTGAATTTGGCGGTGCCGCGCACGATTGCGGTGCTTGTATTGTCGGGGAGCTGTATCACCTGGAGCACATCGCCGATTACGCCGTAATGAAACAGCGAATTGAGCGAAGGGTCATCCTCCGATGCGTCGAGCTGGCATACTATGCCGATAGGGACTCCGCGTTTTTTAGCCAGTTCGGCAGTACGGAGCGAAGTTTCACGTCCGAGTTTTATTGGAATTGTGACATTAGGGAAAAGCACGACATTGCGTGTCGGTAAAATAGGTACGTCAAGCGGGTCTACTTCGAGTTCTTTTCGCTTAGGCTCGCCCAAATCTATATGTCCTATTGAAAAAATCTGTCCCTGGTCGTTATTGTTGCTGAATTTCATTAAACGGAAAGTTGCAGGTTTAAAAAATGTCAATACGGTTGGCAAACGTCTGGCGGCTTTAGTTGCCGCTGAAGACACACGCGTATGCTGTCAGCGGTATTAAAATTGTATGGAATACGAATTTTTTGCCGGGAATATCCTGATAGCCGTTTGCCCTGTTGTTGCTTAATGCAAAATGCGTGCCAAAGTTACAAATTTTCCGCCAATATAGCAACCTTGCTGTTGCAACGCGCTCTGTCTGTTTTGTTCAATCTTTTTTTATGTTTTCAAACATGTTTTGTCTTCTTTGTTTTCTCGAAAATAATTACTATTTTGCGCTCAGTTAATTTTTCAAATCGAAAGACTGACATATCAAAAGTCTAATCCATTTAAAACTTCTAATAACATGAAGGTCTACCAAACTAATGAAATCAAAAACATAGCCTTGCTCGGCAGCAAAGGCTCGGGTAAAACCACACTCGCTGAAGCTATGCTCTACGAGTGTGGAGTTATAAAACGCCGTGGCACTATCGATGCGAAAAATACAGTCAGCGACTATTTCCCTGTTGAAAAAGAGTATGGATACTCTGTGTTTTCAACAGTTTTTTATGCCGAATTCCTTGGCAAAAAGCTCAATGTGATTGACTGTCCCGGAGCCGATGACTTTGTGGGGAACGCCATTACCGCTCTCAATATGACCGATACGGGAGTCATTCTTATTGACTCTGAATATGGTGTTGAGGTCGGCACACAGAATATATTCCGTACGACGGCAACTCTTAAAAAACCGGTAATCTTCGCGCTCAACCAGCTTGATGGCGAGAAAGCCGACTATGACAATGTCATCGAGCAGATGTGTGAGATATTCGGACCGAAAGTCACCCCGATACAATATCCTCTCTCGTGCGGTCCCGGCTTCAACGCCATGATTGACGTGCTGCTGATGAAGAAATATTCATGGGGACCTGACGGCGGTGTCCCGACAATAGAGGAAATCCCGGAAGAGGAAAAAGAACGCGCCCAGGAGCTTCACCAGCAACTCGTGGAGGCTGCGGCCGAAAACGATGAGACTCTTATGGAGAAATTCTTTGAGCAGGGTCATCTTTCCGAAGATGAGATGCGCGAGGGCATACGCAAAGGCCTCGTCGACCGCTCGATATTCCCGGTATTCTGCGTCAGCGCGCTCAAGGATATGGGTGTGCGCCGCATGATGGAGTTCCTCGGCAACGTAGTTCCTTTCGTCAACGACATGCCTGCTCCGGTCGACATACAGGGCAATGAAGTGAAGCCCGACTCCGACGGTCCGCTTTCAATTTTCATGTTCAAGACCACTGTCGAGCCTCATATCGGTGAGGTGCAGTATTTCAAAGTGATGTCGGGAACCCTTACTGCAGGCGTAGACCTTGACAATATCACCCGCGGCTCAAAAGAGCGCATCGCCCAGATTTATTGCGTGTGCGGACAAATCAAGACACAGGTCGACAAATTGTGTGCCGGCGATATCGGCGCCACTGTCAAGCTTAAAGATGTGCGCACGGGCAACACTCTCGATGAAAAAGGCTGCGATATTGCATTCGATTTTGTGAAATATCCTGCGCCCAAATATCAGCGTGCCATACGTCCGGTCACCGAAAGCGATGCCGAGAAGCTGAATTCTATCCTCAATCGTATGCATGAGGAAGACCCCACCTGGGAAATCGAACAGTCGAAGGAACTCAAACAGACTATTCTCTCGGGTCAGGGTGAATTCCATCTCCGCACCCTCAAATGGCGTGTCGAAAACAACGACAAGCTCCCCATCATATTCGAGGAACCCAAAATTCCTTACCGCGAGACTATCACCAAGGCGGCGCGTGCCGACTATCGCCATAAGAAACAGTCGGGTGGTGCAGGCCAGTTCGGTGAAGTGCATCTGATTATTGAACCGTACGTGGAAGGCTCTCCCGTGCCCGATACATATAAATTCGGCAATCAGGAGTTTAAGATGAGCGTACGTGACACTCAGGAGATTCCTTTGAGCTGGGGCGGTAAGCTCGTGGTGCATAACTGCATCGTTGGTGGCGCTATCGATGCACGCTTCATCCCGGCTATCGTCAAGGGTCTTATGGACCGCATGGAGCAGGGCCCGCTTACCGGTTCGTATGCCCGCGATGTGCGTGTCTGCATCTATGACGGTAAAATGCACCCGGTTGACTCCAACGAAATCTCGTTCCGTCTCGCCGGCCGCAATGCCTTCTCTGAAGCGTTCCGCAATGCGAATCCCAAGGTGCTCGAACCGATTTACGACGTAGAGGTTATGGTTCCCTCTGATGTTATGGGCGATGTGATGTCTGACCTTCAGGGACGTCGTGCCATCATAATGGGTATGTCAAGTGAAAGCGGATTTGAAAAAATCTCTGCGAAAGTACCGTTGAAGGAAATGTCAAGCTATTCAACAGCATTGAGCTCAATCACCGGCGGTCGCTCGTCGTTCACAATGAAGTTCGCTTCCTACGAACTCGTGCCCGGCGACGTTCAGGAAAAACTGCTCAAGGAATACTCGGAGCAGAATACCGATGAATAATCCAATCGTTATCTTCTAATATGTATGTCAGGAGACCGGAAAATCTATAATTCCGGTCTCCTGCTACATTAATACGATTGTCCGGATGCAAGAGGCGAAGTCATATTCTGCGGCCACGTGGCGAGAGGTGCATCGATTTGAGTGTCTCGCGGTTGACGCGGCGGCGTTCCGGGTCGTGCCACCAACCCCATTTGTTGAAATACCTCACCATGTTGCGGCAGTGTACCCATAGCATTTTGATGCTTTTGTAGCTCGACGCACGGTGTGCGTGGGTCACTGTAACGCCGGGATAGTAGAGCGTGCGGTACCGTCGGTGGATGCGGCGCGTGATGTCGATATCTTCGGGATACATGAAGAATCGCTCGTCGAAACCGCCGACAGCCTTGAGTGCCTCAGTGCTGAACAGCATGAAACTGCCCTGGTGATAGGGGATATCTGCCGCGGTATCGGCATTGCGTTCTGTCAGCATGTAGCGGCGGTTGCGTCCTTTCATTATAGACGATGGGAGAAATCTGCGGCCGAACACATCGAGTGGCGTAGGCAGCAGGCGTTGCACATACTGCTGCGTTCCGTCAGGCGCGACTATGCGGGGAGATACCTGTCCTATGCTGCGGTCTGGAGCGAGCAGCGACGTAAGTTCATATATTACTCCATGCTTGAAGATGATGTCGGTGTTGACTACAAGGTGGGCGTCAAAACCTTCTTTTATGCTTTCGCGTATCGCGCAATTGTGCGCGGTGCCGTATCCCGGATTGTGGGGCAGGTGTATATACCTGAGCCTGACTGTATTCAGTTTCGGAGATGCCGATATTGCAGCGGCGATGTCTGTAGCCTCCGGAGAATTGTCTACGACCCATATATCAAGTACATCGTCAGCGGCAAGGCATTCCATACATTGCAGCATTTCATCGCTGTCCGTGCGGTATATGACCATCGACGCCGATACTCTCATGTTGCCGGGTATAATATTGGTTGATATGGCGGGATAACGGTTTTATTTGCCGTGTTTCTCCGATATTATATACTGTTTTACCTCTTTGAAAAGTTTTGTCGCAAAGACGAAGTCATTGAGCGCCTCGTTGGTGGTCTCGAAAATCTTGTCTTTGTCACCGACCCATTCACGGTGGCCTTTGTTGAGGAATATGATATTCTCACCTATGCCCAGCACGGAATTCATGTCGTGGGTATTGATGATGGTCGTCATGTTGTATTCGTGAGTGATGTCGTGGAGAAGCTCGTCGATAAGTATCGAGGTGCGGGGGTCAAGTCCGGAGTTGGGCTCGTCGCAGAACAGATACTTCGGATTGAGCGCTATTGCGCGTGCGATAGCCACTCGCTTCTGCATGCCGCCTGAGATTTCCGAAGGATATTTGGCGTCGGCACCCTTGAGGTTGACGCGCTCCAGACAGAATAGCGCGCGGTCGCGCATTTCGCCTACACTCATTTTTGTGAACATCGACAGCGGGAACATTACATTTCCAAGCACAGTCTCTGAGTCAAAAAGTGCCGAGCCTTGGAAGAGCATGCCGATTTCCTTGCGCAGATTGTGTATTTCCTTGGAATCCATCCGCATGACATCGCGCCCGTCATAGAGTATTTCGCCGGAGTCGGGACGCAGAAGCCCTACAATCGATTTCATCAGCACTGTCTTCCCTGAACCGCTCTGTCCTATGATGAGGTTGGTCTTGCCGGTCTCGAACGTTGCCGACACGTCAAACAATATCTGCTTGTCGTCAAACGTCTTGTTGATATTCTTTACTTCAATCATTGCAGCAGCATTTTGGTTAGCAATACGTCAAAGAGAAGGATTAATATAGAGCTTGTCACGACGGCATTGGTGCTCGCCTTGCCTACTTCGAGTGCTCCGCCTTTCACGTGATAGCCGAAAAATGCCGCCACCGACGCTATTATATAGGCGAAGAAGAACGATTTGATGATGCCGTACCATACATACCATTCGCTGAACAATGCCTGAAGCCCGTAGGTGAATTTCGATATTGAAATTATGTCGGTGAAATATGCCACAGCCATGCCGCCGAGCATCGCGGTGCCCATGCAGAATATCACAAGGACCGGTATGAACAGCACGAAAGCAACCACTTTGGGGAGTACAAGGAAGCATGCCGAGTTGACACCCATGATTTCAAGGGCATCAATCTGCTCCGTAACCCTCATGGTGCCTATTTCCGACGCTATGTTAGACCCCACTTTGCCAGCAAGTATCAGACAGAGTATCGAGTTGGAAAATTCAAGCAGTACGATGTCGCGAGTGGCAAGACCTACCGAATAGGCCGGAATGAGAGGGGAGGAGGTGTTGATTTCCATCTGTATGGTTATCACGGCACCGATAAAAATCGATACGATTACTACCAGTGGTATTGAATCGACTCCAAGCTTGGAAATCTCGGCTACAGTGCGTTTGAAGAACAGACGCCATTTGTCGGGCAGGGAGAACACCCTGTGCATGAACATGCAGTATCGCCCGAATATGGCTATCGAATTGGTTATTGCCATAATAAAGTCTTTGTTTCAATATGATTTGACTCCAGCCGAGGTCCGGTGCCGGGAAAAGACAGCCGACGGCGTTATTATATTACAGTTATTATATTACAAAGGTACAACTTTTTTCGATTTAAGCGGCCGCATCAAAAATTCTTTAAGCGTTTTTTGCCGGGGATAGCGAAAAATGACGGAAAAAATTGTAATTTTGTGGCTATGGGATATTTTGGATTATGAACGTATCCCATCACTTTGTAATATAACATTTTTATATCAGAAATATGCTAATCATTGGTATCGCCGGAGGTACCGGCTCAGGAAAGACAACAGTCGTAAATAAAATTATAGACAGTTTCCCTGCCGGAGAAGTGGCCGTGCTTCCGCAGGACAACTATTATAAGGATTCCAGTCATGTGCCCGTAGAGGAGCGTTCGAAAATCAATTTCGACGAGCCTGCCGCCATCGAATGGTCTCTTCTCGTAAAGCAGCTCAAGGAACTTAAAGAGGGCAAGACGATTGAAATGCCCACATACTCTTACCTGACCTGTACGCGTCAGAAGGAAACAATTACCGTTGAGCCCCGTGATGTAGTGATTGTAGAGGGCATCCTCGTACTGACCGACCCGGTGCTTCGTGATCTGCTCGACGTGAAATGCTTTGTCGACGCCGACCCCGACGAGCGCCTGATACGTGTGATTTCGCGCGACTGCGTTGAGCGCGGCCGCACTCCGATTATGGTCATCAACCGCTATCAGGAAGTGCTTAAACCGATGCATTGCCAGTACATCGAGCCGTCAAAACGTTTTGCCGACCTTATAATACCCCAGGGAGGTACAAATACAGTTGCCATCGGACTTCTGACCGATTATATCGAAGGTCGTCTGAAACATGCTGAGAAATCAAAATAAAAAAACATGCCGCTAAGTTATCCTTATAAACAGAACGAAGAGGACAAGGAAATACCCACTCTTACTATCGTTGACGATACAATGACTCCGTTTGAGCAGCTTCCTCCCGAGGAAAAGCAGGACGGTGATATTCCTCAATCGCGGGAAAATACGTCAGACGCAGTCTCTTCTGAAAACGACTGATTGTCTGCGCTTATAAATATTATGTATTAGAAGTATTTTACCAAATGGCAAGCGACCAACCTCAAAACAACGAGCCTTCTATTATAGCCGTGGCGTCAGACATCGACGCGCCGCAGCAGATTGCCCTTACCGAAGAACCGGCCGGCGAACAGCTATATGCCGACAAGATGGTGCTTCGCACCGACAATCTGGTGAAAATCTATCGTCAGCGCACTGTCGTCAACCACGTGTCGATTAATGTGACGCAGGGCGAAATCGTAGGTTTGCTCGGGCCCAATGGCGCCGGGAAAACAACCACGTTCTATATGACAGTGGGACTTGTGCGCCCCAATGAGGGACAAATCTTTCTCGACAACCTGAATATTACCAAATATCCCGTCTACAAGCGAGCCAAAAACGGCATCGGCTATCTTGCGCAGGAGCCTTCTGTGTTCCGTAAACTGACGGTCGAGGACAATATTCGCTCTGTACTCGAGATGACATCGATGACGCGTGAGCAGCAGAAAGACAAACTCGAAAGCCTCATTGCCGAGTTTCGTCTCGGCAAAGTGCGTAAAAACCTTGGCGACCAACTGTCGGGTGGCGAACGCCGCCGCACCGAGATTGCCCGCTGTCTTGCCATCAATCCGCGCTTCATCATGCTCGACGAGCCGTTTGCCGGCGTTGACCCTATCGCGGTAGAGGATATTCAGTCGATAGTCTATAAGCTTAAGGAGAAGAACATCGGTATCCTCATCACCGACCACAATGCTCCCGAGACGCTCTCGATTACCGACCGCGCCTATCTGCTTTTCGAAGGTAAAATCCTTTTCCAGGGTACATCGGAGGAACTTGCCGAAAATCCCGTGGTCCGTGAAAAATACCTCGGCCGCGGTTTCGTATTCCACCGCAAGAAATTCAACTGATTGCAGCAGTGCTACTTCGGATAATACTCCCGTAGTTCTAAATAATAGATAAAAGAGCGAGAGCCAATCCTTCAATGGGGTTGGCTCTCGCTCTTTTATCCTGAATATAGATTATTTTTCCTTTTCGTCGGCGGCTTCAGCTGCTTCGGCTGCTTCGTCCTCCTTGATTTCATCTTCTTTGAATTTGTCCACGCCGGCAGCGATAAGCTGGTTGTACCATGAGAATACTTTCTTGATGTCGTTGGTGTAGACACGGTCCTGGTCGAAGTCGGGGAGAATGGTTGCGAAATATTCACGCACCTTGTCATCTCCGCCAAGAGCTTTTACATCGACAGGCTTGCCGTCGTTTTTCTCCTTGATGGTCTCGAAAATGTCGGCCAGAGGCACTTCATCGTTATATGTATAGATGGCGATGTCGCCGAGTGAAACCACTTTGTCGTGGGCGTAGACCGGTCCGCGTTTGCCTGTTTGCAATGACTCAACGATGAGCATGTTTTTTCCCTGGCTCATCAGACGGAACAGACCGGGGCGTCCCGATACCGATAATATTGTCTTCAACATGTTTTTAAAATTTAAGTAACTGTTTGAAATTATTTTATATTAACCGTTCTCATTATTTCAATATTCTGTCGGAGTCTTTTTCGTCGCTTTCCATCTCGTCATCAGTCATGTAGCTCGCTACACTCCTTCTTCCTCACCGGAAATCGCCTGAAAAATTCTCTCGCCATAATATTAAAATAATTTTGAACAGTTACTTATGCTAATTGATTTTAAGTTAAACTTTACGCAAAGTTAAAACAAATTATGGGATAAAAAATATTGCGCGATGATAAATTTTATTATTTGCAACTCGGTTGCAAGGAAGATTGCGTAATTTTGTACCTGAAAATAGGATATTGTCGTACTCTTTGATAATATTAAATGTCACCTGTAAAAATTATATTGTTATGTTGCAATCATTATTGTCGATGCTCAACGGCATGTCGCCTTATATACTGCTCGGATTTCTGATAGCCGGCATCATACATGTGTTTGTCCCGCGTTCAGCTATGGCTCGTCATCTGTCCGGCCGCGGATGGAAACCGTCGCTCAAAGCCGCATTGCTTGGAGTGCCGCTGCCATTATGTTCGTGTGGCGTTCTCCCCACGGCAATTTCGATGAGGCGCAATGGCGCGTCTCGAGGAGCTTCCGCTTCATTTCTAATCGCTACCCCGCAGACCGGAGTAGACTCCATTGCGGCGACATGGTCACTTCTTGGCCCGGCCTTCGCAATAGTGCGTCCGGTTGCGGCATTGGTTACAGCCGTAGCCGGAGGGACGTTCGTTTCGCGCTATGACAGAGATGATGACGCAGCGTCAGGCTCGGCAGATAAAGAAATGACAGCCATAGAGGGCGACTTCGATAGCCATTCAGGTTTCGGTGTCCGGATAGTAAGAGCATTGCGCTACGGATTTGTCAATCTTGTAGGAAGTATAGGCGGATGGCTCGTAGTGGGTCTGCTGATAGCAGCTGTGATAACTGTCTATGTCCCCGACGATTTCTTTACCGTCCTTGGCCGCACGCCCATACTGTCAATGCTTGTGGCGCTTGTCGTAGCCGTTCCGATGTATGTGTGCGCCACCGGGTCAATTCCAATTGCGCTTGCGTTGGTGCTCAAAGGACTGTCGCCCGGCACTGCCTTTGTACTGCTCATGGCCGGCCCGGCTGTAAATTTTGCGTCATATACTCTGGTGTCGCGTGAGATGGGCCGCCGCGCCGCTGCTGCTTATCTCGGCTCTATTATCGTGGGGGCGTTAGGTTTCGGGCTCGTCATAGATTACCTGCTCCCGCAGCAATGGTTCGCGTTGACTGCGATGCATATCGGACATGACTGCTCTGCGGGATTACCGTTGTTCCCGACAATCTGTTCGGCCATACTTGTCGCACTGCTCGTCTACTCACTCATAATAGCAAAACTTATAAATAAAAAATCAAATATATCAGACATGGCAAAAGAATATGTAATCACAGGAATGAACTGCCCCCACTGTCAGGCAGCCGTAACAAAAAGTATCCAATCGGTCAATGGCGTCACCGGAGTGAATGTCGACCTCAAAGAAGGTAAAGCCACCGTTGACGGCCAACACGACAGTGCCGCACTCATCGAAGCTGTCCGCCTCGCCGGCTTCGACGCCAAAAGCATCTGAACCGATAGATAAAACAATAGAATAAAAGCCCTGACATGAGAACCAATACAATAACTTGGTTCTCATGTCAGGGCTTTTGTTCTATTGTGCTCTTGTTTAAAATATAAATTAAACAGGAGAGGGTGTTGCAGAACTCATTCTTATCTTTCCGCGGTTGAAAACCGCGGCTACT
>CAMWJS010000019.1 GCA_947174635.1 uncultured Muribaculaceae bacterium
GGACGCACGAGCCGTGCGTCCCTACGTTTTGGAGTTCTGCAACACCCCCGATTATGCGTAACCCCGTATGCCGGAGTGAAACGGAGGCATACGGGGTATAATGGATATACAAGCGTGGCTTCCGTAGGACGCCGATTTACATAGCTAACAGCGTTTTATTGTAAATAAAGTGGTGTAAATCGACGTCCTGCGGAAGCCTTTTCTTGCCTGCTTAGAATGCCGACGGCTTGAGTTGAAGCCCTGTCCGTTCCGACAGTCCGAAAAGCAGGTTCATATTGTGCACTGCCGTGCCCGATGCCCCTTTGAGCAGATTGTCGATTACCGAGGTAATCAGCAGTTTGCCATCGACTTTTTCAAGGTGTATGATGCACTTGTTGGTGTTTACCACATCCTTCAGGTCGGGCTGCTTGTCGGTTATGAACGTGAACGAATGGTCGCTGTATGCCTCCTCGTAGAGCTGGCGCAGTGTCTCGATATCCTCTTCTATGTCAAGATAGGCTATCGCCATTATGCCGCGCGAGAAGCAGCCTCGCACCGGCACGAAGTTGATTTCTGCGTCAAAATCAGGCTGAAGCTCACGCATGGTCTGCATGATTTCGCCGAGATGCTGGTGGCGGAACGGTTTGTAGACCGACACATTGTCATTGCGCCACGAATAGTGCGATGTGGCCGAAGGCTTCACGCCCGCACCGGTGCTGCCGGTGATGGCCGTGATATGTATGTCGCTTTTGATAAGACCGTTCTTGGCCAGCGGCAGCAGCGCAAGTTGTATGGCGGTGGCGAAGCAGCCCGGATTGGCTACATGCTTTGCGCCGCGGACCATAGGCTTGCGGTTCATTTCCGGCAGACCGTAGACAAAGTCATGCTCCTCGCCGTCTTTCAGACGGAAATCGTTGCTCAGGTCAATGATTTTGACATCTTCAGGGATAGGATTCTCCTTGATGAAAGTGCGCGACTGGCCGTGAGGCGTGCAGAAGAACACCACATCGATATCCTCCCAGGCCGTTGTGTCGGTAAAACGTAGAAACGTCTCTCCAATCAGTCCCTGGTGGATATCAGTCACGAGGTTTCCTGCATTGGAGGTGGAATGCACCCACGACACCTCTACGTCGGGGTGGTTGATGAGGAGGCGCAGCAGTTCGCCTGCTGTGTATCCCGCACCTCCTATTATGCCTGCTCTTATCATTCTGTTGCTGATGTTATGTTATGGTTCACGCTCGGGCTACTTTTCGTTGTCATCGCGGCCGTTGCGTTTCTGTATGTCGTGGTATATCTTCATCTGGTTGCCGAGGATTTTTGTGAATCCCTTGATGTCGTCGGCAGTCCATGCGCGTGAGAGTTCGCCGTATTCGCCAAATGAAGTCTTCATCAGGTCATAGGGGCTGTCGACGCCCACCAGGATATAGCGGTAGGGCTTGAGGTCGACGATGACGCGGCCTGTCACATTGCGCTGCGATTTCTCGAGAAATGCCTCGATGTCGCGCATCACGGGCTCGAGATACTGCGCTTCGTGCAGGAACATGCCGTACCACGTGCCGAGCTGGTCTTTCCAATACTGCTGCCACTTGGTCAGGGTGTGCTTCTCGAGCATCTTGTGGGCGGCGATGATGAGCAGCGGCGCGCCGGCCTCGAAGCCTACGCGGCCCTTGATGCCGATGATGGTGTCGCCGATGTGCATGTCGCGGCCGATGGCGTAGGGAGCCACAAGCTCCTCGATTTTCTGTATGGCGGCTACCTTGTCGTCATATTTCTCGCCGTTGATGCCTGCAATCTCTCCATCTTTGAAGTCGATGGTCAGAGTGGAGTCAACCTTTGCGGTCATCTGCGTCGGATAAGCCTCCTCGGGGAGAGTCTGGTCGGAATGCAGTGTTTCCTTTCCGCCGACCGAAGTGCCCCACAGACCCTTGTTGATAGAGTATTCGAGCTTGGTGAAATCAGCCTCGAAACCGTGCTCCTTGAGATAGTTTATCTCATACTCGCGGGTAAGGTTCATGTCGCGGGTGGGAGTGATGATTTCAATCTCGGGCGCGAGTATCTGGAATGTGAGGTCGAAGCGTATCTGGTCGTTGCCGGCGCTGGTAGAGCCGTGGGCCACGCAGTCAGCTCCGATTTTCTTGGCGTACTCTATGATGGCGATTGCCTGGAATATACGTTCCGATGATACGGAAATCGGATAGGTGCCGTTGCGGAGCACGTTGCCGAATATCATATATTTTATCGAGCGTTCGTAGTATTCCTGGGTGATGTCGAGGCTTGCATGCTCTACAGCGCCGAGAGCGAGAGCGCGGCGCTCGATTTCCTTGAGTTCATCGGCCGAGAAGCCGCCTGTGTTGGCAATGGCGGTGTACACTTCATAACCGCATTCCTCCGAGAGGTATTTGACGGCATAAGAGGTGTCGAGACCTCCTGAGAATGCCAATACTACCTTTTTCTTTTCCATATCTTTGTTCTTTTTTTATTCGGGTTGATTAATGTGGCGTTAAGCCGTTTTGTTGTTGTCCGTCAGCCGTTGTGGCCGTCGGTCGGTTTGAGAGGTCGGGGGATTTTATTCCTCGGCTGCGGCGTTCGTCGCGAGCATCGGGTGATACTTGGTCTCGGCCGGGTCGAAGAGCAGACCGGTACAGAGGCATTTATGGCCTCCGTTACGCTGTAATATGTCGTAGTTGACACAGCTCTCGCAACCGCGCCAGAATGCTTCGTCGGTTGTGAGTTCGTCAAATGTCACCGGGCGGTAGCCCAGTTCGAAATTCATTTTCATGACAGCTGCTCCCGTTGTGAGTGAGAATATCTTTGCCTGGGGAAACATTTCTCGGGAGAGCTCAAAAATTCGTCGCTTTATGCGTTTCGCTATGCCGTGATTGCGAAACTCGTCGGCGACGATTAGTCCGGAATTTGCCACAAATTGTTTATTGCTCCAGCATTCTATATAACTGAAGCCGGCAAATCGGTCGCCGCACAATGCTATCACAGCTTTGTGCTCCAGCATTTTCTGCTTTACATACTCGGGTGAGCGCTTGGCTATACCCGTGCCGCGCACTTTGGCAGCGCGGTTGATGGTGTCGAGGATTTCATCTACATATTTCACGTGCTCCTCGGTTGAAACTACTACGTCAATCTTTTGTGAAGATTCTTCCATTTCGTCCTTTTTCTGCTTGTTGGCCCATTATGGCGGGCCTTCTCTTAATTTAAAAATTAGGTGTTATAAAAAATTATGCAAAAATACGCTTTTTCAGCCTATTTCGCAACTTTTTTCCATCAAACTGATGCCGACTAATTTCAAATAGGTAATATAATAAAAACTATAAGGCCGTTTTTGTTTTTGTCATTCGAAATAATGTTGGCCTTCTTTCATTACCTCAGGTGGGAGAAACCCGCAAAGCAGCGAGTACAGTTCCTGGCGAGATGACCCTTCGGCGATTACGGCAAACACGGTGTCGGCTCCAGGTATCGTTCCCAATATCAGCGGTGATTGCAGCAGGTCGAGGTCGTAGGCCAGGCCGGAGGCATATCCGTTGCGTGTCTTTATCACCATTATGTTGCCGGACAATGCCACTGACAGCGCTGCCGGATGAAGCGACGACTGGACCGTAGTGCATTCGCGTTCATATTCTGGTTCTCCCGATGCCGATGTGCCTGAAACCACATATCGGTAGCCTCCCAAATCATTTGCAACCTTTATTGTGCGTAATTTTTTGAGGTCGCGCGATAGTGTGGCTTGCGTCACGATAAATCCTCTTATTGCCAACTGTTTCAACAGTTCATCCTGACAGCTTATATTGTTGTGTGACAATATTTCCACAATAGCTGATAGTCTCGTCATTCTACTTCTCATAGCATTCGGCGTTGATAAATATTTTGCAAAAATAGTAAAAATACGTCAAAATCCAATTATAAATAGTATATTTTTTAACAAAAAGCAATAAAAGAAGGTTTTTTAGTAAAAAAATGAAACGATTTTGAGGAAATGTTTTTTCAAATGCAACACTTTTTCTTCAATTGTCTGTGCATGTCCCGGTCATATACTCCTCCTGTGGCATGATGCAAGACTGTCGGGATGGAAGCAGGGGTTGGATAAAACCGATTCAAACTCGGATTATTTGCCGAACAACAGTTCGCGGTCGCGTTTTCCTGCCGGCACGGCGATTTCTGCCGGTATGAACTCCCAGTTGTCGCCCGGGCGGGCTTCCACTTCCGGATGCTCCATTATATATTGCATCAGATAATAGCGCAGATCCTTGTCGGTCGAGGTCAGTATGCGGCCTGAAAGTTCATCCTGAGCAATTCCGGCGCCTTGTGTCAGCAGGTTCCCGCCACCGTTACCGCGGTAGGAGTTGATGGCGACTTTGTATGTGGCCTCGGGGGCGAAGCGGCTTCCGTCGGCCATCGACAGTATCGTGATTTTTTCACCGCGGGGCTTCGTCACGTCGACGGTATATCTGATACCGGCCGCCGAATCGAAGTTATACGACGGATAACGGAAGCCCGTATGCGTCATGTCGTCGGAGTTGGCTTCGTCGCGCAGGCGTAGCAGATGGTCTTCGCTGCTTTGCATCGTATTGGTCCACATATCATACGACATCTCAAGATAGTCCTTGATTTCCTGTCCGGTAAGAGCCATGGTGTAGAGCATGTTCTCGTATTTGTAGAGATTGAACATGTCGCTCACATATATGTCGCCGCTGGCTATTGTCGCATCAAAAGAAAGAGGTGCGGCAAACGATATGTCGGCTCCCGATATCGCAAGCTGCATCTGATGTATGAAATCGATGAACGACGACGGCCCGAAATAGGCGTCGCGGGTGCTCATCGGCGTGTTGATGTGGCCGATGCGCTGCGACACAAACTTTTCTACCGCCTGGCGCTGATGTGCGAAGCGTTCCATAAATCCATTGTCGGGCGACACCCCGTCCATCGTCACAAGCTCAGGCTTCAGCTCTTTGAGGCTCACATCTCCGTTGTCGTTCACTTCAAATACGGCATCAACGGTGGCGACTCTGCGCGCGTTGTTGGCCGGATTGACAACGACTACTGCTTTCCCTGCATCATTGATTACTGTCTCATTGAAAGGGGAGTGGTCGTGCCCCATCATGACGATGTCAAATCCGGGCACATGCCGGGCCACAAGCAGCGAAGCATTCTCTATAGTGTTGCCTGTGGTCTTGGTCGAGTCTCGTCCCGAATGGAACAATCCGACGATCAGGTCGGGGTGCTCCTTCTCTTTTATATGCTTCATCCATCTGGCGGCGCTATCCTCCATGTCGTCGAAACGCAGTCCGCTCCATAGGTTCTCGGGAAGCCATCCGGGTACCGCCGGGGTGAGCAGCCCGAGCACGGCTATGCGTATGCCGTCGCGCTCGATTATCGTATAAGGCTCCTGATATGGCTCGCCGTCTACAGCCGACACCACATTGGCGCCAAGCGTAGGCGACTTCTTTTGCGCGATCCAGCGGTCATACACATCGTGCCCTGTCTCCACATCGTGGTTTCCTATCGTCGAGGCATCATATCCCATGAAATTCATCATATCCGAGGCGATGTGCACCGATGCCGTGTCTATGAAGTTGTAGTAATAAACCGTGGGCTGTCCCTGCAGTATGTCGCCGTTGTCGAGAAGAACAACATTTTCCTTGCCGATAGCCCGGCGTACGGAGTCGACATAGCTGTAGACCCGCGCGAGCGAGCCCCTCGACGGAGTCCTGTTGATGAAATCCTCGGGATAATAGTTGCCGTGCACATCAGATGTCTCGATCAGTTTTATGGTCACTGTTCGGGGGTCGGCCTGAGCGTACATCAGGCCGCAGCAGGCCAGTATGGTAAGAAGCGTTTTTTTCATTTCACGTTAAAAAGAGCCTCTGAGCAGATAGACACCGAGCACGAAAAGCAACAGCATCACCGGCACGAGGATCATCATCATTTTATCTTTAAGGCGGTTGCCGAACAGCAGCATCCCCATCAGCGCGCCAAACGGGGCGATGACTCCCGCCAGAGCCATCAAAGCGGTGGGGTAGTGCTCACGGTCTGCGTTGACGCGGCATTTTTCAGCTCCGTTAAGTACAAAAGCGAGCACGCTCACTATGCCTGTTAATATTATTAAAGCATCCATAATCTGTTTTGTTTAGAGAGTGTTTGGATTAATTTGAAGTTTTTACTTTCACTCTCTTTAATTTTAATACGGTTTAAATTCAACCACTATCCAAGTTGATTGTGGCATTACGTCAGTTGATGTCGGTTTCCACCGCGCCCCATATATTGATGGCGGCAAGGAGTATTCCGACGATGAAAATAAGTATCATCCACCAAGCAATCTTTTTTCGGCGCTCGTAGTAGATTAAGGCGTAGTCGTTTTCGTCGAGGTCGATAGTGAAATCTGCCTCGCAGTATCGCGGCAGCCCCGGTGCGTCGGCAATTTGCGTCCTCACCGGCACGCCGTTGGCGAAATCGTTGCCGTAGAGGAATATGCATCCGTTGTCGTCGGTAGCCGTCTCGGTGAGCATCAGGCCCCCCTGGGTGAGAGTCACGGTGCGGCCCGCAATAGGCTTGCCGTCGCTGCCGATGAACTGTACCTTGATTGTGCGGTCGCCGCATATCATCTCCTCGGGTTCATCTTCCGTCGGGGGCTGTGGCGGTTCCTCTACAGGTGTCACCGGTATTACCGGGGGCACTGCGGGCTTGGCTGTGGTGAGGTCGAAGGTGTAGACTGTCTGTCCGGCCACAACCGAGAGCGTAAGTCGTCGGCTCATCGACGGCACCTCGATGTAAAGCTCTGAGCCCGGCGTCAGCTTGCCGAAATATTTCTCACCCTTCTCGTCGGTCTGATGGTGGAGCACCACGCCGTTCCGGTGTATGTCGAATGCGAGGTTGACCATCGGCTGTCCCTCCTCGATGAAGCGTATGGTGGTGTCCTGCGCTCCGGGAGGAAGAAACCATGTGATGTCGTTTACTGGTGGCTTGTTCGGGAAGCTGTAGCCCCATGCCGTCAGCATCACGTGGTACTTTCCGTCGGGTGTCACCGCATAATAGACGCTTGCCTCCGACGGTATGGAGTAGACGGCCTGCTTGAGGCGCTCGTTGGTGCCGAGTTTCTTCTCGCCTATCTCTTTCAGGCGCATGAACTCATCAATCACGGCCTGCTTGTCGTAGACGTCGCCCTGAGTGAAGTTGCGCCACACATAGTCGTTGGGAAGTGTCCACTGAAGTATGCCGCCGAAGCCGGCCTCCCACTTGGCGAATATCATCTCTTCGGGCGCGAGCAGACGGCTCATCGCGTCGTAAACTTTCTCGTAACCCTCTTTGATCAGAGGGCGTAATTCATTATATTGTATCTGTACTCTCATGGTCGGAGTGTTATTTGTCGGTTTCTGTTTCCGGTTGCAGTTCTGTATCCTGGGGTGCTACGCCGAGCATCAAGCCGATATTCTCGCGTATCTCCGTAGTACGGCTGCGGGGATCTTTTTTCAGCTCCTGATTGTATTTGTCAAACAGGGTAGAGATGTAACCGTATTCTTTTATACGCTCGATGTTCTGCCTGTTCTCTTCCATTATGCGTTCTATCTCCTGGGCGCATATCTTGTCGGCTTTCTCATTGTCGCGGAACTGCTCGGTATCGGCGTCTACGGCCTTCATCAGTTTGTCGAACTCAGTGACGGCTGCGAGGTATCCGTCGGCCTTCGTGTACAAGCTGTCGATAGCGTTGAGCTGGGTCTCGGTCAGTATGCCGTTTCCGGCGTCATAGATATCAAGAAGTCTGTTCTCCACGCTGTCGACCCCGGCGGCGCTGTAGGCATTCTCGAACAGTGCGCGGCATTCGCCGTAGGCATTCGCTATGTCGATGAATTTTTTGAGCTGGTCGGCCTGCCCGCTGATTTTCTCTGAGTAGGGCGCAAGCACCTCCAGTCTCTTGAGCTGATTGTCGAGGTCTTTGAAGTCAACGTCGTCAAGAACAGCCCTCCGGCAGCTTTCGAGCGACGCAGCCCCCTCCTCGGCATACGGCAATGCCGCATCGAGGGCGCTCTGCAAGGCACGGTTTTGCGCGCTCAGTTCAGCTATCTTCAGCTTGGCGTCCATCAGCTCACGGCTTGTCGCCTGACTCATGTCCGTGCTGTCGGCTGCCGCTACAGTTTCGTTTCCCTGCGTGGCGACTTCATCCGGTGCTGCAGCGGATGTCGAGCATGCCAATGCTGCGGTCAGTGCTATGATTGCTATTCCTTTGTTCATATTGCTTCGATTTCCTTGTTCAGATAACGCATGCGGGTGTTGATGTCATGTCCCGAATAGAGATATTTCTCGTTTGAGAGATTGACTCTGAGGTTGGCTATCCGCGAAAGGAGCTTTAATCTTTTCTCCTTGATTGCGCCGGCTGCACTGTCGTCGGCCGTCTCTTTTGCGCGTTTCAGGTCGTTGGCCTCATTGCCGTAGTATGAGCAGATCTCGCTGCTCAGTCGGTTGTAGAATTTATTGCGCGCCTCCTGCAGTTTGCTGTCGGTGTCATAAATTCTGTTGATGGCGGTGATGCCATTCAGGCGGCTCTGGAAACGCGGATCGGTGACAAATTCATTCTTCTGCCGGTAGATTTTGTCCTGATGGCCTGTCCATGAGTTCCACGTGTCGTTGCTGCTGTTGAAGCGAGGATTAAGTCCGAACGATTTGTTGTTGAACGCTATGATGCGCTGGTACAGGTTGTAAACCTTTCCCACCTCTACAATCTGACCGTTGTTCGCCAGACCTCTCTCGTTCATCAATATGGTCTGCAGGCCGGCATAGTTGTCGGCCAGTTTGGCTGCGTCGCAGTCGGCACGGGCAAACTCGCGGTCCATCGCGGCGACACACTTCTGATAGGCCGCCTTGTTGATACGGTCTTTGAGTGTCTTGCTGTCAAGCTCATTGATGATACCGGCATTGAGGCTCTGGGCCACCATCGTGTTGTGGCGGTTGTACGTCTCCTCGCTCCAGTCGCTCAGATCGTTCCAGTCGCGGTCTATCTCCTTGATTATCTGTTCATGGTTGCCTGCCGACAGCGCCGCCGTATTCACCACCTCTTTCTGATTGGTGACCAAGGTGAATATACCGTAGATCGCTCCGGTAAACACAATGAATATCAGTATCTGCTTCAATAATTTCATAACGCTTATGATTGGGATTGAGAGTGATTGTTATTTTTATACTGTTGCTGTCAGAATGCTGTATTCTTCTTTATGCTTTCCTTGATTTTGTTCGGACTCGCCGGAATGCGTTGCATAAGTTTTGACTTGAGCCCGTTAAGGCCTAATTCCCCTGCTCGGGTGGCGAGTTCCTGTATCTTAGTTTTATATTCATTAGAATTTGTCTTGCTGTTCAGACCTTTGATATAATCTACAACCTCCTTCACGAACTCGACTTTATTCTTGAACTCGGTGTATCCTTCCTGTTTGTCGAAGTTCGTACGTTCCCTGTAGATCTGGTCAATTTGCGAGAATTTAAGCGTTTCAGCCTTATTTATCCTGGCGACGTAATCATTATAGGTGTTCTTATTTTTTTGTTCTGCTTCCTTCTGCTTTTTTGCCTGATCATCTTTCTGGTTTTTTGTCGCGTCATCCTCGGTTTCATCAAAGCCTTCCAATACCTCGATTTCCTCCGGGTCATCAGTTTGATCTTTGCCGGCTACTATTGAGTCGAGATTAGCCTTGTCCGTTCCGTCTACATCATTCTTGCCGTTTTTGTCCTGGCTGTCGTTGTTCTCTATATTATTGTTATTGTTATTGTTATTATTGTCTTCCTTCTTTTCGTCGCCCGAAAAGAAGAATACGTAGGCCAATATTCCGAGAACTACGATAACGCCCGCGGCAATGACGGCGAACATCCGTTTGTTTCCGCCGCTATTCCTCCTGCCGCCGTTGTGACCGTTGCCTCCGTTGTCTCCGAGACCGTTTCCGGTATGCACGGGTGCTATCGGTTTCGGCTTGGGCTGCATGTTGAGGTAGATGATCTGGGCTTCGTCGTCGACTGCGATGCCCGGCATGCGGGTCTCGCGTGCCTGCGATATGGAGAATGTGGTTGATACGGCCTCGTGGCTGCTTGTCTCAGGCAAGGTTATAGTCACCGTTTTGGTGGGGTCAGACAGGGTCTGGCCGGTCTGGCGACCATTGACATAGATTTTATAGCTGCGCCATATCTTGGCCGGAATATTGATTGTCGACACATACTGCGACGGATCGCCGACGGGCACAAGCACCACCTCGCCATAACGGCTGAACTCTCCGCGCATAGGGTCATTGAGCAGATCGCTTATCTGCTCGGGAGTCATGAACAGATAGGCTGTCGCGGTAAGGTCTTCGCCCGTAGCTATCCTCTTGTAGGGATACCTGACAGTCCTGTATCTGGCTATGATTTCCTCAAACGGCTGGGCTATATCGTTGCGTGCCATGAAATGATACATCGCCCCGTCGTAGGTCATACACATACTCTTGTAAGCGTTCTGGAGCTCGATTAGCATGTTGAACAGTCCGTCGACATGCTCCTTCGCCGGCACTGACACCGATATGTAGAGCGTTCCCTCGCGGTTGGAGTCGCAGGGGGTCACATTCTTGCACACTATCGTATAGATGCTCTTATCATGGAGATGACGTATTACAATGAAGTCTGTCGCTCCTTTGCTCCCGGGATATTGCGCGTCGATGACCTGAAAGCGGTTGTCGCCTATGCTCACCAGGTCATTGCCTATTCCCTCGTTGGTGCGCTTGTTCCCCTTGATTTTTAATGATATGGCCATATGTTGATATTGTTGCTTTTTCTGATTTTATTATCGGTTGAGTCAATTTCTTTCCGTCGGTCAGCTCATCTTTTTCTGTATGCTGTTGAAAAATCCTTTCTCTTTGCGCCCCTGGGCCATTGAGGTGACAATATTCATCAGCTTGTCGGCATCGTATGAGTCATACTCGAAAAGGTCGCCCACATGAAATTCTCCCAGGCTGAACGTGAACAGCGACGGCTGGTAGTCGGTCGACTTGTTTATCGAATACGTCTTGCAGATGTCGCGCAGAGTCATGATGGTTTTGCCGTACAGCTGCCTTATGCGTTCCACTGCAATCTTGTCCCTTTCATCGCGCGAACCAAGCGTATCCGACTTTGTCAGTATGAAATGTATCGCATTGGTGTTTTTGAGCACTTTCGGATTTTTTATAAGCATGTTCACCATTTTGGTGATTATGATATCCTGCTCCACGATGCGGGTCACCGGCGAGCCGTCCTTTAGCGTCGACGACAGCTTTATCAGTCCGTCGGCCGTCGGGTCGATTACGATGAATATGATTTTGCGGTTGTCGCTTGTAAGTATCTTTGTCGCTCCCGTTCCCATATCCTCGAAGTCAACGAGGTTTTCGGGGTTGAGTGCAATCTTCATCGCGAATTCCTCGCCCGACATCTCTATGAGATTGATAGGGTAGACGGTCTCGCTGTTGTCCCTGTACACCATGCCCTGTATCTGGGCCACGAAGTTGCCGTACGTACGGCCCGGTGCCTTGTTGTGACGGCGGTATATGCTCAGGTTGTCGGCATACGTTCCGCCCGGACCTGACGCCGCGTTGTCATAAACGAAATTCTTTGAGCCAAGCAGTCCCATCAGCACGCACGTCTTGCCCGATGACGGTATGCCGAACAGAAACACGTCGGTCGCGCCCTTCGCTATCTGCGGATTTGAGTTCTCGGTCTGTTCTATCGACGGCAACTCGGGCGAGTTGTAAAGCATGTCGAATGTTCCGGCTGTGCACACTCCGTGCGCTATAAGTTCCTGTTGCGAGAATATCTTCTCATCTATCAGCAGTTTGAGGAAATCAACTTTGTACGTGCCTGGATTTTCAAGCATTTTTGCAATCTCGGCGCGTTTAAGCTCCTGAAGCATCTCGGTCGCCATCGGTATGAACGGCGAAAGGCTCTCCTCCTGTATGTAGTCCGACAGCGTGACAAGGTCGGCGTCGGTCGATACTCCCTTCCACAATTCCTGTGCCCCGAGCATATCCTGTGCCTCGACTCGGTGAAGCCCGTTGGGAAATTCCTGTATATATCGGTTGACCTGCATTGCGTTGTCCTTGTCGGTCAGCTCCCATACGCGGTTGTCGATATCTGTCTCGTGCGATGTCGACTGATATTTGCGACGGTGGGTAAGGAGTGCCGTTATCGACCGGTCGTCTATCTTTTCCCAGTCGTTACGTTCAACGTCGGCCGTAAGCGATGAAAGGCGCAGACGGGCACTGTCGACCAGCGTCTGGTTGCCGGGATAGCTTCCGTATACCGATATGAAGCTGCCAAGAGCTGCGGTAAGAGTTGCGAGGTCGCTGTTGTCCATTGCTTCTATCTCTTTCCATCGCGCCGATGCTTCATGGCTCGGCATGCTCGTAAGCTCTTTCTCTATCGCTTTATATTTCGGACTGTCCTTGTATTTCGCCAGGTCGTCGGGAAACGATATAAGCCCCTGGCTTATATATTTTTTTATCTGTTCGACGCTTTGCGACATTACCATGTTCACTTGCTGCTCGGTGAGTGCCATACAGTATAACGGGTTTATTGTGGGGATTATCTTGGTTCAGTTCATTGTCTCGCCATAATGGATATTACAGACGGTTCACTCCATCATATTCCATGATAGTACGGCCTTCGCCTATTTCAGTCTTTTCCGACCTCGGTGTCATCAGATACTGCACGCCGATGAGAGCGATTATGATTATGTATATGATGATATTCACTGCGTTGAGTGGTTTGGTCGAGGTGATGCTGCTCTCGAATACGAGCGCCGGACTCTCTATCGTTACGGTCTGGTTGGCATTGCTTATCTCATAAATGCCGTCATTGTAGACTATGACCGGAAGTTTTCCCGATTGCGACCTCTGTGTGAGATCTGAGGCTATTGCGGGCGACAGTTCGCCGGGCACTTTCGACTGGCGGCCTATTGCCATCAAGTCCCAGGCTCTGACATCGGCGGCCCAGTCTCCGATCAGCGAGTCGGCATTGTGCTTGTAGGTGAGATAGGGTGCAGTGCCTTCGGCGCCGGTATCCCCGAGCAGCAGACGCCGTTCGTTGAGTATCCATGTGTCGATATCCTCATAATTATTGATTGCAGCCGCTGCGAAATAATCGTTTACGTTTATGTCGCGTTCCTCTCCGAATGCATTCTGCAGGCCGGTAGTGGTTACCGCGAGTGCCGAGCGCTCTGCCTCTTCATACGTACGGAACATCAGGCGCATGCTTTCAGCATCTGCTATAGCCGCTTTCTGTATCTCCTCCTTGTCCGACATTATATCGAAGAAGTGCATCACATATTTTGCCGGAAACACCGCCGCCGCGATAAATACGACCAACGCCGCGGTCTCCAGTTTTTTCCATCGCGAGAAATCCGTATCGGCTTTCTTGCAGTACACTGCGCCGCTTAGAAGCAGGCTCAATATGATTACCGTGCCTGCGGCTATCCCTGCCGCGGCTCCCATATTGCCTCCGGTCAGCATAAGTGCGCCCATGAATGTGAAAAATCCAAGCAGAGCGAGGCCTGCCAGCGATATGATGTTGCCTAATCCTATACGGCTTTTCTTATTGTTTGTCATAGATTGAATTCTGTTGTTTGTCCTGTTTTTGATTCCGGCTTTTTTATAGGTTGTCAGAACGACATGTCGCTTCTTACGAGATAGTAGTAATCGCCGGTGCTCTTGCCCTTGTAGTACGATTTGCATTTGAGCTTGCCGTTCTCGCCGCGCACGCATTCGATGGTCACTTCCGTGAATGGATTGGGACACGAGCTTGACCGCGCAAGTCCCTGCTGGCGTATTGTAAGCTTGTCGTTGCGCATCTCGCTTTTGAACGGCGCGCTGTACGTGCATCCGTTATCGGTCCTGTAGTAGATGGTGCCGCCGTTGATTGAGTTGAACTTAAGGAATATGTGCGTCATCTCTCCCGTAGGGGTTCCGGTCTCGGAGTCTGTCACCACGCGCTCCTCTGTCGTCTGCCACATGCCGGTTATGCTGTTGGGGTCCTCCTTGATTTTGTCGTAGCTTGCCACACTTGAGGCGGCCATGTCAAGAGCGTCGCGCACCTGTATCAGTTTGCCGATATGTCCTTCGCGGTCTACAACCTTTCCGGTTTTGTCGAGTATCTCTATGATCTGGCTGTTGGTGAGTTTGGGATTGACCGATTTCATCAGCGCAACGGCTCCTGATACTATCGGGGCGGCCATCGATGTCCCGGGGCAGAACCCGTAGCCGTTGGCCGGTCCTGCACTGTATATATCCACGCCGGGCGCCGATACATCCGAATAATTGACTCCCTGCGATGCATAGTTGCCGAAGTTGCTGAACGACGCTTTCTTGAGATCCGGACCGACGGCGCTGACTCTCAGCGTGTTTTCTCCGCGTTTGGTCTCGTCCATGCCCGAAAGCACGTTGCAGTTGCCCGCAGCCCACACTATCGTGCAGTTCTTTTTGTCGGCGAGGTCGAATACGTAGTCCCATACATCTTCCTGATACTTGCCCGCGTTGCGGATATATTCCATCTGCTCGTTGATTGGAGTCTTGTCAGTTCCTTTCGGGAAATATGTGCCTATCGACAGATTGACAACGTCCGCTCCCTGGTTGATGGCATAGAGCAATCCTTCAAGTATCGCTACCGAACTCATATCCTGTCCCAGCGAAATCGGCATCAGTTTGCAGTTGGGTGCCAGTCCGGCGGCGCCGGCTCCGTTGTTGAGCGCGCCCACTGCAAGTGCGGCCACATGAGTGCCGTGGTAAATGGGGGCGTCCTCGTCGCGTTTGAACGAATAGGGACGCGAGGGCGGAAGCACGTTGCGCGACTTGCGTTCCACGCTGTAGGGCTTGACGATACGCCCCTTGAACTCCGGATGGGTGATGTCGATATAGCTGTCGACGACTGCGACAACGATATCGTCCGAGCCTTTCGTTATATCCCATGCCTCATAAGCCTGGATAGGAGCGAAATGCCAGCTCTGACGCTCGTTTTTGAATGCCGGGTCGTTATAGCTTGACGCCGATGCTGTCTCGTTGAATATCACGTCGTCAAACAGCTTGTATTCAATGTCGGTGATATTGCTGCGTATCCGTTCTTTGACATTCTCCCTCTCCGACGGATTGACTCTTATCTGTATCAGTCCGGCTTCAGGATTGTAGTAGTCGATTTTCACGTTGTCGCCCGGATACAGCTGTTTGAGCTGACGCGCGAAGTTGTTGAAATTGCTTTCAGAGATATCTTCTAATATGACATCGATGCGCGTGCCGTCAATCTGCTTGTAAGGGTCATCTTCCGGATTTATTATGTCACGCGGGTCAATCGGCTTGATATAGTTGTCCTCCGGACGCGGTAGTTCCTTTATCGGGTTGCGGAAATTGCCTCCGTTGCCCGGAAGCTCCTCTTCGATGATTTCTCGCAATTCCGGATTGTCCTCAAAAAAGCGCTCGTCGATAATCCGGTCGTCGGGCTTGTAATAGTCAGGTATCTGGATTATCTGTTCATTGATTATTTCATCGTCGAGATTGTCATAGAAATGGTCGTCATGCACTATGTCTACGGCATCCGTACTGTCACCGCCGTGCTCGGGCAGCGACATAAGCCATTTGAGGAATATCAAAAAGCCGAATAAAAGAGCAAGAAACAGCAGATAGCGCCATATCAGGCCGCTTAATGGGGTGTGTCGGCGTCCTTCCTGACCGGAGCTCTCGTTCTCAACGTATATTTGTTTCATTGTATATTCTCTTTTGCGTTATTGTTTGTTTCTGTTCTGAAGGCGGCATGATGTGCCTGCCGTGTCACTTTATGATTCGTTCGATGAGCCGTCCCATGCGGTCGTTGGCCTCGATGTCGTAATTGATAACCTGTCCTTTGAGCAGGAACGACACTATCATGAACTCAATCCATCTGAAATAATTGTTCTCGAAAGCCTGTGTCACGCCGTCGGGACGGTCTATAAGCTGGTCGAACATCTCGGTCAGTTCGTCGTGCGTGTAGTTCTCCTGCTGGTCGCGCGCTATATATTCGAGCGGGTCGAATTTCATCGGATTGTCATCCACAAGACGGGCGGCGGCCTCCAGTTCCTCCTCGCTTCGCTGGGCATAGCCGAGGTCGCAGATGAAATTGTTGATTCTCGATGCCATCAGGTCGGCTATCAGGCTGAGGTTGATGCTGCTCACGTTCATCACCTTCACATGCTCCTCTATTATGGCGTCGAGCGCCTCCTCGAGTTTCAGCTTGCGGGCCGTGAGCACAATGTTGTCTACGAGCGCCGACATCTCTATCGGGTCGAATGCTCCGTTGTCGCAGAGGCGGTTGATGGCTTCAGGCTTCTTGATGGAGTCTGACCATGCGTTGTACACATTCTCGGCTATGATGGCTGAATTGGTCTTGCGCTTGAAGTTGCCGGCAAAAAGTTTTTTGGCGTCAACGCCCTTGTCGGCGAGGAATGCCTCGGCTGCCTCGCGGTCAGGCAGATTGTAGCCCATCATCACGCACTCCCACTTCATCTCGTCGGTAGTGCAGCGGTCGAGACGGCGCCCTATGTCCTTGCGTATGATTTCGTAGTTGCGCGAGTCATTGCGCGAGTCGTTCATCTCCGACGAGTTCACCAGGTCGTAGATGCAGTTGTAAAGCTCTTTCTCGGTAATCTGAAGCTCGCGTATCATGCGGCCGAAGAAATAGCTGTCGCGGTTGCAGGCGAATATCAGCTCGCGACGTATGGCACACGCCTGGTTCATGTCCTGGAGCAGCTGAGCTGCGGCATCGTTGGCGTGGTAATATCCTTTGAGTATGTCATGGAGCGATTTGCCTATGTTCTTGAGCGATGTCGCGGTGAGTTCGCGGCGTGTCACCTCCATGTTGGCGGCGGCCACGGCAAGCTGCTCGAACAGATAGAGCGCGCCGTCGTTGTTCTGTGTGGCCGCGACATCCCACGAGCACGCCGGATTGGCAAAAAATTTGCGCGTGTGCGGACTTTCGATAAACGACATCCTCATCCGTTCGTAATATTCGGGGTCGATGGCCGGCTTCTGTTCGCGTCCCGTCTCGCGGAACCCGGTGTAGAGGTTGTTCCCTTTGCCGGTATCGCCTGAATATTTGTAGTCGCGCAGCAGGTAGGTGTTCTTGAATGTCTCTCCCTCGCTTGTCCAGTTCTGGAACCATTCGGCGTCATTGCCGTGGATTACCTCCTTGTAGAGCACCACATTGAAGCGGTCGCTCCAGCGCTGGTCTATGGCGGCGCGTGAGTTTGCCACATCGTCGGCGTTGGCGTCGGCCATTGTCATGTCGATGTTGAACTTCGTGGCTATCAGGAAGAATGGCGACACACCTCCGGTCAGCTTCAGCGTGCGTGCGCGCTGTTGTGCCGAGTCGCCCACATACTGCTTCACCCAGTTCTCGATTGTGATGTAGAGGGTGTCGTCGTTGCGCTGGGCGTTGTCGTGGCAGAAAAGCAGTATATTGATAAGGCCGCTGTCGCTGTAGCGGTTGAACAGATAGGCCACCTTGCCGCGCAGATACACATTGGCGTCGTTGGTCATGGCGCTCTTGGCGTCGGTCTTGTCAAGGTTCTCCTCCTTGAGCTGGTTGCGTGCGCGGGCTCCGGGGAAGTCGAGCAGGTCGGTGTGCCTGATGATATCTTTTTTGAATGTTCCGGTCGACAGTTTCGCTTTCACTGCCGGGTCGGTAATCATAGTCATGTCGTACGACAGCTCGGAGTTGAGGAAACGTTCCTCCACCTTGAACACCGCCTCGGCGCAGAGTGCCGACAGCTCGCTCTTGTCATAGCGCTCTATCACGCGCTCGCTGCCGTTGGGCTCGCGTATCACCACCTTGGTGAATGCCGCCTCCTCGTTCTTGTCTTTGTCGCCAAGCTCGTTGATGCGCTGCACCGACATGAGCGTCTGGTTGGTGTTGAGCACCGCGGTTATGGGCAGGTACACCATCTTTGCATAGTTCAGTTTGCGGAGCGCTTCGGCAAGACGCTGGAACAGGTTGGTCAGCGTGGCGTTGCGGTGCCATAGCGGCGCGAAGATGCTGCTCCATTCCGAAGCCTCCACTTTGCGCGCTATCAGTGCCACACGCTCGAAGTAGGGCGAGCGTATAAGCGACTGCGTGCTTCCTCCCGTGCATCGCTGCAGGTAATATTTCATGTCGAGGATATCGTCCTCCACTACCACCGGATTGCTGATGACGGGGCGCTCCTTGTAGGCTTCGTAAATCTCGGTCGATATATCCTTGAGCTCGCTGTCCGAATAGCTGCTGTAGTCGGTGATGTCGCTGTGGTAGCCGTCGCAGAGTATAGTGGCTATCTCGCTCATGCCGAGCAGTTTCACAAGCACCGGATACGCCGGATTGTAGCGCTCCGGTTCGTTGGCGAAAGTGGTGAAACGGGTCACTACTCCCGTTGCCTCCACGTTGTTGGTGATTGGATTGATTTCCTTTACGAAATCATATTCGCGCTCAGGCGTCTTGACCGTAAACGGCTTGCCGTTGTCGCTCAGCAGATTGGTTATGACGTACGATTTTCCTTTCTGGCTCTCTCCGTAGGCTGCTATCGCAGGGTTTTCAAGTTCGGTGGCGGCAAGCTTGCGCAGACGGCAACGCTCGCTCACCAGCTGCAGAAACCGTTGCTCGTATTGGTCCGGCTTGTTGACTTTGAGCCATGCCAAGGCATCGTTGATATTGTTTATCTGGGTCTGTATCGATTTTTTCATGATGTCAGCTGATACTACGTGTTATTTAAGTGAGAGCTCGAATTCTCCTTTGTCAAGCCAGTGCTTGCCGTCGGCCACGATTGACTGCTGCACTGCCTCTACTGTCGATTTCGGCAAAGTGTTGCCCTGCATGTCGGTTATCTCTTCTATCTCGATTATCTCCCTGTCCTCCTGATACGAACGTGTCAGGGTGATGCGCACAGGCTCATGCGTCTTGCCGTTGAAATAAAGTCCGTAGAGCGGACGGGCCTGATAGAGGGGCGAGTCAAACTGCTTGCAGCCCAGAAATACAGGGAACGCTCCGATTGTCGCCGACGCGTTCGACTTGTCGGGGAGCAGAAGCGATTTCTTCACCTGCTGAGTCTTGTCGTCATAGAAGCCTATGAAATTGGCTGTCGGCTTCATGCGGCGTATCATCTCTTTGAAGTCGATGCGCATGCCGTTGAATCCGGTGGTCGATGCCATGTAACCCACCATCGCTCCTACGGCCACAACTGATTTCTGATCGTAGAAATAACCCTGTCCGTCGGCAAACGGATACCATGTGCCCACACGGTAGTCGTTCAGGCAGATGATGCGGTCGGGCGCCATCGGGTAGTATTTGATGAACAGCTCGGGGATGGCGTCGATTGTGGTCGGGCGTCCCGCCATCACGAGTATGTCGCACTTGTAGGCGTAGAGCAGTATCGACAGCTGCTTCATCAGCGGTTCCATCGTGGCGCGCACCATCGAGGCTATCTCCTCGGGATCGAAACGCCATGACAGCTCCTCGAATCTGAAGCCGAAATGGTTCTCGAAATGTTTCAGCAGATGCTCCGACGGCTTCAGGTCGGCGAAAATCTCGTCGTAGGTGTATACGCGCGAAGGAAATCTGCGTCGCAGCAGATCCATCATCACGCGTGCTATCGGCACCGAAATCTGCGTGTTGAAGTCTACGCGGGCCTGACGGTCCTTGAACGACATCATCGCGCTGTCATAGCCGAAGAAGTCGCGCAGTAGCACCGAGGCGAAGTAGCGTATCCGCTCCTCGCGGCGCTCCGGCGAGTGGCAGCCTACGATATCCTCCACGTAGGTGCGATACACATCGGTATATTTCGACCGCGTGCATGGCAACGCGCGCAGCTCTTCGTCGCTCATAGCCATCAGTCTCGCAAGCAGCGCGCTGTGTATGCTTCCCATAAACGGGATGCCGCTCTCAGGCCCTTCGATGACATAACGCTGCACTATATTGCGCAATATATCGTCGCCGGCCACATAGAAACTGTCGTAGAAATGCGGCACCGGTATTATGGAGCTTTGCTCCTCGCCCTCATATTTATAAGAGCATATCATTATGTCGGTAGTGCCGGCTCCTATGTCGATAGAGCCTATCGTGAGCGAGTTGTGTCCGTAGCCCTCTTCCTCAAACTCGCGGCGCCTGTGCCCTTTGGCTTCGAAAAATTTGTCGATCTTGCCGTTGTAGCGTTGCGCGATTTCAGCGTAAAGATAGACAAGCTGACAGGCCGATGCCTCGTCATAGCTCCACTCACGCCGGGCATTCATGTCATAGTCATCGGTGTTTTTGAGTGATTCGGGCGACGGTATGACATTGATCGGTGTCAGCGATTTGTTGCATCTCAGCATCGCCTTCTGCGCGTCGACCATGCTCTGGCGCAGCGTGATCTGCTCGGCGCGGGGCATCGCCGTCGGGCATGTGATTATGACATTGCGCAGACGGCGGCGGCAGTCGATGCGGCCGTGTTTGGCTCTGAATGACGGCGAGTTGATCTGGGCTATTGCCTGCTGAAGCACCTCCACCATCACGAATGTCATCATCGACGACCGCGAATAATGACAGTCACTGTCCGTATCCTCAGGTGACATGTCGAATATATTGACCGTGTCGGCTTTCTCCTTGAATATGCCGCGTTCGTCAAACATATCGGTGAAATTCTCGAGAAAGATATTGGGCGACTGGCGTATGTTGAACGGGTCAGTCTCGGTCACGAGATATTCCCATCTCGCCTGCGATTTCTTCTTGTCCCACAGATAGCGCTTTGGTGAAGAATAGTTGTTGGCGCGCTCGGCTATCCCTGCGTCCTCGATTGAATGGTAGACAAGCTCACGCGCTTCTTCGCCCACTCGCACTATGCTCTTCCAGTTGAATGCCTCCTCCGGCAGTATCAGGTCGTTGCCGAAATCGGCGCGGCGGTAGACCAGACGCATGTCAAACGGATTTTTATATGTGATCCACGGCGAAGTCAGGTTGCGCAGTTCGAGCATCACCGAGCGGGTGAAGTCGCCGTCCTCAAAGAGCACGCCGCAGGTGCGCGAATTGCCGATGTCAAGCACCATGTCGACATTCACATCGCCGTCGCTCGGATTATAGAGCACCACCTTGGGCGACGCACCGCTCAGACGAAGGAAATTTATAAGATAGATGTAATATCCGATAAACTTATATCGGTGATGCATCAGCTTGTCGGGATTGATGCCTAAAAGCGACGCTATATATTGCGACACTGCATTCTGCTCCTCGGCGACGGAAAGAAAATTGAACAGCACGTCAGGCTTGTTGCACAACGCGAAACTTTTCTTCTTCTCAGTCTCGTCAAAGAAATAGGGGAAATATGTCGACAGCGGATTATCGGCAAGATGTGTGTCAAAAGCCCATGTCAGACTATAGCGCGCGCTTCCCTTCACCGAGCCTTCGCCCGTGCGCCGTATCATCACGCGGCACCATCCCGTCGGCACACCTGCCGTAGCGCCCGAAGAGTCAGTCTCAAACATCGGCATCGGCAGCCACTTGCCAAGCAGCAGCTCAAACGCCGGAAGCTTGTCGGCCGGATTTGCCGGGTCTTTCACGCGGTAGCTCTCAAACGTGTTGATGTTGATTATCGCGTCGTCATCGTCGGCATACGACTCAAGCAGTTCGGTCGACGCATCTTCGCGCATCCGCGGCACACCTGTCTCGTCAAGTTCCTCGGTGCCGTTCTGATAATGCGAGATATATCCCTCGTTGCGCAGTTGCTTCACCGGTATCCAGCAGTTTTTGTCAACATGATTGAAAAGCAGGTCGAAACTGATATGCCCGTCAAACGGGTCGACATTCTCCACAAACGAATAGCGCAGCATACGGCCGCTTTTCAGAGCAAGCGGTTCCGATGCATTGAATTCAACCTCGTTTGTAATAAATTGTATGCCGGTGTCAGCTATAAGGTGTAAGGTTTTGTGGTCATCCATGATCTCAAGAAATGATGATACGGTATGTGTTGGTTTAATTTAGGCAAAGATAATAAAAAATTGCAAACAATAGTGCCAAAATCATACAAATGTGATTTCGCATAATTTTTGCATCATTTCCCTGCTATTTTGTATGTTTTTCAGAAAGCGTATGGATTGAAAGAATTTCCAATATTTATACTTACTTTAGAAACTGTTTAAATTCAAACGCTCTCTAACATCTCTTATTTCCTCCCCAATAGCCTTATCAGCCATCCCACGGAGAGCCGGAGGCTCGTGCCAGTGATTAACCGGGGCTCGCAGACCGCGGAGCGGGCGAAGACCCCGGCCTCACAGCGCCACCCTGCTCCCCAAGCCCGGGAAGGGCGTTCCGTGGTACACGCAGTCTCTCCGCGCACTTCGCCGCCTCGTTGTATCACCACCCACCGAGATTCCCATGCTCGCCCCTATCCGTAGCGCCGCGTAGGGCGGGGCAGAGGCAGTCCCCCATAGCCTGAACCCGCGAAACGGGCGAGCGTGTAAAAAAATCCGCAGACCCGGTCAACCCGAATCTGCGGCTTTTGAAATAACTCACTTACATCTATTTTGAAGAATATCGTTTGTATGTCACCCAACCCGAAGTATATTCTTCCCAGTTTATTCCATCATAACTGCAACGGAGTCGTTTTATCTGCAAGACATTGTTATTGATTACGATTTCATCGATATAAGTCGCAAGTTCAGGCTCGTATTGATTATAATACTCTTTCATTGTCAGAATATTTCCGTCCAATGTGTAATCAAACAAGAATGGGTCTACCGGATGTTTGATTACAGCCTCAGGATATTCCGGATCGTATCCCGGTTCGTCAGATAAACAAATGTAACGACCTTTGCCATCAGCCGAGAATTGGTAGTAGATGTCAACATCATCGCCGTTACGTTTAATCCATTCTCCAACAATTGAGTTGCTCTGTTCATCATCATCGTCATCGCTACAGCTATATAAAGCCGTTGACATAATGACACATAATGCTACAGCAATCAGTGACTGTAAATGCTTAATTCCTTGTTTCATTGTAAAAAATGTTTTTGTGCCCGATAATGTAAATAACTTCTTTTCAGAAAAATTACTGTATCATGATCTTCTCAGCATTGCCATTTTGGATAATTATATACAATCCAGGCGTAAGTGATTTTAATACTTCTCGTGGAACAGATTTATGTAGAATTACACCATTGCAGTTGTATATGTCAATATTAGATCTATTATCTAATTCTACGTCATTTATTCCTGACATGGATTTAATTTCTATTGATTTACTAACTCTGTCAGCTTCGTTGTAATTCTCATTACCTTCCTGATTGGCGCGAATGGACACGTTTCCATCCTTCAAAAATTCGACATGCTTCTTCCCATTTTGAGTGAATATCTCAGCTATTGTTTCATCAGTTGATGTATATTTAATAGCAAGTCCTGATGAACTTTCTGCTGTCAATTCAACAATATCTCCGACACGAACATCTGAAAAATCCTGCTCCCAAGATATTTCCTGATCGGCCTTAGTCACATTTAATTTACCCCTTTCATAAGTAAAGGTATAATTCTGAGCCTCTGCCCCGAAAGGAATAATTGGATATGTTCCTACATTACTTTCGCGGGTGGCAGTAGTCTCAATCATGGGTTGTGTTGTTAAAACACCTCGAGTCTCATTATTTTTGAATCCGAAGAAAGAACAAGTAAATTCAGGATTATCTTCACCATACTGTCTTGAAGCGTCTGATGCGATTATAGTTAAGTTTGCAGGAGTTATTGAATAATTTGCAGGTACTTTGGCTATCGATTGCCATTCTCCAATTTTAAAATTAACATCTATGTTCGTATTATATTCTCCGACATTTATATTTAAGTCAGGAGAATCGAATGACACATCACTTCCTTCAACATTGTTCTTATATGAGAATAAAGGTGCCTTCCCCGAATACTCGTTAGTAGTATTATTTATAACAATCAGATAATCTCTGTAATAATCCTTTAAAAGATTATCATACCGCGATGGATTTGGTACATAGATTTTTGATATAGTGTTTGGTATTGCGTAATCTCCAAGAGTAACCAAATTTTCCGAGAACAAGAATATACTTATCAATCCCGTGCAATTATTAAAAGCCGTTGCTTCAATACTCGAAATTGAAGAACCAAGATAGACATATTTAAGAGAAGATTGACTACTAAAGCACCCTTTTGGAATTACTGTTATATTATCTCCTAAGAATACTTTTTCAAGGTTGCCATTATATGAATAAAAGGCGGATTTGCCAATTGATTTTATTTGTGGTAGAATAATCTCTGTAAGCATGGGACAATTCGCAAACGAATATTCTCCTATAATTTCGACTGAATTTAGAGCATTGCCCATAAAATTATGCAGTTGTGAACATCCCCGGAATGCTTCATCTTGGATTTCTTTCAGATTCGCTCCTTGAACAGTTACGGATTTCAATGAGGTACAATTTTGAAACAAACTTTGAGAGATTGTGCTTACTTCATGACCCAATGTTATTTCACATAGTGTTTTGTGATTGGCAAATACAGAGAATCCGGATTTGTGTAGATTTTCAATATTGCGTCCCATATATATGCTAACCAAAGGGCAGCCATCGAATGCGCTTTTTTTTGTCCCATCATAATTTCCTTCACCAATTCTCAATAACGATGGCGAATCTGAAAACGATAATTCGGAGAGTCCCTTGCAACCTACAAATGCACTACTGCCTATTGTTCTTACTGATGCCGGAATGGTCATACTTGACAGAGCAGCACAACCTTCGAAAGCTTGTACCCCAATTGATTCGACACTGGTAGGAATAAAAACTTCTCGAAGTGCCCCACAATCAAAAAAACAATGATCGGGGATAGAAACTAAATTATCGCCTAACACAATTTTGCCTAATGCCGAGCACCAGGCAAACGCATAACTCGGCAATGACTTTATGGTAGCTGGAAGAACTACTGATCGAAGAGCTTTGGCATATTCGAATGTACAAAAACTCTCCACTCCAGTGACTATGTATGATTTCCCATTGTAGGTTACGCTTTCGGGAACAACAATATCTCCTGCATAGTCCGTGTTTGTCATGTTAGGATACATAGTAGAGATAGTGCTACTTACATTAACGGTTTCCCTATCACTGTTAATTTTGTAATAGATGTTGTTGACTTTGAAGTCATAGGATGCTTGTGCAATGAAATTTACATGTAGCGCACAGAGCAAAATGAATACTTTTAGGATGATGTCTTTATTTCCCATGAATATGTATTCTGCCGCGGTCATCCTCTCGTTGGCGTGATTGGTTTATAAAAGAAAAAAAGCGTAGGAATCTGTATCTGTTACCGTCCTACAACTGGAGGCTTCTCGCATTGCCCATCAATAGTCGGACGGCAACGCAGAAGCCCACGCTTGTATATGCAATCAATACGTCCGGCTATATTTCTCCCGAAATATCGTGCCGAAAGCAAGATAATTACATATCCACGGGCATCTACCGTTGCACAATCCTTGACTATTGATTGAAATTTTGCGAGAATTTCCAGTTGTCAAGAATCAGCGCGGATAAACGCTTTCTTATGTATTTTCACTACATCCCGCTCCGCTTAACCCCAGACCGGGGGCTTCTGCAAGGCGGTCTGCGACCGCAAAGTTACAAATAAATTTTGAGATTCAAAGCCGACTGTGCTGTAAAAAAAGATCACTACACGGCTTTTTATTTAAGATTGCGTTGCATTCTCAATAATTATAATATTTTATAGTGGGAACTATGTCCCTGTGGATGGGGTATATTCTTGATTATTAGTAAAATAAGTGTTTGTGAAATTTGGCCGAGTGATATGCTTTTAGTAACTTTATGGATGAAAATAAATTAGTTACGTAAAAATGGAGTCACTTAACCAAAACCGTTCGATATTATTGCGTTTGTTCTTAAAATATGTGTCCCATATCATCCCCAACGGAGAGCCGGAGGCTCGTGCCCGTGATTAACCGGGGCTCGCAGACCGCGGAGCGGGCGAAGACCCCGGCTCACAACACCATCCCATAATCCAAGCCCGGGAAGGGCGCTCTGTGGTAAATGCGCAAAACAAAAAGTTTCGGATATTATACTATTATAGTATGTAGCTCTTGAATTTGGCTTAAAATTGTGGCAAAATGTCGCGGATTGTGACAAAATGGAGGAATAAAGGAAAAATTTCTTTAATTTGTCGCGGTATTACAATAAAAATGATTACATTTGCAAAAAACATTGTAAATTTTATTCCTCACCGCAATGAAGAAACATAACTTTTACGCAGGCCCATCAATTTTGAGCCAGTACACAATCAAAAACACTGCCGACGCAGTGCTCAACTTCGCCGATACCGGTCTCTCCATCCTGGAAGTATCTCACCGAAGCAAAGAATTCCAGGCTGTAATCGACGAAGCCAACGCTCTCGTTAAAGAACTTCTCGAAATCCCTGCCGGATATGAGGTGCTCTTCCTGGGCGGTGGAGCAAGTCTCCAGTTTGCAATGGTTCCGTTCAACTTCCTCAAGACCAAAGCCGCTTACATCGACACCGGCGTGTGGGCAAACAAGGCCATCAAGGAAGCAAAACTCTTCGGCGATGTAGAAGTTGTAGCTTCTTCAAAAGAGGCCAACTACACATTCATTCCCAAAGATTACGTTATCCCCGCCGACGCCGACTACTTCCACTATACTACCAACAACACCATCTACGGTACGGAGACCCGCAAGGATCCCGATTCACCCGTGCCTTTGGTAGCCGACATGTCATCTGACATCTTCTCTCGTCCCGTCGACGTATCGAAATATGACTGCATCTACGCCGGCGCGCAGAAAAACCTCGCTCCCGCAGGTGTCACTATCGTGATTGTAAAAGAGGACGCTCTCGGCAAAGTAGACCGTCCCATCCCCACGATGCTCAACTATCAGACTCACACCTCAAAGGGCTCGATGTTCAACACTCCCCCCGTGCTCCCCATCTTCTCCGCTCTCCAGACGCTCCGCTACTACAAACAGCTCGGCGGCGTCAAGGAGCTTGAAAAGATGGATATCGAAAAAGCCAACGTGCTCTACGACGCAATCGACTCAAGCAAGATGTTTGTCGGCACCGCAGCTGCTGAAGACCGCTCTATCATGAACGTTTGCTTCGTCATGAAACCCGAATACGCCGAACTTGAAAAAGCATTCGTCGAATTCGCAACCTCGCAGGGCATGGTCGGCATCAAGGGTCACCGTTCGGTCGGCGGTTTCCGCGCTTCGCTCTACAACGCGCTTCCCCTCGACAGCGTCAAGGCTCTCGTTGCCTGCATGAAAGAATTCGAGGCAAAGCACTAATAAAAAATCATACAAAATGTAGGGACGCGATTTATCGCGTCTGCATCCCGAAGGCTTACTTACTGATGGCGCGGACGGTGTTGCAGAACTAAACTTTCCGCGGTTGAAAACCGCGGCTACTAAGCGCAGCATCCTGACAATCAGTAGCGTAGTAGCCGCGGTTTTTAACCGCGGAAAGATAAGAATGAGTTTTGCAACACCCTCCCTACATTTTGGGAAATAATAAAATCTAAAGTTATGAAAGTATTAGTTGCCACAGAGAAACCGTTCGCGGCTGTCGCAGTCGACGGTATCCGCAAGGAAATCGAAGATGCAGGCTACGAACTCGTGCTTCTCGAAAAATATACTGATAAGGCCGACCTGCTCAAGGCTGTCGCCGATGTCGACGCTCTTATCATACGTTCCGACAAAGTTGACGCCGAAGTGCTCGACGCAGCTAAAAACCTCAAAGTTGTGGTACGCGCCGGTGCAGGTTACGACAACGTCGACCTCGCTGCCGCTACAGCCCACAACGTATGCGTCGAAAACACTCCCGGCCAGAACTCCAACGCCGTGGCCGAACTCGTGTTCGGTATGGCCGTCATGGCATTCCGCAACATGTATAACGGCACATCGGGCGCCGAGCTCAAAGGCAAGCGCCTCGGCATCCACGCTTTCGGTCAGGTAGGCCGCAACGTGGCCCGCATCGCCAAAGGCTTCGGCATGGAAGTGAGCGCTCTCGACCCCTATTGCCCCGACGAAGTGATGGTTGAGGCAGGTGTAGTGCCCGTCCACTCTGTCGAGGAGCTTTACAAAACCAACCAGGTCGTTTCGCTCCACATCCCCGCCACTGACGAAACCCGCAAATCTGTCGGGAAGGCTCTTCTCGAACTCATGCCCAAAGGCGGTCTGCTCATCAACACTGCCCGCAAGGAGGTGATTGACGAGGATGGTCTCGCAGCAGCTCTCGAAGCTCGTCCCGACCTGAAATATGTGGCCGACATCAAGCCTGACATTGCCGACGCTCTCAACGAGAAATTCGAAGGACGCGTATTCTTCACTCCCAAGAAGATGGGCGCGCAGACTTCCGAAGCCAATATCAACGCCGGCATCGCCGCCGCCCGTCAGGTAGTGGCTTTCCTCCGCGACGGTATTGACCGCTTCCGCGTCAACAAGTAATCCCGTAATAAATAATATGAGCGGTTGAAGGTCACGACCTTCAACCGCTTCTCGTTAAACATGATATGCGCGTATTAATCATAAATTCGAGTCCGCGGCGCGAGGGTAATATTTCGGGCATGCTCACCCATGCGGCTGCTGTGGCGAAGGATGCAGGTGCGGAATGCGATGTCATCAGCCTTTACGACAGGGATATACGTCCGTGCCGCGGATGCATGGCCTGCCGAAGCGCGCTCGCATGTCCGATACACGACGACATGGCCTCGATTGCCGAAGCGATAAAGAGCGCCGACCGCATCATAATCGGCGCCCCGTGCTATTGGGCCAACATGCCGGGCGTGCTGAAAAACATGTTCGACCGCCTCGTCTATATCTTTATCGCAGACGGGAAGCACGGTCTTCCCCGACCTCTGCTCAAAGGGCGGCGTGCACTTGTTATCGCCACCGCCACGACTCCGATGCCGTTTGCCCGCCTTTTCGGCCAGACCTCAGGCACCGTGAAGTCAATAGGCCGCATATTGAAAATGGGAGGAATAAAACTGATACCCTCGCTCCAGATAGGCGGCACGCGCAGTCACGACATCACTGAGCGCGACCTCTGTCACGTAGGCCGCGCAGTCGGCCGACTCTTGAAATGAATGATGTTTACTTATGGAATCGATAGAGACTGAACTCAAACGCGAACGCCTTTGGAACAAGAACTATATGAAGGTGTGGAGCGCAAACTTTATGCTTTTCTTCTCGTTCATGCTGCTGACGCCGCTGTTTCCGCTTTATCTGAGCGAGACTTTCGGTGCCACACGCCAGGAAATCGGGTTTGTTCTGTCGGGCTACACGCTCACGACGCTTATCGTGCGTCCTTTCAGCGGCTATATCGTCGACAATTATTCACGCAAACTCGTGCTGCTGATTACCTACGGCTGCTTCGCGCTGTTTTTCAGCGGTTATCTGCTTGCCGGGTCATTGCTCGCGTTTACGGTGGTGCGCACGCTCCACGGCTTTCCGTTCGGAGCGGCGACTGTGTCAAATTCTACTGTGGCTATCGATGTGCTTCCCTCGTCACGTCGCACCGAGGGGATCGGTTTCTATGGCCTTAGCAACAATATCGCCACTGCCATCGGACCGACTGTGGCGCTGATGATATATGGCTTTGTCGGTGATTTCGACCTGCTGTTCGTGCTGTCGCTCCTCGTGGCTCTCGGCGGTCTCGCCATCAACTCCACTCTGCAGCTTAAGCCGCGACCCAGAGTGCCGCGCCCGAAGATGTCGCTTGACCGCTTCGTGCTGTCGAAAGGATGGAGTGAAGGGCTTGCGATGGTGTGCTATGCCTTTTCCTACGGCGTGCTTGCCACCTATATCGCTATTTATGGCAAAGAGGAACTTGGAGTGACGCAGGGCTCAGGTTTCTTCTTCATGCTGCTGGCAATAGGTCTTATCCTCTCGCGTCTTACCGGCAGCCGTTCGCTGCGCAAAGGCAAGATTGTCGAAAATGCTTCTGTCGGAGTCATTGTGTCACTGTTCGGCTATCTTCTTTTTGCCGGAGTACACAGCCTTTGGGCCTACTACGGCGCGGCTCTGATAATCGGACTTGGCAACGGACACATGTTTCCGGCGTTTCAGAATATGTTTATCAATCTCGCCACCAACGACCAGCGCGGCACTGCCAACTCCACTCTGCTCGTATCGTGGGACATAGGCGTTGGACTCGGCGTGTTGCTGGGCGGCGTACTTGCCGAGCATTGGGGCTTCCACTCCGCATTCTGGGGCGCATGGATAGCCAACTTCATCGGAGTTGCATTCTTCTTCCTCTACGTCCGCTCCCATTTCCTCCGCAACCGCCTCCGCTGACCTCCCCCCCCAAAAAAAACTCAATCATATAAATCCGACAAGTCAGACCCGTCCGACAGGTCTGACTTGTCCTATAAAATATTTTTCACACTTTTATTGCAAGCACTGTGATTTCGGCTTGTGTCGATAATCCATTCAAGAGGGTTGTTGACATGACATTTTTTTACATTTGTTAAATGCATCGAATGAGTTTATGCGTATCTTTGCGTATGATTTATTTCGACAACGATTATATGGTAGGGGCGCATCCTAATGTGATGAAACGCCTTAATGAGACCAACGGACTTCACACCGTCGGCTATGGACGTGATGAATTCACTAAAACGGCGGAACAACTGATACTCTCGGAATGTGGTATCAAAAACGGTGCCGTGTACTTTCTTGAGGGTGGTACTCAGGCAAATGCCGTGGTGATAGACCGTTTGCTTGACCATAACGATGGTGTCTTGGCCACCGACACCGCACATATAAATGTCCATGAAGCAGGTGCCATAGAAGCCAGCGGTCACAAGATTATAACACTTCCGAATCATTACGGTAAATTGTCAGTGTCCGATATAAGGGAATACATAAGGAATTTTTACAATGATGACACTCACAGGTATATGGTGAGGCCGGCAATGGTATATCTCTCATTCCCTACAGAGCTTGGCACAATATATACGCGCGGTGAGCTTGTTGAAATTTCAGCCCTTTGCAAAGAGGCGGATATTCCCCTGTATATTGACGGGGCACGTCTTGCCTACGGCCTTGCCGCTGAGGGAGGAGATGTGTCATTGAGTGATATTGCCGCACTCAGCGATGTCTTTTATATTGGAGGTACAAAATGCGGCGCTTTGTTTGGTGAGGCAGTTGTGACACGTCGTCCTGAATTATTGCCACGGTTTGATTCGCTCATAAAATTGCATGGGGCCACTCTTGCCAAGGGGAGATTGCTGGGCGTACAGTTTTCGCAGCTGTTTACCGATAATCTGTATATGTCTATAGGACGACATGCCGTTTCACTTGCGATGAAACTGAAATCCGGCTTTATAAGCAAGGGATATCAGCTATATATCGACTCTCCTACAAATCAGCAGTTCGTTATATTGCCGAGTGATAAGATAGAGCAGCTGAAAGCAATTGCTTCGTTTGAACTTTGGGGACCAAAAGGAGAAAAGGAAACACCGGTTAGATTTGTAACAGATTGGTCAACAACTGATGAAGATGTAGACTCGCTATTATCATCAATATGATATGGAGACAGAGCTGATAATGATTGGAACAGGGAGCGCATTTTCCAGACACTCCTACAATAGTTGCTTTGCAATAAAATCAGAATCATTTTTGCTGTTAGTAGATGCAGGCGGTGGCAATGGTATATTTGCGGCTCTTCAGAAATCTGGGATAGCGGTTGACGATATCCACCATCTATTTATCACACACGTACATGCAGATCATGTGCTTGGTGCAATATGGCTTATCAGAGGGGTCGTCAATATGGTTAAAGACTCGTTGTATTCCGGTAAATTAAATATATACGGTAATAAATCTGTTATTAATGCAATCTGCCGGATATGCCAGATGACATTTCTGAATGCCGATTATGACAAGATGGCCGACTGCATAAAATTTGTTGAAGTCTGCAATGATGATATATTTCAGATACAGAATGTTTCTTTCAGATGCTTTGACGTCTGCTCTGTCAATGTAGAGCAGACCGGGTTTAGAATGACATTGGAAGGAGGAACAGAAATTGTGTGTCTGGGCGATGAATCACTGACATTGCGCAATTCATGTAACGCAGTTAACTGTGACATCCTTATTTGCGGTGCTTTTTGCCGTTATGCCGACAAGGAGATCTATCAGCCGTATGAAAAGTATCATTCGACCGTGCGCGATGTTGCCGTATTAGCGGAAATGTTTAATATCAGAAATTTGGTTCTTGTCCATTGTGAGGATGATGATCTTACGCATAGGCAAGAACTCTATCAAGATGAAGCTGCCGACTATTACAGCGGGATGGTTATTGTTCCCACCGACGGCGAAAGATTGCGACTCTGAATTTATAGCTTACTATCTTTGGCTATTGATGCCCTTATACGACTTAGACTGACCTGCGTTATGCCAAGATATGAGGCTATGCATCCCAACGGCAGTCGTTGTAACAAATCAGACTGATTATCCAACAAATCCCGATAACGTTCGGTCGCTGTCGCAAGGAGCAAAGTTATTACCCGTACTTCGGCATCTAAAAGTTCTGTTTCTGCAAATCTCCGACCCCAGTTGGCAATATGTATATCCTCATTGTAAAGGCGCTGCAATTCGTCCCTCTTGATTACATAAAGAACAGAATCTTCCATAAGTTCCATTGTCTCATATCCAGGTTCATTCCTTACATATCCCATCATTGATACAATAGTCGCGCCCTCTTTGCCGACCCAGAATGTCACTTCCTTACCATCTACGAGAGTGAATGCCCGCACTATACCCTTGGATATAAAGTAAACATCCCGCTCGATTTTGCCGATTTCAAGCACATGGTGGCCTTTCGGATAATGAACCAGCTCCATTGACCTGCAGAGAAGAGCCAATGAGTCTTCAGGCAACACATGCCTGCGGTTTATGATGTCCTTAATTTCCATAACAATTAAATGCCTCCTTAGACTGCAAAGTTACGAATTATATGAATAGGCATCGCTATTTATCATTTGTAAAAAGCTAACCCACGAAAGGTATGTAACTTTGCACTGAAATATAAAAGCTACATTATGAGAAATGTAATAACAATCTTATTCCCCTGTCCGGCAGATAGCCGTAGAATAAACGTCGCTCTGTTAGCGCTCAGACTCCTTTTCGGAGCACTCTTCATGGTTCATGGCCTGTCAAAACTCACAGGCTTCATCCAAATGTCATCAACATTCCCTGACCCCCTTGGAATAGGGCGTGAGTTCTCCCTTGTTCTCGCAATATTCGGCGAGGTAGGTTGCTCCATTTTGTTGATATTAGGGTTGCTGACCCGATTGGCGCTTATACCTATGGTGTTCACCATGTGTATCGCATTTTTTGTGATTCATGCCGGTGAGCCGTTCGCAGCCAAAGAACCGGCCTTCACATTCCTGCTCACATTCGTTATATTATGGATTTCAGGAGCCGGTAAATATTCATTGGATTACCTAATTGTAAACAGAATCAAAAAAACATGTTGAGCTGGATATTGCTTTTTCTTGCCGGGTTATTTGAGGTGAGCCTCACGTTCTGCTTAGGTAAGGCCAAGGTAACTGCTGGAACGGAATTCTACATGTGGGGCGCTGGCTTCCTGTTGTCCACCATATTGAGTATGTATCTGTTGGCTAAGGCTATTCAATCATTACCAATCGGTACCGCCTATGCCATCTGGACAGGCATAGGAGCCGTCGGCACGGTAATCGTCGGGATATTGTTCTTCAAGGAACCGGCTACTCCATTGCGTCTGTTTTTCATATCCACATTGATTGCGTCCATTATTGGCTTGAAACTGGCAACAAATTAAGAGCCGGTTCGACAATAAATGTTGACCGCTCTGCGTTTAACATTTATTGTCGAACCGGCTCTAATTTCGGCGATGGAGTGGGTGTGGAAAATCCGCATTGTATTCAATCCCGAGAAAATGACAATAACAGTGACCGGTAGCTGGGCTGATTTGACTCAGTATTATGAAATTTGGGGCAATTTCCCTGAAGGAGGAGCAAATTGGTCTGCCACAAAAATGACTTTGGATGATGACCCTACCAGTGGAATATGGAAAGCTGAAAATGTCGTTGTGGAAAATAAGAGCGAGTTTGTATTAAGGTTTATGGTCTCAGATGTCGTAAAACATTGGCTTCACCCTTATGAAAGTACCGAAATAAAAACTCCAGGAACTTATCCCTGTATCCCTATCGAATATGATTATAATTATTCTATCGTACCCGGGAAATGGGACATCACATACAACAGAACTTTAGGGACTTTAACTGTAGAATCGGCTATAGGTGCAGTCGACGAAATCGAAGCCGACAGCCAATCAGCCGCTACCATCTACTACAACCTCCAGGGTGTACGCGTTGACAACCCCACAGCCGGCGACCTCTACATAGTGGTCCGCGGCAACAAAACCACCAAGGAATACGTAAAATAATCGTATCCTTCCCCCGCATGGCAATTTACGGGCACATCGGCGCATAAAAAAACGGCCGGTGTGCCCGTAATTTAGTTCAAAATTCCAAATTCTTTAAGGCTTCGTCGACTTTGCTCACCTCTATGATTTTTATGTTGAATTTCTGCGTGTCGATGCCTTTGAGGTTGTGGCGCGGGATAATGATGCACTCCATGCCGAGTTTGGCAGCTTCCGATATGCGTTGTTCTATGCGTGTCACCGGGCGTATTTCGCCCGACAGACCGACTTCGCCCGTCATGCACACTTTACGCGGTATGGCTATGTCGATGTTCGACGACAGCACGGCGCAGATTACCGGAAGGTCCATTGCCGGGTCAGCCACTTTGAGTCCTCCGGCTATGTTGAGAAACACATCTTTCTGTATCAGCTTGAACCCCACACGCTTTTCAAGCACGGCAAGCAGCATGTTCATGCGGCGGGAGTCAAATCCCGTGACCGAGCGCTGCGGTGTGCCGTAGGCCGCCGTGCTTACCAATGCCTGTGTCTCGATGAGAAACGCGCGTATCCCTTCGACAGCCACGCCCACCGCTGTGCCCGACAGATTTTCATCGGCCGGCGACAGCAGCATCTCCGACGGGTTGGCGACCTCGCGCAGCCCTCGGCGGCACATCTCGTAGATGCCTATCTCGTTGGTGTTGCCAAAACGGTTTTTTATAGCGCGCAGCAGGCGGTAGAGATGCTGACGGTCACCCTCGAAGTGGAGCACTACGTCGACAATATGCTCAAGCACTTTGGGACCGGCGATGGCTCCGTCTTTGTTGATATGGCCGATAAGCAGCACCGGCACACTCGTTTCCTTCGCATATTTGAGCAGTCGGGCGGCGCATTCGCGCACCTGGCTGACACTTCCGGCGGCGCTCTCTATCGTTTCCGATGCAACGGTCTGTATGGAGTCGACTATCAGCAGTTCGGGCTGCAGGTCATCGATATGGTCGAAGATGTTTTCAAGCGATGTCTCGCACACGATGTAGCAGTTGTCTGACAGACGGCCGATGCGGTCGGCGCGCATCTTGAGTTGCGTGGCGCTCTCTTCGCCTGACACATAGAGTATGCGGCGCGACTTGATGGATAATATATTCTGCAGCACAAGCGTCGACTTGCCTATGCCCGGTTCTCCGCCGATGAGCACCATCGAACCGGCCACGAGTCCGCCCCCGAGCACACGGTTGAGTTCCTCCGACGGCATGTGTATGCGCGGCTCGTCGAGCGCCTCTATTTCCGATACTTTGCGGGGCTTGCTCTTGGTCATGCGTGCCGGGCCGATTGACTTCGACGCGCCTTTCGAGGTGCTGACGCGTTCCTCTACCATCGTGTTCCATTCGCCGCACTCGGGGCAGCGTCCCGCCCATTTGGGTGACTGCGCTCCGCATTGCGAGCAAAACCATGCCGACTTTACTGTTTTTGCCATCTGCTGTTATATGGGGTTGTTATTGATCTTTTCGGAATTGAGACAGTATGATTGCCGTAGCCATAGACACGTTGAGCGACTCCACATGTCTTGCGTCGAGGGGGTAGGGTGGTATGAACAGACGGTGGCTGACCCTACCGGCCACTGCCGGCGAAATCCCTTTTCCCTCGTTGCCCATGACGATGACGCCGCGCTGCTGCAGCGGCGTGCGGTATATGTTTTCGCCGTCAAGGAATGTGCCGTAGACCGGCATGCCGCCGGTCAGTTCGCCGAGCCACTGAGGCAGGTCGACGTAGTGCACCGTGACGCGGGCAAGCGCTCCCATGGTCGACTGAATGACTTTCGGATTGTAGACATCTACGGTGTCGCGCGAACAGACTATCGACTTCACCCCGAACCAGTCGCAGGCGCGGATGATGGTGCCGAGGTTGCCGGGGTCCTGAATGCCGTCGAGCGCCACAAGCAGACCCGATGTGTCGATGGCGTCGGAAGCGGGCATCTCCATCACCGCCAGCACTTCGGGCGCATTGCTTAGCGACGATATGCGTTCCATGTCGGCACGGGTGGCCTTGATGATTTCAGCTCCGCGTGGCAGCGGCATTGTGTTGCTTTCAAGCCATGCGTGGGTGGCGACCACCATGCGGCAGCCGAATGCGTCGATGATTTCTGAAATGCACTTCTGTCCCTCGGCCACAAAAAGCAGGTGCTCCCTGCGGTGCCTGGCCTGCTGCAGCGAGGAAATAAGCTTGCGCCGTGAGGCGCTCAGCGCGGGTAGATTGTCGGTATTCATAACCCCAAAGTTAATCAAATGTTTGCAACTGCACAAAAAAGTTGCTACCTTTGTGGCCATGACAGAGGTCCGGCTCGTCGCGGGGAGTGTGCCACTTCAGTGTGGCGCCGCCTGAGGAAAGTCCGGGCAACGCAGAGCACCACACTCTTTAACCGGGAGCTATCGGCGACGGTAGAGCAGCGTGACAGAGAATAACCGCCACGGTCGTTTCGGCCGGGGTAAGGGTGAAAAGGTGGGGTAAGAGCCCACCGGGCGCCGCAGCGATGTGGCGTGCCGCACGTCTTGTGGGTTGCAAGGTCAAGTATACCGGCATTCAAGGGTTGCTCGCCCATTGCCGGGGGGTAGACTGCTACGGACCGCGCACCCGTGCGCGGCCAAGATAAATGACGAGCCGTCATTAAGGCACGGGCGTGAGCCTGACCTGCGATGACGACATAACCCGGCTTACAGGACCTCTGTCTTTTTTATTTTTACGTTTTACAGCCGACTTTGAAAAATATCTTTCTGCGCTGTCACATTTCCCCGATTTTTCCGTCTTTATTTTGAAAGCATGTGGCCCACGTGTTTTCCAATGTTATTATTGTTATTATACTTAAAATCAATAACCGATATGAAAAAAATCTCACTTATCGCACTGCTCCTCGTTGTGACCGGCATTATCGCCGTGCAGGCACGCACGCTTGTCGAACCGTCGAAAAAGACAACTTCCAAGTCCTACAGCATAAGCAATTTCGATGAGCTCAAAGTGACCGGCGTATATGCCGTGGAATACGAGCAGACCACAGGCAATACATGGAGCGTCGAGATTTCAGCTCCCGACAATATCATGCCCTACGTCAATGTGAAGCGTTCGGGCGACTGTCTGGTGCTTTCTCTTGAAAAATGGCTGTCGACACGTGGCAACTATGACCTTAAAGCAAAAATCAAGGCTCCCGTATTGAAAGAAATCAACCTTTCGAGTGCCTCGTCATTCAAAGCCGCAAAAATAAACCTCCCCGGCAGACAGCTGGAACTTGAAGCAACCGGTGCGTCGGACTATGAAATCAAGTCGATAGTGGCATTGGAAGTAGAAATCGATTTGTCGGGCGCGTCTTCGCTGAAATGCGCATCCGTGGCCGCTCAGTCAATTGAAATAGATGCATCAGGAGCCTCGGATGTCGATTTGCGCAATATCAAGGCAAACGATGTTGAAGTTGACGCATCCGGTGCTTCAGATGTGGATCTGGCGGGAAAGGCTGAAGAGGTCGAACTCAAAGCAAGCGGAGCATCTACAGTAAAGGCTATATCACTTCAGGCCATTTCCGGCAAACTCGTGGCTTCAGGCGCTTCCGACATAAAATCAAATGTCGCCAATGTCCTTCTTCAGCGTGCTTCCGGAGCGTCTTCGATAAAAAATAAAAAATAATTTGTCGAAAAATTTGGTTAATTAAAACTTTGTATCTATCTTTGCACTCGCAAAAGAGAGGTTGCCGGTTCGACAAAGCCTGTTGAAATACTCCTCTCAGGTGCAAAGTACGGCGGGATAGCTCAGTTGGTTAGAGCGTCGGATTCATAACCCGGAGGTCTCGAGTTCAATTCTCGATCCCGCTACAAAGTAAAAGAGGTGTGATTTTATCACACCTCTTTTACTTTGTAGTATATAAATCCCATAATACAGTCTGCTGAATAAAGAAACTGACACTTGAACGCTAAGTTTTTTTGAAAATATATTTTTAGCGGTCAAAAGTCGCAGCAAATTACAGGGGCGCGATTCAATGCTGTTTACTAAGAGCCGGTTCGACAATAAATGTTAAACGCAGAGCCGCATATCATGGAGTGG
>CAMWJS010000020.1 GCA_947174635.1 uncultured Muribaculaceae bacterium
CCCCCCCCCGGTTTTTTTTAAATTAGACGGCCCCCCCCGAGATCTCCACGAGCTTTAGGGTCGCCAGCGTCATAGTTTTATCATAGCCAGGGGGAGGGGTAGGGAACATTTTGTTTTTTTGGGCGTTTTTGTTTTATATCATGTGTTATTAATGTGTGTGTTATTAATTATATGTGATGTGGTTTATTAATTAACGCTCTTAAAAATTCAACTATTATGTTTTCTCAAAAACGGGGGCATATGCTGCATGGCGTGTTGCTTATAGCCCTATTTTCATGTGCGGCTTTTTATATCGGGAGTGCCCGGGTGTTTACCGCGCTTTCCATCAGTCCGCTTATTATCGGAATCGTGCTCGGTATGATATATGCCAATCTGTTGCGAATGCATCTGCCCGAGACGTGGGTGCCCGGCATACAGTTCTGCTCGAAGAGGCTGCTGCGCATCGGTATCATACTGTATGGTTTCAGGCTTACGTTTCAGGATATAGCCGCTGTTGGCGTGGCGGGAATTACGGTTGACGCCATAATCGTGGCGGTGACGATAATCGGGGGGTATTTCATCGGTTACCGTGTGCTTAAAATGGACAAGGACACGGCAATGCTGACTTCGGTGGGTAGCGGTGTGTGTGGAGCGGCCGCGGTGCTCGGCGCTGAGGCCACGATGCGGTCAAAGCCTTACAAGACGGCGGTGGCCGTGGCAACGGTGGTGATTTTCGGTACGGTGGCGATGTTCCTGTATCCGGTGGCGTATCAGTCGGGAGTGCTGGATCTGTCGCCTACGGAGATGGGTATATTCAGCGGCGCGACACTCCATGAGGTGGCCCATGCGGTGGGCGCGGGCAATGCGCTCGGCAATGACATCGCGTCGACGACCGTGATAGTGAAGATGATACGCGTGATGATGCTTGTGCCGGTGCTGCTGTTGCTCGGAGTGTGGGCGGCGCGCAGGGCACGCAGCGGTGGTGCGGGAGCCGAGGGTGGCAAGGGTAAGGTGGCAGTGCCTTGGTTTGCTTTCGGTTTTCTTCTTGTGATTGGTATTAACTCGCTGTCGGTGTATCTCAATACGCTGTCGACGCCGATGGGTATACCGTCATGGGGGAGCGAGCTGATAAATTATGTGGATACGTTCCTGCTCACGATGGCTATGGTGGCGCTGGGCGCGGAGACGAGTTTCGACAAGTTCAAGAAGGCGGGTGCGAAGCCGTTTATTCTTGCGGGAATATTGTTTGTGTGGCTTGTGGGCGGCGGGTATCTGCTGGCGAAGTATCTGGCTCCGGCGCTGATGTAGGAGATATTGGCTAAATTAGCTGCTTTAGCTGCTTTAGGTATAATATAAGCCGCGCTTGCTTTTTTGGGGCAGGCGCGGCTTGCTTTTTTATTGTTGTCGTCGTTTTCAGTGTCAGTCGGCGATGAGGTTGTGGCCTGTCATCTCGGCGGGCTGGGGAAGTCCCATGATGTGGAGGATGGTGGGGGCTACGTCGGCGAGGATGCCGTCGGCGATTTTTGCGTTGTTGTCGGCAGTGACGTAGACGCAGGGCACGGGGTTGAGAGAGTGGGCCGTGTTGGGGGTGCCGTCGGGGTTGATGGCGTTGTCGGCGTTGCCGTGGTCGGCGATGATGATTACTTCATAGCCGGCGGCTTTGGCGGCCTCGACGGTGTCGTTGACGCATTGGTCGACGGCGGTGACCGCTTTCTGGATGGCTTCGTAGATGCCGGTGTGTCCGACCATGTCGCCGTTGGCGAAGTTGACGACGATGAAGTCGAATTTCTCTGAGCGTATGGCTTCGACGAGCTTGTCCTTGACTTCGAATGCGCTCATCTCGGGCTTGAGGTCGTAGGTGGCTACTTTGGGAGATGCGACGAGGATGCGTTCTTCGCCTTCGTAGGGGGCTTCGCGGCCGCCGTTGAAGAAGAAGGTGACGTGGGCGTATTTCTCGGTCTCGGCGATGTGGAGCTGTTTTTTGCCGAGCGAAGAGAGGTATTCGCCGAGGGTGTTGTCGACGTTCTCTTTGTCGAAGAGGATGTGCACGCCGGTGAAAGAAGCGTCGTAGGGGGTCATGCAGAAGTATTGCAGGCCGGGGATGGTGTGCATGCCTTCTTCGGGCATGTCGTGCTGTGTGAGCACTACGGTGAGCTCTTTGGCGCGGTCGTTGCGGTAGTTGAAGAAGATGACAGCGTCGCCCTCTTTGATGGTGCCGTCGACGTTGGCGTTGTTGATGGGTTTGATGAACTCGTCGGTGACGTCGGCGTCGTAGGAGTCCTGCATTGCTTTCACCATGTCGGTTGCCTGAGAGCCTTCGCCGTTGACGAGGAGGTCGTAGGCTACTTTGACGCGGTCCCAGCGTTTGTCGCGGTCCATTGCGTAGTAACGTCCTATGATAGAGGCGATGGCTCCTGTGGATTTGTCGAGGTGGGCCTGGAGCTGCTCGATGAAGCCTTTGCCTGAACGGGGGTCGGTGTCGCGGCCGTCCATGAAGCAGTGGATGTAGACTTTCTCAAGGCCGTACTGCTTTGCGATGTCGCAGAGGGCGAAGAGGTGGTCGAGCGAAGAGTGAACGCCGCCGTCGGAGGTGAGTCCCATGAGGTGGAGCGCCTTGCCGTTGTTTTTGGCGTAGGAGTATGCTTCCTTGATCTGGGGGTTGTCAAGGATGGTGCCCTCTTTGATGGCTTTGTTGATTTTGACGAGGTCCTGGTAGAGTACGCGTCCGGCGCCGATGTTGAGGTGTCCTACTTCAGAGTTGCCCATCTGTCCGTCGGGGAGACCGACGTTCTCGCCGCTTGCCTGCAGCTCGGAGTTGGGATAGTTCTTGATGAGGGAGTCCCAGTAGGGGGTGGGAGTGGTGAAAATAGCGTCGCTTTTGGTGTGGTTGCCGATGCCCCATCCGTCGAGAATCATCAGCAGTGCTTTATTTGCCATAATATTATGTTGTTTAGTTAGAATTTTGTGTACAAAGGTACGAAATAATTTTGAATTTTGAAGGTTGAATTTTGAATGGGGTTGTGTTGCGGAGGCAGCAATGGGGCGGTCAAGCAACATTGTTGCTTACGCAAAAGGGAGGAGCCGATGAGACTCCTCCCTTCACGTTTCAACTATTTATTTATGAGAGCCTAAATATCCAGTATCACTACTCGATACAAAGGACGAGGGATGCTGTTTATGTAGTCGTTGCCGGACCGGAACAGCCACATGGACGGTGTCCCGCTCTCGTTTCCCGGCGTTTATTATAATAACAAGCCTGAAGGGAGAAGGGTGGAGGGAAATCAGCTAAAAGGTATTAAAGTATGTTAGAGAAAAGGGGCGCGAAGTGTTAATCGGGCAGTTTTGTGTTAAAATCGGCATGAAATGCGGTGTCTCGGGCTGTCAGGGTGCCTTCGTCGAGGAGTTGCCTGACGAGACGGAGCACTGTCGGGGCGGGAGCGCCGAGTGCGGAAACGAGCGGTTGGAGGGCTATGCCTGAGGGCTGTGAGGCGAGGCTGACGATGCGTTGGCGCAGGGTGGTGTCGGTGTTGCGGCTTGGGGAGTGGCAGTTGGCGGCGCGGCATACGTCGCATTTGCCGCAATCGCCCTGCGGGTCTTCGCCGAAGTAGCGGAGCATGGTGACTACGCGGCATGAGTCGTGGCCGAAAGCGAAGCGGCGTACGGCATCGAGGCGGCGTGCCATGCGCTCTTTGCGGTCCTCGTAGACGGTGCGGGGGAAGAGGAGGTGGTGCGGCTCTTCGCGGGACGTGGTGAAAAGGATATAGGGGGATGTCTGCCTCGGCACGTAGTGGAGCACGTGCATGCGCGAGAGCAGGAGCAGGTTTTCGTAGACTGTCTGCTCGTTCAGACCGAGCCGGCGTGCCAGCAGTGGTTCGCTGAATATCTCGTAGTCGGCGAAGATGCCGGTGGAGGTGCGCAGCAGGGCCTGCAGCACACGGTCGGCGGTGTCAGGAAGCTCCAGGTCGTAGAGTTCTTGGCGCTGCATGAGCATCATCACGCGGGAGCGTGTGGTGACCTCGTCGGAATAGTCGATGTAGCCTGCCTGCGAGAGTATGCGCAGGGCAGGGTCGACAACGCGGGGATGGAGGCTGAAGCGGGTGCAGAAGAGCGGGAGGTTGAATTCGAACACCTTGTTGTAGCCTTCACCGACGGCCACGTCGAGGAAGTTGCATGTCAGTTCGTAGACGCGGCGGATGGTGTCCTTGTCGGGGAAGGAGTCGGACAGACGCCGCGACAGTGTGGCTTTGTCGTGGCGGCATGTGAGCATCACGGCAAAGGCGGGGAGACCGTCGCGTCCGGCACGTCCGGCCTCCTGGTAGTATTCCTCGAGCGATGGGGGGATGTCGTAGTGGATGACGATGCGGACGTCGGGTTTGTCGATGCCCATGCCGAAGGCGTTTGTGGCGACTATGACGCGGATATCGCCCGATTTCCATGCGTTCTGGCGCTCCTGTTTCTCCTCGGGAATGAGTCCGGCGTGGTAGAATGACGCGGAGATGCCCTCGCGGCAGAGTATTTCGGCGAGTTCGCGAGTGCGGCGTCGCGAGCGTACGTAGACGATGGCGGTGCCGGGCACTTTGTTGAGGATGTCGACGATTTTCCCCTCTTTATAGTCGGCGTCGCGCACGATATATGAAATGTTGTCGCGGGTGAAGCTGCGGCGGAATATCGCCGGTGACTTCATGTCGAGGCGTGCGGCGATGTCGTCGATGACCTCGGGGGTGGCCGATGCTGTCAGGGCAAGAATCGAAACGGAAGGGAACATCTGCCTGAGTGCGGCTATGCGCAGGTAGGAGGGGCGGAAGTCGTAGCCCCATTGCGATATGCAGTGTGCTTCGTCGACAACAATCATGCTTATGTCGAATAGCCGGAGGGTGTCGGCAAACGACGGCGACTGCAGTTTCTCGGGGGAGATGTAGAGCAGCCGTGCCTTGCCGAGGCGGCAGCGGTCGAGGGCGAGGTTGGTCTCGCGCAGTGTGAGCCCGGAATGGAGGTAGACGGCGCGTATGCCCACGGCGTTGAGGTTGTCGACCTGGTCCTTCATCAGGGATATGAGCGGAGTGACGACCACGGTGAGCCCCGGCAGGAGCATTGCCGGCACCTGGAAAGTGATGGATTTGCCTCCACCGGTGGGGAGCAGTCCGATGGTGTCGCGACCCGACAGCACCGACATTATTATGTCGCGCTGCAGCGGGCGGAATGTGTCATAGCCCCAGTAGCGGCGGAGGATTTCCTCGGGAGGTGTCATTTGCCTGATGACGGATGTATGCCTTTGACCTGCAGCTGGATGTTGTCGGAGGCGTTGCGGTGCTTGTTCTCCTCGATGGTGTAGCAGATGTCGAACGGCTTGCCGGAATGTATGTGGTCGAAGTGCTCGGCCAGATTGAAAGCGATGCCGTTGAACACCTTGCCAGAAGTGTCGTCGACGAGTTCGAGCTTGATGTGCTCGAGCTGTTTGCCTACGAGTTTGCTTGTGCCGAAGTCGGTGACGTTGCGTGTGCAGAATACCGGTTTCTGGTTGCCCGGACCGAACGGGTTGAAGCGTTTGAGCAGCGAGAGCAGGCGCGGGGTGATGTCGGCAAAGGTGATGTAGGTGTCGATGTCGAGCTGCGGGGTGAGCTGCGTGGTGGTGATGTTGCGGGCCACGTACTCCTCGAAGCGGCGTGTGAACTCCGGAATGTTCTCCTCCTTGAGCGAAAGGCCGACGGCATAGGTGTGTCCGCCGAAATTCTCGAGTAGGTCACGTGCGGCGTCGACAGCCTTGTAGATGTCAAATCCCTGCACTGAGCGTGACGAGCCGGTGGCGAGCCCGTTGGAGTGGGTCAGCACCACTGCCGGCTTGTAGTAGAGTTCGGTGAGGCGAGAGGCCACGATGCCGATGATGCCGCGGTGCCACTCTTTGTTGTAGATTACAATCGATTTCTTGTCGGAATGCACCTCGTCGCGCGAGCTGAGAATGTCGTTGGCTTCTTCGGTGATGCGCTTGTCGAGCTCTTTGCGGTCTTTGTTGTACTGGTCGATAGCTTTGGCTTTTTCGAGCGCCTCGGCGGCGTCGCGGGCCACAAGCAGGTCGACGGCCTCGCGTCCGCTCTGCATGCGTCCGGAGGCGTTGATGCGCGGGCCGATTTTGAAGATGACGTCGGAGATGGTGATTTCGCGCCCTGACAGACCGCTGATGCGCAGTATCGCCCTGAGCCCCATGTTGGGGTTGGAGTTGATGCGTCGCAGGCCGTGGTAGGTTAGTATGCGGTTTTCGCCGGTCATCGGAACTATGTCGGCGGCGATGCTTACGGCCACGAGGTCAAGCATGCCTTCGAGGTCGATAAGGTTTATGCCGTTTGATATCGAGAAGCCCTGCATGAATTTGAACCCTACGCCGCAGCCCGACAGGTGCTGGTAGGGATATGTGGAGCCTTCGAGTTTTGGGTTGAGGATGGCAACGGCCGGCGGCAGCTCGTCGTCGGGGACGTGGTGGTCGCATATTATGAAATCAATGCCGAGCGAGGCGGCGTATCTGATTTCCTCGATGGCCTTTATGCCGCAGTCGAGTATGATTACGAGCTTCACACCCTGCTGGTGGAATTCGTCGATGACGCGGCGCGAAATGCCGTATCCCTCATCGTAGCGCGTGGGGATATAGTAGTCGATGTTTGAGTAGTAGTTCAGGAGATACTTGTAGACGAGCGAGACGGCAGTCGTGCCGTCTACGTCGTAGTCTCCGTAGACCATAATGCGTTGTTTGCTACCCATGGCACGGTTGAGACGGGCCACTGCGAGGTTCATCTGGGGCATCAGAAAAGGGTCGTGGAGATCGCGTAGCGAAGGACTGAAAAACTGCTCAGCCTCCTTTACCGACGTCACTCCTCTCTGTACCAGGAGCTCACAAATGGCTGGCGTGTCGGCGTAACGCTTCGCCAACGCGGTCTCCATCTTTTGTTCTTCGGGTGTCAAGGGTAAGTAATTCCATTTACTTATCATTTATGTTGTTTTTTTATTATCATGGCAGGGGGCGTGCAGGTCGGGGGTGTACACGCCAATACCCGAGACCGGCATGCTCATGCAGCTGGGTCGCGGGGGAGAGAGTCAAGTGGCCGATGGTGAGAAAGCGGCTCCTGCGGCAAGAGGCCGGCATCAGGAGCGATAAGCAATGGATATGCTTTTGTGTTGCTGTTTCTCGGCGTAAAGTCGGAGGGAGGCCGATGGAAACAGCTGACACTACTATGCCACTATCACGCAAATTTACATAAAATATTCCGATTTTAGAATTTTGGGCTTATGTTTTGGGCGCGAAATAGTATGAAATAGTGTTAAATATTCAAAAATGGCAGATGTCAGTCGCGTGGCTGTTCCACGGCCTGTCGGATGTGGACATCCATCTGCGGGAAGGGGAAATTGATGCCGTGGGCGGGTAACTCGTTGTAGATGCGTTCGTTGTAGTCGTAGAATACCGACCAGTAGTTGGAACTTTCGACCCATGCCCTTACCTGCAGCTGTATGCTTGAGTCGGCAAGTTCGTTGACTACTACTGAGGGGTCGCGGGTGACGCGTGGTTTGAGCGCCTTGATATTATGGTCGTGCGCTTCCTGCCAGCGGTCGAGTGCTTCCTTCACTTTGTCCTTTCGGGAGAATATGCGTCGCAGGAAACCGGGTTTACGCGGTTCGACAACGAGGTCTTCGCTGTTGTGGGGAGTGTTGTCTTCCTGGACCTCGAGAAGGTGCAGTTCGTCGGACGATTCGCGGATGATGCGGTGGTCGTCGTTGAACATGTCGAGGATTGCCTCGCGAGCCACCTTGACGGAGTCGCCGTAGGATATCGCCACATTCCATGACACACGGCGGTATTCCTCGCGCGACCAGTTGTTGACGCTTGATGTCGAGAGTCCGCCGTTTGGTATTATAATGGCCTTGTTGTCGTAAGTGGTGATGACGGTGTGGAATATCTGGATCTCGCGTACGGTGCCGGCATAACCCTGGGCCTCGATGTAGTCGCCCACTTTGTATGGCTTGAGCAGGAGAATGAGCACTCCTCCGGCGAAGTTCTGCAACGTGCCGCTCAACGCCATACCGATGGCGACGCCGGCCGAGGCGAACAGTGCCAGGAACGAACTCGTCTCGATGCCCAGGATGCCTATTACGGTTATTATCAGTATGAAGTAAAGGACAATCCTTACAAAACTGAGAATGAACGTGGTGAGCGAGTTGTCGACATGACGGCGCACGAGCACTGATGTGACTATGCGGTAGATGCGGCGTATGATGAATTTGCCGATGTAGAAAACGACGATGGCTATCGCCACGTCGATGGCGAAATTGACGAGGCGCTGCGAGAGGTCGGAGATGAAGTCGTTGAATGAAAAATTTTTCAGCTGCTCGATGCCTTCGTTTATGTCGATATCCTTTACAGGGTTGGTGTCGGTCGGATTGTCTTGGAAGAAAAACATGGTGCGTGGATGGTTTTAATTATCTTTCGAGGGCCGATGCGACGTCGGCGGCCCATTGCAGGTTGTCGTAGTTGTAACGGGCTGTTGTGGAGAAGCCGGGCAGATAGGTCGACAGGCCGGAGTGGTGTGTCAGCTGCAATGTGTTCCACAGCCGCGGAGTGGAAGCCTTGTAGACAACGGCGGCGTCAAGGGCGTTGTCGAAGTCGGCTTTTAGTGCGGGAAATGGTGCGGCCAGATCGTCGACATATTGTCCGAAATCGAAAATATAACATGACGATGTCATGAATTGTTGAGGTGTGAACCCTTCGGAATTGACATTGTTGGCGGAGTAGACGGCGCGAGTGGCTTCGGCCAGGGCGTCGAGGGCGTCGGTGTCGATAACTGATATCGTGCATGTGCGGTTCATGCCCTGAAGCGCGTTGTATGAGTCGAATGTCGTGCGTGCGGCGGCAACCAGGTCAGCGTCGGGTTTCAGGAGATGCCGCAGCGTCTCGTCGTAGGGCATGCCGTTGGATGGCAGTTCGGTCGATGATGCCACGATATGGTCTGCGCAGTGGCGCAGTTCGTAGGCAATCTCTACTCCGGCCATGTAGCAGCAGTCGAAATAGATGTAGTCGAAGCCGCGGTCGCGCAATACACCGGCAAGTGTGGTGATATTCATGTATCGGCCGCCGTCGTCGCCGAACGACAGTGCCGACACGCCTCCGTTGCCGGCTTCGGCGGTCTTTGTGACCGGCTGTTCGATGCCGTTCTCAATCCAGCCGCTGCCGTGACTCCAGAGTATGAGTCCGTAGTGTTGTGCCGGCGCCTGACGCATGAAGTCGCTTATCACCCGGTCCATGCGCGAGGATGACACGGATGATTGGGTGGTGTTGTAGCCGATGACGGTGCGTTCGCCTTCCTGAGTTATCTCCAGAAGCGCCGGGTCGGAGTTGCGGCCGTGGTGGTAGACGAAAAGGCGGGAGTCGCCGAAATCGCCCTGTTGCGCGGCAATCACCATCTCGTTGAGGTCGGCGGCGTCAAAACCTGATGTGCCCAGGGAGTTGTTGGCTACCATATAGACGAGCACAGCGCGCTGCACTTCGGCCACCTCCGGAGCGTCATAGCCCTGGGAGCAGCCGGTCGCAGTCACTGCGGCCACGATTATGGAAAATATTTTAAAAATCAGATTTCTCATAAATTGTGCAAAGATAGTGAAAATATCCGATACCGGAAATAATATGCCGCAGCAGATGTCAACAGGCGACCGCGATGTTGCGGGAATGGAAAAAAAATTGTAACTTCGCGGCGGAAACCCAATCATCACGTTCAGCAACGCATGGTAATATTTTTCAAAAAAGGGACCGGCTTAATCTACGGTATTGAGACCGATCATCGCTTTAACGAGCAAGAGATTGAGCGCCTGTCATGGCTGCTCTCGGGCGCAAAGCCCTTGTCGTCAACTTCAGTAAAAGGGGTATATCGCGGCCCGCGAAAGGAGATGATAACCCCGTGGAGTACAAATGCTGTGGAAATCACCCAGAATATGGGTCTGAGCGGCATCACACGTATCGAACAGTTTGTCAGGACAGAGCCCGACGCCGACTACGACCGTATGCTCTACCGCATCTACGACGGCATAAATTCGCGCGTGTTTGACACCAACCGCAAGCCTGACGAGGTGGTATATATCGATGATATCAGGGAATACAACAAGGCCGAAGGTCTTGCTCTGTCGCCCGACGAAGAGCAATATCTCGACGAGTTGTCGAAAAAACTCGGACGCAAGCTGACAGACAGCGAGGTGTTCGGCTTTTCGCAGGTCAACTCCGAGCACTGCCGTCACAAGATATTCAACGGCACATTCGTCATCGACGGAGAGGAGAAACCCCTCTCGCTTTTCAAATTAATCAAAAAGACATCGCAGGAAAACAAGAACGCCCTCGTGTCGGCCTATAAGGACAACGTGGCGTTTGTGAAGGGACCGAAGGTTGAGCAGTTCTCACCCGAACATCCTGACCGTCCCGACTATTTCCGCGTAAAAGATATTGATACGGTAATCTCGCTCAAGGCGGAGACCCACAACTTCCCCACCACGGTAGAACCGTTCAACGGCGCGGCTACCGGAACCGGTGGCGAAATCCGCGACCGTCTCGGCGGCGGAAAAGCTTCGCTCCCCATTGCCGGAACAGCCGTGTATATGACATCATACCCCCGACTGAGTCCCGAACACCGCTATGAGCTTATGATGAACCCTCGCGTGTGGCTCTATCAGACACCTGCCGACATCCTCATCAAAGCCTCCAACGGAGCTTCTGATTTCGGCAATAAGTTCGGCCAGCCGCTTATCTGCGGTTCGCTTCTGACGTTCGAGCACGAGGAAGAGGGTCGCTTCTATGCCTACGACAAGGTAATCATGCTTGCCGGCGGCGTGGGCTTCGCTGCCAAGAAAGACGCCATCAAAGGCGTGCCCGGAGCAGGCGAGAAAGTAGTGGTGATGGGTGGCGACAACTACCGCATCGGCATGGGCGGCGGCGCAGTATCGTCGGTAGAGACCGGACAATATGCCAACGCCATTGAGCTCAACGCCGTGCAGCGTGCCAACCCCGAGATGCAGAAGCGTGTGGCCAACGTCATCCGCGCCCTCGCCGAGGATGACGAGAATCCAATCATCTCAATCCACGACCACGGTGCAGGCGGCCATCTCAACGCCCTGTCGGAACTCGTCGAGGCTACCGGCGGACACATCGACCTTGACGCTCTCCCTGTAGGCGACAAGACGCTGTCGGCCAAGGAGATTGTCGGCAACGAGAGCCAGGAGCGCATGGGCTTCGTAATCAATGCAAAAGATATACCCTACGTAGAACGTATCGCGCAGCGCGAACGCGCACCGCTTTACGTCGTAGGAGAAACCACCGACGACAACCGTTTCGTATTCGAGGACAAAGATGGCAGCCGTCCCATCGACCTCGCTATGGAGGATATGTTCGGCAACTCGCCCAAGACGGTGATGCGCGACAATACCGTAAACCGTACGTACGCTGCAGCCGATACCGAAGAAAACCATATCGAGGAATATCTCCGCGGAGTGCTTTCGCTTGAGGCTGTAGCCTGCAAGGACTGGCTCACCAACAAAGTGGACCGTTCGGTCACCGGCAAGGTGGCGCGCCAGCAGTGTCAGGGTGAAATCCAGCTGCCGCTGAGCGACTGCGGTGTCGTGGCGCTCGACTACAACGGCCACGCCGGTATCGCCACTTCTATCGGCCACGCGCCTCAGGTGGCGCTCGCCGATTCTGCCAAAGGTTCGGTGATGGCAATCGCCGAGTCGCTTACCAATATCGCAGGCGCAAATCTTGCGAAAGGATTGAAATCGGTGTCGCTGTCGGCCAACTGGATGTGGCCCTGCAAGAATGAAGGAGAGGATGCCGCTCTCTACCGTGCGGTAGAGGCTTGCTCCGACTTCGCTTGCGCGCTCGGCATCAATATCCCCACCGGAAAGGACTCGCTGTCGATGACGCAGAAATACGGCGAAAACAAAGTATACTCTCCCGGCACGGTGATTATCTCTGCCGCCGGCGAGGTGGCCGATGTGCGCCGCACGCTTTCACCCGTACTTTCGCCCCGCGTCTCGACATTGTATTATATAGACTTCTCGTCGGATGCATTGCGACTGGGCGGTTCGGCACTCTATCAGTCGCTCAACAAAGTGGGCTCCGACGCTCCGACCGTGACCGACCCCGCAAAATTCGCGGCAGCCTTCGAGGCGATGCAGAAACTCGTGAAGCAGCGCAAACTGCTTGCGGCTCACGACGTATCGGCCGGCGGTCTCGTCACAACGCTCCTTGAGATGACATTCGCCAACAGCAACGGCGGTGTATTCTTCCACACCACCGGCTTCAAGATGTGCGGCGAGGAAGATCTGGTCAAGATACTGTTTGCCGAGAATCCCGCTATGGTCATCCAGGTCGACGACAAGAAAAAAGCCGCTGTCGAGAAGATACTCGACGATGCCGGCGTGAAATATTTCCCCATCGGTTATCCCACCGAAGAACGCACCGTCATGATAGAGCACGGAGAGAAAGAACTGCTTCTTGGCATCGACTACCTCCGCGACGTATGGTTCGAGACATCATATCTGCTCGACCGCATGCAGAGCGGCGCTGAATGCGCGGCAATGCGTTTCGAGAACTACAAGAAGCAGCCTATACGCTACCGTATACCGGCTTCGTTCAAGGGCACAGTAGAGGCTCTCGGTCTTGACCGACGTCACAAAGAGCCGTCGAAGGCACGTTGCGCCATTATCCGCGAGAAGGGTGTCAACTCGGAGCGCGAGATGGCCTACTCGCTCTATATGGCAGGCTTCGAGGTGAAGGATGTGCACATGACCGACCTTATGTCGGGCCGCGAGACACTTGACGATGTCAACCTGATAGTGTTCTGCGGCGGATTTTCCAACTCCGACGTGCTCGGTTCGGCAAAAGGCTGGGCCGGAGGCTTCAAGTGGAACGAAAAGGCAAAAGAGACATTGCGCCGCTTCTTCGCCCGCGAGGATACGCTGTCGCTCGGTATATGCAACGGCTGCCAGCTCATGATCGAGCTCAATCTCATCAATCCGGAGCATGAGAAACCGACCCGCATGGAGCACAACATATCGCACAAATTCGAGTCGCAGTTCCTCGGTGTGAAGATACCGCAGAACAACTCGGTGATGATGGGCTCGCTGTCGGGCATGAAACTTGGTATCTGGGCTGCGCACGGCGAAGGCAAATTCAACCTGCCGATGCCTCTGAGCGAATACAATATCGTGGCACAGTACAATTACTCGGCATATCCGGCCAACCCCAACGGCTCGCGTGCGGCAGTTGCCGGTATCGCGTCGAAAGACGGCCGCCATCTGGCCATGATGCCTCACCCCGAACGCGCGATGTTCCCGTGGCAGTGCGGATATTATCCCGCCAACCGCCGCAACGAGGAAGTGACGCCGTGGATCGAGATGTTTGTCAACGCCCGTAAATGGATACTTGACAGAATAAAATAACCGAATGTCATTGGCGCGGGTGGAAGCATCGCAGATGCATCCACTCGCGTTCAATTTTCAAATACAGTTTTACCGATAGATACAAATGAAGCGGGTGCCGGCATGGCGTTCGACATCAATTAAAAGGAAAGATTATGGGAGGTTTTTTCGGCGTAGCAAAAAAGAAAGCATGCGTCAACGACTTGTTTTACGGAGTGGACTATAATTCCCACATGGGCACCAAGCGCGCAGGTATAGTGACGGTGTCGCGCGAAGGTATTTTCACCCGTTCGATACACAATATCGAGAATTCTTATTTCCGTACTAAGTTTGAGGGTGACCTCGATACTTTTTCGGGAGACAGCGGGGTAGGGGTAATCTCCGATACCGACGCACAGCCTATTATCATCAATTGCCGTCTCGGCAAATTTGCCATCGTTACCGTTGCCCGCATCAATAATGTGGTGGAACTGGAACGCGAGCTTCTGCTCGACGGACAGCATTTCTGCGAACACAGCTATGACATCGTCAATCCGACAGAAGTGGTGGCTACGCTCATTTCACAGGGCAAGGATATCGTCGACGGCATCAACAATGTGTACCGCCGCGTGAAAGGTTCATGCTCGATGCTGTTGCTTTTCGACAACGGCGATGTAGTGGCGGCCCGCGACAAACTGGGCCGTACGCCGGTTATACTCGGCCGACATATCGACGGAGACGCATACGCCGTCACCTCCGAGACATGCGCATTTCCCAACCTCGGATTTGAGATAGCGCACAATCTCGGTCCGGGCGAGATTGTCCGTTTCAATGCCGACGGCCACACCACTTTGCAGCAGCCTTTGGACAAGATGCAGATATGTGCCTTCCTCTGGACATATTACGGGTATCCCCCCTGCGAATACGAGCACCGCAATGTCGACGAGATGCGCTACACTCTGGGCCTTGACATGGGACGCCGCGACGAGACCGACGTCGATTTCGTGAGCCCTGTGCCTGATTCCGGCATCGGGATGGCTCTTGGCTACGCGCAAGGCAAGGGTGTGCCTTATCTGCGCGGCATAGTCAAGTATACCCCGACATGGCCCCGTTCGTTCACTCCGAGCACGCAGGAACGCCGTGAGCTTGTGGCGAAGATGAAGCTTATAGCCAACCGCTCGCTGCTCAAAGGGAAGAAAGTGGCATTCTGCGACGACTCTATAGTGCGCGGCACGCAGCTGCGCGACAATGTTAATGACATACGCGAGGCCGGAGCCGAAGCGGTGCACGTGCGCATATCCTGTCCGCCGCTCATATTCCCGTGCACATTCCTCAATTTCACAAGTTCGAAAAGCGAGATGGAGCTCATCACGCGCCGCGTCATCGCCGACCTTGAGGGAGACCACACCACGAACCTCGACAAATATGCCGACCACACCACGCCCGAATACGCGGCGATGGTCGAGCAGATACGTCTGCGTCTCGGCCTTGATTCGTTGAAATTCAATACTGTAGACGATATAGTCAATGCCATAGGCTTGCCGAAAGAATGCATCTGCACCCACTGTTTCGACGGCACGAGCTACTATTGATGCGCTCTCTGACAAGTCAGACAGGTCCGACCGGTCTGGCCTCTACGGCAATTCCGACTTAATATATAAACTTTCCGACAAATTGACTAATAAATTGAAATATCAGACAATTTGTCGGAAAGTTTTTGTTAAGTTGTAAAAATAAATTATCTTTGTAATCTTGAAAATGAAGTGGTTAGGCCGATTATTCTTTCTAAATTATTGAAATTCAGAATATAATCGTGCCGATGCTTCGTTTGTGGCAGTGAGAAATAGTAATTTTAAATCATAAAAAGGAAAGATTATGAGTTTAAACATCATTGTGCTGGCCAAGCAGGTGCCTGACACCCGCAACGTCGGCAAAGATGCGATGAAAGAAGATGGCACAATCAACCGTGCAGCGCTTCCGGCCATCTTTAACCCCGAGGACCTGAATGCTCTTGAGCAGGCGCTCCGTCTGAAGGACGCCAATCCCGGTTCTACAGTAACGCTGCTTACCATGGGACTTCCCCGCGCATCGGAAATAATCAGAGAAGCAATGTTCCGCGGTGCTGACGGCGGTATCGTATTGACCGACAGAGTGCTTGGCGGTGCTGATACTCTTGCTACCTCTTATTCGCTCGCGCAGGCTGTAAAGAAATTCGGCAACTATGACATCATACTTGGCGGTCGTCAGGCAATCGACGGCGACACTGCTCAGGTTGGTCCGCAAATCGCAGAAAAACTGGGTATCCCCCAGGTCACTTATGCAGAAGAGATTCTTGAACTCAAAGATGGCTATGTGATTGTAAAGCGCCGTCTGGAAAACGGTGTCGAGACAGTCAAGGCACCCCTTCCCTGCGTTGTTACAGTTACCGGCTCGGCCGACGCATGCCGTCCCCGCAACGCCAAGCGCGTGATGAAGTTCAAACGTGCGGTATCTCCCACCGAAAAAGCCAAGCTTACACCCGAGCAGCAGGCTATCGTGGATTCTCGCGAAGGCCTCAACCTCCAGGAATGGAGCGCAGCCTACGTCGAGGCTGATCCCGAACAGATCGGTCTTCCCGGCTCTCCCACCAAGGTAAAAGCCATCGAAAATGTGGTGTTCACCGCCAAAGAAAGCCTCTGTCTTGAAGACAATGACGAGCAGATCGAGAACCTCGTAAAAGAGCTCATAGCTAATCATACTATCGGCTGATAACGGCCGCCTCAATCAATTTTAAGAAAATGGCAGACAACAATAATCTTATCGTATATTGCGAATTTGAAGATGGCAAAGTAGCCGACGTGAGCCTCGAACTGCTCACCAAAGGCCGTCATCTCGCCGACCAGTTGGGCGTGAAGCTTGAAGCTCTTGTCATCGGCGACAATCTCAAGGATGTGGAAAAGCAGATAGCACCTTACGGTGCCGACGTCATCTACAAAGTGGAAGACGCCCGTCTCTATCCCTACACCTCCAACCCCCACGCCGCAGTGCTCATCAACCTGTTCAAGGAAATCAAGCCGCAGATTTGCCTCATGGGTGCGACCTGCATCGGCCGTGACCTCGGTCCCCGTGTATCGTCGTCGCTCCACAGCGGTCTGACCGCCGACTGTACTTCGCTCGAAATCGGCGACCACAAAGATCCCAAGACAGGCAAGGAATACACCAACCTTCTCTATCAGATACGTCCGGCATTCGGCGGCAACATCGTAGCCACGATTGTCAATCCCGACTGCCGTCCGCAGATGGCGACCGTGCGCGAGGGCGTGATGAAAAAAGAGGTGTACAGCCCCGACCATAAAGCCGAGGTCGTTGACCTTGACGCCAAGAAATATGTTTCCGACAGTGACTTTGTCGTTGAAATCATCGACCGCCACATCGAGAAATCTAAAATCAACATCAAGAACTCGCCCATCATCGTTGCCGGCGGCTATGGTGTAGGTTCGAAAGAGAATTTCGACCTTCTCTATGAACTCGCCAATACGCTCGGTGCCGAGGTAGGAGCTTCGCGTGCGGCTGTCGATGCCGGTTACTGCGAGCACGAACGTCAGATTGGTCAGACCGGTGTGACCGTCCGTCCGAAACTTTACATCGCCTGCGGTATTTCAGGTCAGATACAGCACATCGCCGGCATGCAGGAGAGCTCTATCATCATTTCGGTCAACAACGACCCCAACGCTCCCATCAACACTATTGCCGACTACGTAATCACCGGCAATATCGAGGATGTGCTCCCCAAACTGATTAAATATTATAAGAAAAACTCGAAATAACAGCTCGATATGGCTAATTTTTATACTGATAATCCCGATTTAAAGCAGCATCTTTCTCACCCGTTGATGAAGAAGATTGTCGAGCTCAAAGAGCGCGGCTATGCTGATGCAGAAAAATATGACGACGCTCCTCTGGATTTCGAGGACGCTATGGACAACTATGACAAGGTGCTCGAAATCGTCGGCGACCTTTGTGGCGAAATCATCGCTGCAAATGCAGAGGATGTAGACCATCAGGGTCCCCGTGTCGAGAACGGCCGCGTCATTTATGCCGACAAGACCAAGGAAAACCTTGAAGCCTGCCGCAAGGCCGGCCTTATGGGTATGTCGATGCCCCGTCGCCTCGGCGGTCTCAACTTCCCCATCACTCCCTATATCATGGCAGCCGACATCGTCAGCCGCGCGGATACAGGTTTTGAGAACCTCTGGGGTCTGCAGGACTGCGCCGAGACTATCTATGAGTTTGCCGACGAGGACCAGAAGCAGCGCTACATCCCCCGTGTATGCGAGGGCGAGACCATGTCGATGGACCTTACCGAGCCCGATGCAGGTTCAGACCTCCAGTCGGTTATGCTCAAAGCCACTCAGAAAGAGGACGGCAGCTGGGTGCTCAACGGCGTAAAACGCTTCATCACCAACGGTGACTCAGACATCCACCTGGTGCTTGCACGTTCGGAAGATGGAACGAAGGACGGCCGCGGCCTCTCGATGTTCATCTACGACAAGCGCAACGGCGGTGTGACCGTGCGCCGTATCGAGAACAAGATGGGTATCAAGGGTTCGCCCACCTGCGAGCTCGTCTACAAGAACGCTCCCTGCGAACTCTGCGGCTCTCGCCGTATGGGTCTCATCAAATATGTGATGGCGCTTATGAACGGCGCACGCCTCGGCATTGCCGCACAGTCAGTGGGTGTCAGCGAAATCGCTTACCGCGAGGCTCTCGGCTATGCAAAAGAGCGTATGCAGTTCGGCAAAGCCATCATTGAGTTCCCCGCAGTGTATGAGATGCTTGCCGTAATGAAGGCCAAGCTCGACGCATCGCGCTGCCTCCTTTACGAGACTTCACGCTACGTCGACCTCTACAAGGCATACGAGGATATCGAGAAAGAGCGCAAGCTCACTCCCGAGGAAAAGGCAGAGCTCAAGCTCTACCGCAAATATGCCGACGCTTGCACCCCGCTTGCAAAAGGTCTTTCAAGCGAATACTGCAACCAGAACGCATACGACTGCATCCAGATACACGGTGGCTCGGGCTTCATGAAAGATTACGCCTGCGAGCGCGTATACCGCGACGCCCGTATCACCTCAATCTATGAGGGTACGACCCAGCTCCAGGTTGTGGCTGCAATCCGCCACGTCACCACCGGCACTTACGCAGCCCTGATGGAAGAGTACGCCAAGATGGAAGTAAGCGAAAAGCTCGCTCCCGTCAAGGAAATGCTTGCAGGTCTCGTAGAAAAATATCAGGCAGCTATCGCCAAGGTCAACGAGGTCAACGACCCCGCTTTCACCGACTTCATGGCACGCCGCCTTGTGGAGATGGCCGGATTCATCATCATGTCATATCTCCTTATCACCGACGCTACCCGCTACAACAGCGAATCGATGACAAAGAGCGCCATCGTCTACGGCAATATGGTACGTGCGGAGGTTGAGAAGCATGCTGAATTCATCGCCAACTTCTGCCCCTGCCAGCTTGACGTATACAAAGCGTAAGCTATAAGTAAACCATCACCGAATGGTTTCATAATATATAATGTCGGGAAAATTATCGAACATTTTCCCGACATTATTTTTTTATAAAATCAGACACAGAGATTATTTGAATAGTGCCCTAAAAATACGGGCATGAAAACGAAGCGAGCAACGGTGTGAATGCCGGTCGGTCGCGTAACTCGTTGATATGATTGAGGATGTGGGGTTGTTGGGGCGGTCGGCCTGAAAAAACGAAGCGTGCAATTACTTGAATTTGGTTGAATCGGGCTTTAATAATCGGGCCGTCGCGTTTAACGAGCGTTTAATGCGGCTTTAATTCCCCTTGAATTGGCTTTAATATCGTGCGGCTGCATGGCTGGTTTTTGCCGGCTGTGTGGCCGCTTTCTTTGTGTGGCTGGACCAACGGCCCAGAACGGCGCAGAGGGCGCGAAATTCAAGCGTTTACGGCGTTTTGGGCCGTTGTGTCGGTTGGTCGGCAGGGTGGGGGAGGGCAGAGCGCAGCGCGCCCATGCACAGGAATGATCCGTGGCGGCCGGTGGGGTGTTTAATGGTGTTTACAGGCCCATTAAATGGCGGTGGCGGCGCCCAGCTCCGGAGGGGTAAAAACGGGGGTGGGGGAGTGGTCGAAATTGTGCCCGTTTCGTTCCTAAAATGGGGTTGGATGGTCAGTTGGATAGTCAGTTGGGTACTCTTACGGCACTATGTCCGCACCCCCCTACGGACAAAAACGGCGGCAAAAATGGCGATTTTTGAGCGATTAACACCCCTTTAATTCCAAAATTCGCCTATTAAATAGCGGGGTCGTGGTTTGTTTAAGTTGTTGATAATAGGCACGAAACGTGTTTAATCGCTCAGAAAAGCATATAAAACAGGGTGAAACGGGCTATTTGGGACCTTTATAGGGGGTATGAGGGAGCACAAGGGTAAACGCTGGAGCATATCCCCCTATCCTACATTTGCAGTAGCGCCAATGTTGGCAGCGCCCGCAGTTTTTTCCAACTGGCGCTTTAGTTCTTCAATCTCCTTTTCAAGCCGTCCGATCTGTCGTTCCTGGCTTAATATTGTTTTTTGATATTTTTCGGCTTGTTTAACACGGTCACGCAAAATAATATTTTCCTCTTTCAACTTGTCTAACTCTACTTGTCGCACAGTTCTGTCGACTGTTTGTTCCATTTGAAAGCTCGAAACAGAAACGCCGTGGTTTACTTGATCCACAACTGTAATTTGTTCCTCATGGGTAAGGCGTCGCATAAAATCAGTCCACATCTCCCCTTCCCCGTTAAGCAGCCAACGCAGATTGATTATTACAGAATATTCTGAGTCTGTAAATCGGTTGAAAAAATCGTAGCTGGGCGCGCATTTCCTGTTCTGTATGTCGTAAATTGTTTGGGCGCGACTGTACCCCAGTACTTTGGCGAAATTGTTGGGTGTAGTCGCGCAGCACTCAATGATTGTGTCTATCCTTGCAGAAATTTCTGCAATTTTTTCTTTATTTGTTTTTGTCATATCAGAATTTTCTGTAATTTTGCAGCGTGTTACTAAGGTAACAGCCGCCAAAGATACAAAAAATAGCCGAGGTGGACAAAGGTAACACGGAGTTAAAACAGTTTGAAACCAAAGTAAAAGGACAATGAAAGCAGTAAAACTAACAATAGGATTTCGCGAGTGGTCGAAGCTCGCGGACTTCGTGGAAACAATCAACGAGGAGGACGAAATGGTTGCCTATGAAATAGACAATACCACTGCCCTACTCGTCGCCGTCGGCGAATGTGGCCTCGCATGGATAGAGGCGCAAGCCGCACAATGGTTTGAGGACTACGAAACAGAAACAGTAAAGTAAAAGGATATGACAATCACAAGCAACTACATCAAAGTGAACGACGAAGCGCGTGCAAAACTGGCGCGCTTGTTTAAGGTCGATGTAAAAACCGTGTATTTGGCGTTGACCGGTCGGCGGAACAGTGACAAAGCCAGGAAAATCCGCTATACGGCGGTCAAGGAGTACGGCGGTGTCCCGATGGTACACTGCCCGGCGTGTGAAACCCTGCACGAGACCACCGAGGACGGGCGAGAGATAATGCGCCAGGAGTGGAGCAATGGGGCGGTGCTTGTATGGTACAAGGGCACGCCTGAGGTTGTGGTGCGTCACAATGGGCGTGAGGTGCTGCATGAGGATTGCGGGAGCATGCCCCGATTTTCTGAAATTCAACTTTACGCTGAAAGCCTTTGACTATGGAGACAGTAAACGGAACAATTTGCATAAGCCACGCGGAGCTTACCGGGCGGATAATCACCACGGCCAACCTTAACAATCTGGTGCGCCGCGGTCAGGTCCGACAGGTCCGCAAGGGTGGCAACGGGCGGGAGGCTCTGTTTGCCGTTGACAGTCTGCCCATGAAGTGGCGCACGGAGGTTTACAGGCGTTTTCCCGACTTGCAGGAGCAGGCCGAGAGCAAGGAATTTTTAGACATGATAACGCCGGACGGCTCAGCCTTTGACTTTTTCCAAAGCTACACGCTGAGCGATGGCCGACACCTGCCCGAGGATAAGGTGCTGGAGTATTCGAGCAACGCGGCGATCATGAACGCTTTTCGCCGGTGCTGGGACGCTCATGTGAGCAAGCGCCAGCGAAGCGGCAAAAAGGCTACCGCAGCAAAAGACTTCTGGAAGCGTGCGGCGGCAGCTCTGCCCCGATTGGCTGACAGCTTCCCGCACTCGCTCCCCGGCAGCCCGCGCCGTCTGCAAATGAAGATGGCCGAGTATGTGCGCGACGGTTATGTGTGCTTTATCTCCGGCAAATTCCTGAACGGCAACGCGGCCAAGGTCGCCAACACCGAGCAGGAGCAAGTTATGACGGCGCTGCTGGCACACCACAACAACCTCCCTGACACACTTGTGGCCGAGGGTTACAACCGCTTTGCCGAGGCCAAAGGCTGGAAGCCTATAACCGCCGGAGCCGTGGCCGTGTGGCGCGAGAAGCTGGGCACAGTGATAAGGGCCGGCCGTCTGGGCGTGTCGAACTTCCGCAACAACGTAACAATGCAGGTGAAGCGCAGCAGGCCGACAACGCCGTTCCTGATGTGGTCGCTGGACGGCTGGACTGTCGAGCTGCTCTATCAGACGACCAAGACCGACAAAAAGGGGCACAACGTAACGACCTACACCAACCGCCTGACAATGGTTGTTGTGCTGGACGTGTTCAACGACTACCCGATAGGCTACGCAATCGGCACACACGAGAGCCCGGCGCTGATTAAAGAGGCATTGCGCGACGCGGCCAAGCACAGCCAGCTGCTCACGGGGTCAATGCTCCGGGCCAATCAGGTGCAGAGCGACCGCTACGCGATTAAGACAATGGCGGATCTTTACGCTGTGATGGGCGACAAGGTAACACCGGCACAGGCACACAACGCCAAAGCCAAGCCCGTAGAGCCTTATTTTAACTATCTAAATACACGCTACTGCATACGGTGCCAGAACTGGTCGGGCTTCGGCATAACGAGCAACCCGAAACGCCAGCCGAACAGCGACGCGCTCAACAGATTGCGCCACAGCTTCCCCGATGAAGCGGGGCTCCGGGCACAAGTAGCCGAAATGATGAAGCTGGAGCGCATGGCGAAGTATGAGGCATTTATGGCGGGCTTTGCCAACCTTAAGCCCGAGCACCGCCTACCGCTGAGCCGTGAAACCTACCTGCTTAACTATGGCGCAGAAACCGGCTTTAAGAACGTGCTCGAGGGTTGCGGCCTCCGCCCCACCATTTTAGGGGTCAAGCGTGATTATGATTGCTTTGATCTGACATTCCGCGACCATGCCGCCGAGCGCTGGACGGTGAAGTATGATCCTGACGACCTCAGCCAGGTGCTGGCGATAAACGAGGCAGGCACACGCCGCTACATGATGGAGGAGAAGTATGTGCAGCCGATGGCATTGGCCGACCGCAAGGAGGGCGACGCTGAGCAGCTGGAGCGAGTGAGGAACTACAACAAGCAGCTGGAGGCACAGACCGCCGAGCGCATGGCGCTGGCCTATCACACCACCGAGCAGCTCATTGCCGGCACCCCGGCGCTGCGCGGTAGCATTGAGGACCGCCTGCTGATAACCGACAGCCGCGGGCAGCACAAGGACAACCGGAGCCGCAAGCGCCTGACGGCGGCGGACATTGACGCCTTAGAGGTGGAAGCCGTGGAAGTGCCGATCATACAGGCAGGCCAGAACGAAAGCGACGCAGAGAGCTACAACGAAATAAGTTATAACATTTTCTAAACGTAAAAGGACATGACAAACGAACAGAAACAACAGATAAGCGACCAGCTCCGCGCGTACTGCGAGCAAAAAGGGAGCCAGAACAAAGCAGCCAACAGCCTTAACGGCGTGAGCTCTGCAACGGTCAGCAAGGTGCTGTCCGGCAACTGGGACACGATAGCCGACGAAATGTGGCGCAGCATAGCCGGACAAATCGGCGGCCACAAAGCCGAGGGGTGGCAGCTCGTCGAGACCCGCGCATACAAGGCTATGACGTTCACGCTGGAGAACGCCCAGCGCGACAGCCTGGTGATGGCCGTAATTGGCGAAGCCGGGAGCGGCAAGACCGAGGCAATAAAGAACTACGCAGCCAGCGGTCGCAACGTGTACCACCTGGTCTGCTCCGAATACTGGAACCGCCGCACGTTCATGGCGAAAGTGTTGCAGAGCATGGGCGAAATATACAGCGGCACCACAGTGGCCGACATGATGGACGCGATTGTGGACACGCTGAAACGCAAGGAGGCTCCGCTTATCGTGCTGGACGAGGCCGACAAGCTGAGCGATCAGGTGCTTTACTTTTTCATTAGCCTCTACAACCAGCTTGAGGGACGGTGCGGCATAATCATGACCGCCACGCGCTACCTGCGTGCCCGGATTGAAAAGGGGCTGCGCCTCAACCGCAAGGGCTACGCCGAGATTTACAGCCGCATAGGCCGCAAGTTTGTGGAGCTCCCCCTGCACAACAGCGAGGACGTGGCCGCCGTATGCGCCGCAAACGGTGTTACAGACGCCAAGACCATTAACAGCATAGTGGACGAGGCGGACGGCGACCTGCGGCGCGTAAAACGCAGCGTATGGGCCAAAGTGAAAGGAGGGACGCAATGAGTAAGCGCCGCAAAATCATAGGCGCAAAAGTGCGCTTGTTGGTGTCAATATCCAACGGCGGCGGGATCACCTTTGAAAAGGGCACCATTATGGAAATATGGGGCTCTTTTCGGGGCTACTCGCTTAAAGACGGAGCGGGCCGATACATAACAAGGGTGCCACGCCACGAAGTTGAATTTTTAGACGAAACAAAGCAATGAAGTATGAAGCAACAATAACCCTGATGGCCGAGTATGTGCCCCGGCTACTCAACGAATGGCTGGCTAATAGTCTGCCTGTGGATCTGACTATAAAAGCAGGCAGGTGGAATGGGTTGCGAGTTATCAGGGTAACAATAGAGGCGCAGACGCCGGAGGACCTGATGGCGAAAAGTAAGGCGTTTAATGCGATGATTGAGGCACAGGGCTATGGCCCCGAAGCTAATAAGAATTAACCGACAATGAGCAGAGCGATAAGTAACAAAAACGTGCTTGCGGCACAGTTTGAGACGGCAGAATTTACGGGCGCATATCTCGCCAGCTTCGGCCGTCCCGAACTGCGCGGGGCGTGGATAATTTGGGGAGGCAGCGGCAGCGGCAAAACCACCTTTACGCTCATGCTCTGCAAGTATCTGGCCGGCTTTCGGCGCGTGGCTTACAATTCCCTCGAGCAGGGGTTGAGCTTATCACTGCAAAAGGCATGGGAGCGCGTGGATATGGCCGAGGCGGGCAGCAATATAATCCTGCTGGCAAAGGAGAGCCTCGCAGAGCTCCGCAGCCGCCTGATGAAACGCAAAAGCCCGGAAATAATCGTAATTGACAGCCTCCAATATTGGCACGGCTTCAAATGGTCGGACTTCACCCGGCTAAAAGATGATTTTCCCGACAAACTTTTCATATTCATAAGCCAGGATAAAAGCGGCCAGCCAGCCGGGAACCTGGCGCAGCGTGTGAGATATGACAGCGAGATAAAAATCAGGGTTGAGGGTTTCAAAGCCTTTGTAACTACTCGCTACGAGGACTCGGAGAACGGCGAGGGCGGCGCCGACTTCATTGTGTGGGAGCAAGGAGCCGCCGAGTATTGGGCCGAACAAATCAAATAACGACTATGGCAAAAAAGGAAAATAAGACAATGGACCAGATACAGCGCGACCTCCTGAAAAAGTTTCACACCCTTTGCACGGTGCTGGGGCTTGACAAGGACGCCAAGCGCGCGATCCTGGCAAGCTGGGGCGTTGAGAGCAGCCGCGACCTGAGCCAACACCAATTAATAGACATTTGCGCGAAGCTGAGTGAACAGGTGGACGAGAAACAGGGCACGGCAAGGCTTGACAAGCTGCGCAAGCAGGTAATTGCGGCGATTGGCGGCTGGCTCCGGGAAACCAAGCAGCAGAGCAATATTTCAATAATAAAAGGCATTGCAATGCGCGCCAGCGGTTACAATGACTTCAACAAGATACCGAGGGAGCGACTGCGCAACCTAATAGCGACATTTAACAACAAGGTCAAGGACGCCCGCGCGGTTGACGCTCTAACCGACGCGCTGCTGATGCAGCATTACGCCGCCGGCGGCGAGATTGACCCAACACTAAATTAACGAGCCGATGAAAAAAAGAAAACTAATTAAGGTTATCCAGTGCAGAGCCTACGGCCCACAGTTTGCCAATCTGACCCCGGGCAGTGTTCACGAGATAGTAGCGCCCCCGCCTGGAGAAAAGCGAGCCGGCGGCGTGTGGGTCCAAGGCGTTGGCGAGCCGGTGAAACTGTTGCTCGGAGAATATGAGCGTATAACAGACCAACAAGAGCGCTGCTGTATCTGCGGCGGAGAACTGAGAAAAGGCGGGTACGACCCGCACCCGGTGGCGAGCTTTGGCCACTGCTGCGACGCCTGCAATTATGGCGTGGTATTACCCAAGCGAATAGAACTAAGCAAGCGAGAACATGAGCAAAGAACTGGAAAGAATTAAAGCCTATGTGCGGGAGCAGACGGCGGATCTGGCCGAGAATGCCAAGGTCGAACTATTGGACGCCCTGGCATGGTGGGCGAGCGAGGAAGCCGGGCACCTCACATATAACTCCCCCGATGCCGAGGACTACGACAATTAACAGTGCTGCGCCGGTGTAAAAGGACACAACCCCCAAGCAGTTAAACACAATTTAATAACCACTTAAACACCCTTAAAAATGAGTGAACAGAAGCAAGTAACCATGACGGCGGAACAGCTCGCCAAGTGGGAAGCCTTTCAGGAGGCGGAAGCCAAACGGGAGGCCGCGGAACAACGCAAGCAGCAGCGCGAGACTTACGCGCAGATGGTAGACGAGGAACTGTGCCAGGCAATCCCCGAACTGCTTAACCTGAGCGGCGAGATAAAGACCGTTAAAGATACGGTATTCGGCAACTTCGCGGCCATTATCGACATGAAAGCCGAATTATTCGGCACCAAGGACGGCGGCCAGTACAGCCACACATTTACCAACAGCGACAGCACTCTGCGGCTCACGCTGGGCGTCAATACCGTGGACGGGTACCGCGACACGGTGGACGATGGTATTGCGATGGTGCGCGGCTATATCGAGGGTTTGGCGACCGATGAAAAGACCCAGACGCTTGTGTCGGCCGTGCTCCGGCTTTTGAGCCGCGACGGACAGGGCAACCTCAAGGCCAGCCGTGTGCTCCAGCTCCGCAAGATGGCGGAGGACAGCGGCGACGAGCAATTCCTGGAGGGCGTGCGCATAATCGAGGAAAGCTACCAGCCGAGCGTTACGCGCCGTTATATCCGTGCCCAGCGTAAAGACCCCAAGACCGGGGCGTGGGTCAATATCCCGCTGGGCATAACAGACGTTGACCTCTTGCCGGAAAATGAAACGGCCCCAGAGCCTGACGCAGAAGCGGAGGGAACCGAGGCAGAAGCGGCCGAATAAAAAAAGACCGCGCCGACGTGCCACCGAGTAGCTGACGCCAGCGCTGAGCCTTGTGTAAAAGGACAGTGCAAAGTTAGTAAAAATCGGTGAGAATGGCAAATAAAAAGCGACATAAAAGCACGTTGGCGCGGGCGGAACAAATAAAAGCGCTCACGGTTCTGCATTATGAAGCCGGCAACCAAGCGAAATGCTACAAAGCAGTGTGGCGGCGCTGGATAGAGCCTCAGTTTGGCATTTGTTACCGCACATATCTGAACTTGCTGGGGCTTGACCCCGACACAGAGCGCCAGCCGGACAATCAACCCTCGTTATTCGACGACCTCTAAAATACACCCCTGACGGCCACGGAAGCCGTCGGGGGTGTTGTTGTATAGGTTGGGCTATTTAACGGCCGCAGAGAGACCCACAACGCGCGACACGGGGCGCATGGCTGTTGTGTCCTGTGCGGAAGTGCGGAAGCACTCAATATCTTCCACAATTTCGGCGTGGGCGTGGTTGGTTGCCGACACTGTGTGCATGAAGCCGGCGAAGTTTTCACCGCGTAGCCCCTGCATGGCGGCATTGACCTGGTCGAGCAGGTCGAAGCGTGCGAGAGCTTCGGCCATTGCCGGATCCTGTGAGCCGTGCAGACCGGCGGAGGCACGGTTGAGGATATGCAGCCGGACGTTGATGTCGGCACGGCGGGCGGCATTATTCTGCTGGCGCCAGTCGATTGTGTCAAATTCGATAAAGACGGCCGGGAGCGGATAGACCGCACCGCCGGCGAAGTGTGAGCCGTTGTCGTTCCAGAGGTCCACGTAAGTAATGCCGGGAACTGTCAGGAGCTTTTCGGCGATGGCTGTAAAGATTTGTTTTCTCATAATTGAAAATTATTCGCTTTTTGGCGGCGCCTCAGCATAGCCCGCACAAGTGCGGCTCTGCGTTCGGCTTGTTCAAAAAGTCTCATTGTCTTAAAAAGTCTGTTAATTCAAGATTGAAGCGCTGGAGGTTGTCGGCTATGACGTCCCGGATAATGCGCTGCGTGTCGGGTCCGTCGCCGATGAAGCGGCGCTCCGGCATGTTTATGACCTTGCCGACTTTCATTAAAGCCATACGGCGCCAGGCTTCGTCTTTGGTTTTCATGAACTGCGCCCAAAAGTAGCGTTTCATTTTGGCCGTAACGGTTATTTTGCCGCCCTCATTGTGGAGGGTGGTGTAAGGGAGGGCGGACGAAAAGCGCACGCCGTCGCCGGACACTTGCCCCTGTGTAGATCGTCGCATTGCACCGGAGACCATGAGCAGGGAGCCACGGGCAGAGTCATGGGCGCGGGGCTTCCACTTGTCGGAGAAAAAGCCCTTACGTTCAAAGTTGCGGTCGAACTCGTCGGAGAGCTCCACGCGCATGTCGTCGAGAATGTCGGCTTTTAGTTTGTTGGCGTCGAGCATTTAATCAGTGTTTAAGTGTTATTATATCAGAATAATTTCGTAAATTTGCGGTGAATGGACAAAATCGCCAAAATATTAGACTATGCCCAAAAAATGGGTGAAGCTGCAAATCATGCTGAAAAGATAGGAGCCAACACCGATGGAGTTGTTTATGCGCTCAGCCTTTTAGATGATCACGGCTTTGCTCTGCCCACAGGTTTGCCGCGCCTTATCATAGCCAAGGGGGAAAATTACAACCTGATAACCGGGGATGACGCACTGACATTGCTGGACTCATTTGACCTCGAGGAATAAGTTTTTAATTTTCGGGTTTATAATTTTGTTGTCAATTCTGATAACGCCCACCATTCCGGGCTTCATACTCGCAATGTAGCTGCTTACGTCGTCATTGCCGCTCTGGGGGTCAAAATAGCGGACTTTCCCGCTTGAAACGTCGGCCAAAAATACGTGAGCGCTACCGCCTTTCCAACCGCAATAAATTTCATACACCCCGTCCTCGCTAAATTTTTCGGTGAAATATTCCTGTAAACGTTTAGCGGTCATTTTTGCGTACTTTTTGCGGCGTTGCCAGCTAAACGTGTAATCATAGTCAACCTTTGAGCCGTCAGCGTTGAGGAAACGCTCCTCCCACGTAATGCCCTGTGCTTTTAATTCGTCAAAGGCACTGCCTTTAATGTTGGGTTTAGCTTGGAGATTAAAGCCAAGACGGCGCAACCAATGGGTAACTGTGCAGGTCTGACAGTTTACGCGGTAGCCACCCCCCTTTGAAAAGTTGGGGTTTTCCTTGCCCTTGTTTGCCTGGTCGTATGTCATGACCTTGCCTTTGCCAACGCCGAAGCTTTGCTCAATCTCCAGGCAATTCTCGGCTATGGCCTTTTTTTCGTCGGCGGTCAGAGTGTCCGGCAGCTCTGCGATGATGTCGGCAATGCGTTGCTCTTTGGTTCGTTCCTCACTCATTTGCTTCACCACCTTTTTAGCGTCGTCAGGCGCTTTATAATAGGGGTGCTTAGGCGGGAACAGTTGCAGATCCTTGCCGGGGTTAAAGCGGAAAATCTGCTGTTTGGCGGCTTCGGTGCAGTTGTTGCCGCGGAGCATAGAGAGGGCGGGGTCGCTCTGGGGATATTTGCCCTTACGCACCTGCACGGCCGTGCAGCGGCAATTCCAGCCGTTGGGCGGGAGATAGAGCGACCAGAACGGGTCGGAGGGGGGCAGCGTTGTGCCGTGCAGAATTGCGTGATCTTCGCGGACGCGGTCGTCCTGAGCCGTGCGGTACTGGAGGTCGTAACGGTCGCCGTCGGCTTCAATCTTTTGCCAGCGGGCAGCCATTAGCGACGCGCCGACGGCGTGGTTGTACTCCGCGTAAAGATAGTTATGATTATAACGGTTGTTGACCGTTTCCACGTCGCGCCGGAACGTTTCAAAGGGCTTTATGTCGCCTTTGTCGGTAACGAGAGAAAGCCCCACCTCGCGGAGCGTGTGGAAAGCCTTGAAGCCGGAGAAAATAAAAGCGTTGTTTTCGAGAGCGTGGCGCACCGTTTCCGGGACCTCATGGGGCACGCCGGAGTCGATGCCGCGCTTAATCTGTCGGAGCGTTTCGGCAATGAGGCGGCGCGCCTCCGGCGTGTTGAGCATAGAGGCGTCGAAGCTCCCGGCATTGTAGACCATGCCGGCGGCGTCAAAAAAGGCCGTGTCGTCAAAATCGGGGCCGGGAGTCCCGGCAGACAATTCGAGTAGGTCATTCTCATAGAGAGAGGAGAGAGCGGCGTTAAACGCGCGATACGAGCGCCGCAGCCCCACCGTGTCAGCCAATCGCAGGGCGGGGCTCAGTCGAAAAAACGGTCGGGCTGTGTTTTGGCTTCGCGCGGGCTTTCCACTGGGATGCCGAGTGTTTCGGTGATGTGTTCGCCGGGCACGTTGAAATATTCGAGGACGAGGCGCAGGTTTTCGCGGTTCTCAGCCGGGGAGAACGCAGCGGCATTGTTCCACTGGAAGCGCAGGCCCTTGACGGGGAAGCCGTGCAGCTCCATGAGAGGGAGGAGGCGGCCGTTGACAATGTGGGCGCACATGATGGCGTCGCTTTCAGTCGTGCGCTCAAAAATTTCGAGGTGTACTTCGGACTGTGAGAGCGAGGAACCGGAGTCGATGGTCATTGTCTGATTTAACACGACCTTTGACAGCTCAGAGTTGCAACGGTCCACGCGGCGGTCATAGACGTTGTAAGCGTCGCCGCGGCTGCTTTCCTTAATCTCTATTTCGGTGCCGTCGCTTGTAACGATATACTGGGCGGCTCCCATCTTTTCGAGGGCTGCTTCGAGCTTCGCGCGCTCCGAGTCGTCGAGAGTGTTTGCACGGGCTATGCGCATGGGCATACCGAAGATTTCGCCGAACACGTCCCAATAAGCCAGCATGTTTTTTTTGCTGATACAGGAGGGGGCGCACTTAAGGAGCAGACCGAGGTCGCGAGGTTTACCCACTTCCACGCACCAGTTGGCAATGTCGCCCTCGCGGTATGGTATGCCCTGGCGCCAGTCACCGCCAGCGTCGCGGACGAGGACGCCGTATTCGGGCACAACGTGTTTGCGGGGCACAAGCTCCACGCCGGAGAAGCGGACGGGGCCATTGTCGCGCACCACGTCGCCCAGCTGTATGAGCGTCGGCCCCCAGTAGATGGAGTCGAGGCAAAGGCTGAGGAAGTCGGCGAACCATTCACTTTGCAGCAATTCGGTCGCCTCCGGGTTTTCCTTGCCGTTGGCGTCAACGAGGCGGAAATCCTTTTGCAGGACCTTGCCCTTGCGCTGGGCGATACAGCCGGAGAGGTGTGCGTCGAGTACACAATCGGCGTAAATGTCGTAAAGCCGGCAACGGTTTGGGCTTTCGTAGTCGATGGCCATTTGATGGGCGGCGCGCCAGTCGGCCACGTCCTTTTTGGTGAGACTGTCGGTCTGCTGCTGGAGCATAGCCGACAACTTAATGCCCTGTTTAGAATTGAGGGCACGAGAAAGCGCCACCAGCTCCGAGCGGGTGGGTCGGCTGAAAAAATCGCGTATGTTTGAAATTAAATTAGCCATTGCAGGGGATTTAATGTTTAACTTTTTCGTTTTCATAGTCGGCCCGGTTGAACAGAGCGGCGGGCTCTGCCTGTTCGGTTATTGGAGATATAACACCAGGGACAGCTCCGGCGCCGACAGTGGCCGTCGTAATATGTGTGTGGGCATTGTATGAAGTTACCAGGGCGTTGACTGTCTGTGCCAGCTCGTTCAGTTTATTGGTCAAGTCCTGAATCTTGACGAGGCCGCCGAGCTTGCCGCCGTTGAAAGTAACGGCGTTTTTGTCGAGCCGGGCGGAAATGTCGCCGACGTCAACGCGCAGGCCGTCGGCGTCCATGACGGCGGAAGTGTCGCCGATGACAATTTCGGCGGACTCTATTTTTTCAGTGAGCAGCACGGCGCCGGCGGCACCGTCGGCGACAAAACCGACGACCACATAACTGCCCACCTCCGGGAACAGGCAGAGGCCGAAGTCGGCGCCCTGATTTGCCTGGAGATTGACGCCGAGCAGCGGGGCGCCCTCATTTATGGGGGAGCAGTCGATTGTGCGGGCTGTTTTGTCTACCGTGTCAACAGTGCAGACCAGGGCTACCGTTTCGCCGTCGGGCTGTGCGAGCTGTCGGATAATGTTGCGTAAATCTGACATAAGCGAAAGAATTAAGCGACGCGGAGACCGAGGGTAATTTCCTGACGGAAGCCGTTGTCGCCGTATTTAATCACTACTTTTTTGACCTGATACACTCCCATTTTGTTGCCGTCGATAATAAGGCCGATGGCGTCGAGAGGGTCAACGAGCTTAAAGCCGAAAGAGGTAAAAGAGCCGGAGAGGCCGTCGCGTTTCAGGCGTTTGATTTCCTGTTCAGCCCAAGCCTTGAGCTCGCTTTCGGTTTTGTTGTAGGTGTGCAGTGTGCGGTGCTCGCCGTCGCTGTCGCCGACCTCCACCTTGATTTTTTTATTATCCGGCATGAGGCTGACCGCCTTAACGCGCAGGCGCATATTTTCGGCCTTTTGCTGCTGGAGGCTCTGGTCAGAAATGATGTTAAGCCCGGTGCGGAACGTCTGGGAGGGTGTGGCGTCGCGCTCAAAGAGGACACCGGAGTAAAGCACCGGCTCTCCGTCCTCATAGCGAAAAAACGAGCGGATGCCCTGTTCTGAGAGTTTGCCGAGCAGAGAGGCCACGGTGTCGGCTGTTACGCGGTAGGCACCGAGCGACTGTTCGCCCATGATGTTGAGTCGGTAAGTAATGCCCTGATCTTTCAGCAGCGTTTCGAGCTTAACAGAGCGGTAAGTCTTTTTAACGGCAGACATTTGTTTGAGCCGGAACATATCGTCCTCGCATGTGATAACCACCGGCGTTTTGAAACCGACGTCGCGGACAAAGCCGACAAAAGCGAGCTGGAGGCTGTCGTCATAGCCCAGAGATATGCGCACGCGGTCGCCACGGCGCAGGGGAATCTCAGCCGCGCCGTCCCACTTCATTTTTTTAGGCAGTGTTATTTTGGCTTCGGCTGTGAGCTTTTCGGTGTCGCGTGTTATCTCCACGGCAGTAACAAAGTCGAGCGACCAGGAGCGGTCGCCCTTAATCTCTATTTTTGCGCACAGTCTGAACATTACTTAAACGGTGTTTAACGGGTGTTTAATAGCCATTGAATCCCGGCTGCATTCGGCATAACCAAAACAAGTTTTGTTTCTGCGCTCATTTGCACGGGATTTAACGGGGTGTTAAATGGCGTTACCAGTCGTAACGGCTGGGGCTCATGGAGCCGAAGCGCACGGGGTTGCGGGTGTCGTCGTCGGAGCCGTCGGGGGACTGATAGAGGGGGAGGTCGGGGGAAGCCTTGCCGGCCTGGATGTCGCGCAGCCACTTTATGGAGTCGTAGTAGAGGCATTCGCGGCGCTCGTGGCCCATATTCTGAGGCAGACGGTGGATCATGAGCCAAAGGGCAATATTTACGGCACACTGCACCAGCATTGAATTGCGGCAGGGACCGGAGGCGGCAAGAGCGCGGTCGAGGTCATAGCGGTGGCGCAGGTAGGAGGCTATTTGCTCCAGGGCGGCGGCTTCGGCAGTCTGGCGGATGTCGTCGTTCTGCGTTATCTGCTTGAACTCGTAGTCGTCGCACACGCTGCGGTAGTCGTCGAGGGTCAGGAATGACATGAGCCGGAAGTGTTACGGGGTGAAGCCTCAAAAATTGCTATTTCGCGGGCTTTTTCAGCGGTAAGCCCCGGGAGCCTTTTTTGGCGGATCAATTTTTTCACGCCCTGCATTGAGACACAGACCGGGCGGCCCTGATGAACGAGCACCAGGAATTTTTTACGGTGGAGGTCGGCAGAGCGGCGAGCCTGACGGATCGCACGATTTTTGCGCCAGTCGAACAGGAGGGCGCGGAAGAAGTCAATAATTACCATGATACATTTTTAGCGTTAGGGCGCAAGCCTATAGAAGTGTTGTTGACAATATTTTTCTGGCGGGTGTCGCGCTGGAGAATCCAGATAGCACCCTCGTCGGCGTCGGGGCCGTCGTCATGGCCGCGCATACCCTTTTCAAAGGCCAGGGTCTGGTCAATGCCGGCGAGCATGTCGGGGTCGTCCTTTTGCGTTTCGTCGTAGCGGACAAAGCCGCGCTCCCAAAGGGGCGAAACCGCTTCGACGCGCTGGAACTTGTCGGGCTTTTTCCGTTGGTCGCCGGTGATGGGGAGCTGATAACCGCGCAGCTCACCCTCGCGGCGGAACTCGTCGAGGATGGTGTCTTGCATGAAATTGGCTTCCATGTACCAGCGCACGGCAATGCCCTGGGCGCGCGTCCACTCGTAGAGGTCATAACACCAGCGGACCATTTCGGCAACGGAGCACTGGCGGACAAATGACCGGAGGTGCCAGAGCTGAGAACCGGCCTTGCCCCAGAGCTTTGCGGCCTTGAAGTCGTTTTTAGTAGAGCCTTTGAAGCTGGGGTCGATATACAGGACAAATTCGGAAAATTTAGACCATGCCGGGCGCTTGCCCCAGCGGATCCACTCGTTGCGGAACACAGCCCCCTCGATGATGGGGTTGTTCATGTATTCCTTTTGAAAGGCACGATAACCGGCGACGTCGGCAATGGCCTGCACTTCGTCCGGGGTCCATTTGGCGGCCCATGAGATGGCGCCGTTACGGTCGTAGATGTTCACGCGGGTAACGTGTACGCTTTTAATGTCGCACCACTTTGCCAGCACCGAATTTTTGGCAATGAGGTTGCCCACCATGATGAAACGGCCGCGGCCGCCGTCGAGAGTGCCGAACAGCGCGGAGCGGACCCAGTCGAACAGTTTAGAGACGCGGGCGGGGCTTTCGACCAGCTCGTCGTCGTCGAGGTCGTCAATTATGATGTAGTCCGGGCGGTGTGAGCGGTAGCGCAGACCACGGGGGGACTGACCGCGGCCACGGGCAAAAAACGCGACTTCGGAACGGGTTACAAACTCGCCCTCTTCCCATGAACCGGCGTTGTACTGTTCGCCGAAATCGGCAATATAACGCTGGTTGTACTGTAATTCTGCCTGAATGTCGCTGAGCAGCGTTTTGGCGTTATCCTCAGACTTGCCGACCACCACCATGACATTTATTTCGCGCCCTTTTGTTTTGGCTGTGCCAAAAATTTCAGAGCCTACAATATCCCATGCCATAAGCCACATGGGGATAAACACGTCCATGTTGGTAGATTTGGCGGCGCCACGGTGCCAGACAAAACCGGCCTTGAGGTTTCGGTTTTTCCTGATTTTGTTGGCGGCGTCGATATGGAACGGTGCGCAGGGTGTCGACTGCCCCGTTTCGGGGTTTTCAGTCCAGTGCGGAAAATAGAAATCTACAAAATCGGCATAATTAAGCAGCAGCCGGCGCAGACGCGCAAGGCGTTGCTCGGCTGTTTCGTTGATGTTTACGGCAGTGGCGGCCTGCACCGTTTCGCAGTGCTGTTTCCACTTTTCCCGTGCTTTTAATATCTCCGCTTTCGTAGCCATGCGTTAAAAACTTTCTTTGAGCTTTTCGGAAATGAAAAGGTCGTGATAATGGTTGATTGTTTTCAGCAGCTCCGGCGTAACATTGGGGTCAAAGCTCATGCGGTATTGCAGCCACTTGCTGAAAGCCATAAACACCTCTATGACGTCAACGACGGAAGTTTTTTTGTCGAGGCGTTCAACGGTAGCGGCAAATTTGGCGAGCTTGTCGGCGCTGGCTGCGGTTTTCTCCGGCGACGGGTCGGCGGCCAGGTCCTCCAGCAGCACGTTAATGCTGTTTAATATTTTGTTGACGAGCTCCGGGCGCGTGATGTTTGCGGCGGCGCGGGACTGCTCCCAGTTGCCGTCGCTGACCCATTTTGTAATTGTCTGTGGTGACACTCCCACCTTTTCGGCGATTAACTTCTGTGGTTCGCCCTGCATATACAGCAGGCGCGCGTGTTCGCGCTGCTGCTCACGTTCTTTTTTAGTTGCCATTCTTTGCCATAGTATATTTTATAGGTGCAAAGCGTGCTTTGCACGGTTACATAATCATAAAAAAATACGGGTTTAGGCGCGACCACCATTCTTTGCGTTGCAAAGCGTGCAAAGCACGATGAGGCGCGCGATTAAAAACAGTGCAAAGTTGGCTCAAAAAGGCACCATAATAAAAAAGAGTGTAAATCTTTTACACTCTTTTTGCCCGGGGCGTGAACAATGCGCAATTTTGCGGAAGAAACGCGATTATCGGCGGCGCCTCAGCATAGTCGGAACAGGTTCCGCTCTGCATTCGGCTTGCGCGATAATTGCAGTGCTGAACGACTTACAGCTATATCGCGGAGTAGAGCAGTTGACAGCTCGCCGGGCTCATTCCCCGGAGGTCGCAGGTTTGAGCCCTGCCTCCGCCACAACAATCAGGTATTAGGTAAAAAAGATTCTTTGCTTAGGCAAAGCGTCAAAGACAATTAGATTAACCGCCCCGGACGCTGGGGACACACCCACCCTCCACCCACCAC
>CAMWJS010000021.1 GCA_947174635.1 uncultured Muribaculaceae bacterium
TCGGCTAAAAAATCCTTCCGCCATAATATCAAAATAATTTTGAACAGTTACTTAGAAGCTGCTTCAAATTAATCCAAACACTCTCTAAAGCTGCTTGCCGATGTCGCGATGGTATGCTGAAATAATATTGCCGCTTCCTCTTGACACAACGTTCACCTATGCCATACCGGCAGAGATGGAGAACAGTGTCAGGGTGGGGTATCGTGTGATTGTGCCGTTCGGACGCAAGAAATATTATACAGGCATTGTCAGGTCGCTTACCACCCAGTCTCCCGAAGGCTTCGAGACAAAGGAGATTGCCGTGGCTCTCGACAATCATCCTATAGTAAGGCATCCGCAGCTCAAGCTGTGGGAATGGGTGGCGGAATATTATATGTGCGCCGCCGGCGACGTGTATAAGGCGGCAGTGCCCTCGGGGCTTAAGGTCGAGAGCGAGACATTTGTGGAGGTCAATCCCGACTATGAACCCGGCGAGGATACACCGCTTGACGACCGCGAGGCGATGATTGTGTCGCTGCTGGGCGACGAGAAGTGCATGGCAGTGTCGGCCATAGCGCGTGAGCTGACAGTGAAAAATCTGCCTGCACTGATTACGTCGATGATTGACAAAGGTATACTCGTTATCTCCGAAAAAATCATTGAGAGGTATCGGGCAGTGAGGCATACGGTTGTGATACCCGAATATGACATCTCGGGAATGGCCGATGCGTTCAGCAGCGTGAAGTCGGCCAAGAAGCAGGAGCGTCTGTTGATGACCCTGACCGAGATGAGCGGTGTGAACCGGCGCGGAGCCGATGTCAAGGAGGTGGACCGGAAGGAACTGCTTGACCGGGCGGGAGTGACTTCGGCGGTGCTGAATGCCGTAATCAAGAAGGGGCTGGCACGAATTGAGAAACGCGAAATCAACAGATTTAAATTTGACGGAACGCCCACGGGAAAGCTGCCGCTGCTGACACAGGCGCAGATGAAAGCGTGCGACGAAATCACCGCCCAGTGGCGTGACAAGTCGACCGTGCTGCTGCACGGAGTGACATCGAGTGGCAAAACCGAAATATATTCACATCTGATTGACGCTGCATTGAGCCGCGGGGAGCAGGTGCTCTATCTTGTGCCCGAAATAGCTCTTACCACACAGCTTACCCGCCGCCTGCAGAATGTATTCGGAAACAGTGTGGTGGTCTACCATTCCAAATTTTCAGACAACGAGCGTGTCGATATATGGAAAACGATGCTTGCCGAGCAGACTCCCCGAGTGATACTCGGAGCGCGTTCGTCGCTGTTCCTTCCATTCGGCCGCCTGGGGCTTGTCATCGTCGACGAGGAGCATGAATCGAGTTACAAACAGGCCGACCCCGCGCCGCGATATAACGCGCGCGACACGGCGCTTGTGCTTGCCTCGATGCATGGCGCCAAGGCTCTCCTTGGAAGCGCTACGCCCTCTGTCGAGACATACTACAAGGCCATCAACGGCAAGTTCGGACTGGTGAGCCTGACTACGCGTTATAACGAGCTTCCGCTTCCGCCAATACATATTGTCGACATGAAAAGGGCGCGTCAGAGGGGAGAGGTGGAAGGTCCGCTCTCGCTCGATGCCGTCAGGAGTATCAACGGAGCCGTAGAAGCGTCAAAGCAGGCGATATTGTTCCGCAACCGCAGGGGATTTGCCCCGATGGTGCGTTGCAAGCAATGCGCGTGGGTGCCCAAGTGTCAGTATTGCGATGTGTCGCTGACCTATCATAACCATTCGAGGCAGCTTGTGTGCCATTATTGCGGAGCTGTCTATGAGTTGCCCGACCTCTGTCCGCAGTGCCGGCAGCCGGCTATCGAGGTGATAGGCTACGGAACAGAAAGAGTGGAAGGGGAGATTGAGAATATTTTCCCGGCAAGCAAGGTGCTGCGCATGGACCTTGACACCACGCGCAACAAGGATGGTTACGAATCGATTATCGATGCGTTTTCGTCGCACAAGGCCGACATACTCGTGGGCACGCAGATGGTGACAAAGGGGCTTGATTTCGGCACTGTGTCAACCGTTGTGGTGATAAATGCCGACGAGCTGATCAACATACCCGATTTCAAGGCGTCTGAAAGGGCGTTCAATATGCTCGAGCAGGTGTCGGGACGCGCCGGCAGGGGCGATGCCGCCGGCAGTGAGGTGATAATCCAGACCTACACCCCCGACCATCCGATATTGCAGTTTGTGTCGGGGCATTCCTATCTCGGATTTTACGAACATGAAATAGAGGAGCGCAAACGGTATCTGTATCCACCGTTCACGCGAATCATCTACATATACCTCAAGCATGCCGACGCTTCGGTGCTTCAGCAGTTTTCCCACGCTTATGCCCAGTTGCTGGCATCGCAGCTCGGCAGCAGGGTGAGCGGCCCCGATCAGCCGCGTGTCACGCGTGTGAAGTCGCTGTATATACAGAAAATAATGATAAAAGTGGAAGCCGGCGCGTCGTTGGCAAAGCTGCGTCAGGTGTTGAAGGACACTTATGTGAAGATGGCAAAGAATCCGGCAATAAAAAATTCGCAGGTGTATTACGATGTCGATCCGTAAAAGATGTTCCCGTCAGTGGCGGACAGTGTTACGGCGGTTACAGAAATGATACGTCGGCGCAATGTCTTATTTGGAATTAATCTAAATAAATAAAAATATACCCGAATGCTTTAAATTACTTTAAATACGGTTGATTGCAGGTGATAATAGCGCTTTTGAAGTAATTTTTCACGGGGAAGCGTTTGCTTGTTTCATGCCACACAACCGACATGGCTACAGTCGGTTACGGTTTAAATATAAGGCAAGATGTCAAGGAAATGTTCCACGCTTTTATAAGTTGTTGACTTACAGAATAGTTGTAGTCTTTATCTAAATTCCAAAAAAATAATCACTTTTTTTTATTAAATAATTGTCGGAAATTTGTATTGGCAAGAACAGCCCTTAAACGAATACACTTGATGGAAAAAACTCCCTTACAACTGTGGGATGCCTGTTTGAAAATAATAGGCGACAATATCCCCTCCGAGCAATTTGACGCGTGGTTCCGACCGATCACGCTCAAAAGCTATGTCGACGGCAAGGTGACCCTTACCGTCCCTACGTCATTCTTCGTAGAATATATTGAAGAGAGGTTTTCCAAGCTCCTTGGCGCGGCCATCAAGCGTGTGTTCGGAGCTGAGACAAAGCTGTTCTACCATTACAATCAGGTGCAGAACGAACCCACTACGGCGGTCGACATACGTAGTGCGGCACCGTCGGCGGCATCGAAAAAAGGTCTGCCTTCGGCCAATCCGTTCAACACACCGGTTCAGGTTCCGTTTGACTCGCAGCTCAACCCGCGCTACACGTTTGACAATTACTGTGGTTCGGAAAGCAATAAAATAGCCCTTTCAATCGGCAAGGCCATAGGTGGCGACCCGGACAACAAGACGTTCAACCCGCTTTTCATTTTCGGACCTTCAGGTGTGGGCAAGACCCATCTGATGCACGCAATCGGTCTGAGCCTCAAGGAAAGCCGTCCGCAATTGCGCGTGCTCTATATCAGTTCGCGTCTGTTCGAGAGTCAGTTCACGGTTGCGTCGCGCAATGGCCGTATCAACGACTTCATCCACTTCTACCAGAGCATCGATGTGCTTATTATCGATGACATACAGGATCTGATCGACAAGGAGAAGACCCAGAACACCTTCTTCCATATCTTCAGCCACCTGCATCTCAACAACAAGCAGATAATCATATCGAGCGACTGCTCTCCTTCCATGCTCAAGGGTATGCCCGAGCGTCTGCTGACACGCATGAAGTGGGGTATGACGGTAGAGCTGGAGCGTCCCGACATGAATTTGCGCCGCAATGTGCTGACCCGTATCGCCGAGCAGGAGGGCCTGCCGGTATCGGACGATGTGCTTGAATTTATCGCTTCAAATGTGACCGGAAGCATCCGTGAACTCGAGGGCATAATGGTATCGCTTGTGGCACGAGCCGCAATCCTCAACCGCCCGATTGATTTCGACTTGGCGAGGACGGTGATTTCGAATGCGGTGAAAATCAACAAGAAACAGATTAATTTCGAGATGGTGACGCAAAGTGTCAGCGCGCACTACAATATCGAGCCTGACGCTATTTTCACCAAGTCGCGCAAGCGCGAGGTGTCGGATGCCCGCCAGATGGTGATGTATATGGCGAAAAAGCATGCGAAAATGGCACTTACGGCTATCGGAACCCGTCTGTCGCGCACGCATGCCACAGTGCTCTACGCGTGCAAGAGCATCGAAGACCGCCTGCTCCATGAAAAGCAGCTTCAGGACGACGTCAATGCTATAGAAAAAGATTTCATGAAGGGATAACAAAGAGGGTGTTGCATAACCTAATGTTGTAGGGACGCACGGCTCGTGCGTCCGAGTCTGATGCTTGGTAATCAGCATGTTGGCGGACGCACGAGCCGTGCGTCCCTACATGCCGGCATCAATTTTCAGAGTTATGCAACGCCCTATATGTAACAGGATTATTATTTTTTTGGGAATGGGAAACCGTTGTTTTCGATGAAATCGTGGTATACGGCAGAGAAGTATTCGTTGTTCTTGCGCGTATAGCGTACGTCGGTGAAAACCTGAGCGAGAGTTTTCTTTCCGTTTTCCGCAATGAACCCGGCGCTTTCGGGTAGGCTTTCCTTATAGGCATAATATTCGGCTGTCTCGGAGTCATCAGGACGGCGGTAGTGCTCGCGGTGGAGTATGGCACGCAGCGGAAGCCTGTCGGAAACGAAGCCTTCGTCAGCCGGCCAGCCCACGGAGATGGTGCATACCGGAATTACGCGCTCGGGGAGCTGCAGCTCCCGGGCAATCTGCGGGGCGTTGTAGGTGGTGGTGCCGAGATAGCAGCATCCGAGTCCTTGCTGCTCGGCGATTGTGACAAACTGCTGGGTGAGGATGACGGTGTCGATGACGGCTGTCATGAATGACTGGAAATTGTCGTAACCGTGGTCGGCGTCGGAGATGTCGCACCAGTGGCAGAAACGGTTGAAGTCGGCGCAGAAAGTGATGAGCACGGGAGCGCCTGTGGCGGCTGGCTGGCTGAAGTGGGCCGGCGCGAGAGCTTTGCGTCTGTCAGGGTCGCGGGTGATGATGACGCTGTAGAGCTGCATGTTGCCTGTAGTGGGAGCGTGTGATGCTTTCTCTATGATTTCTTCAAGCAGGTTTTCGCTTACTTCCCGACCGGAATATCTGCGTATCGTGCGGCGGTTGTGCCAGTATGTGTCGTTGTCGTATCGCATAATTTAACTGATGTGTATGTTACTCTTTGAGCCAAAGATACGCAAATTATTTTAAAGCGCAAATTCTGAAATTTTAGTTGTTTGTTACTCAGATGATTAAGAAAAATGTAAATTCCGAGAGTATATCTATTGGCTCAATATTCTGAATATCAGTGGTATGATTTTTCGAAATGGAAAACTTATCAACAATCATGCTGTTTTGTGATTGTAAAATTTGGCAATGAATTAAAAAATCGCCTAATTTGCATCGCAAAAGAAAAACAGCATCCTAAAATAAAAAAAATATCATGGACCGACCCGTTTACAGCTATGACGAGGCTTTCAATTCGTCACTGAAATATTTTGACGGCGATGAGCTTGCTGCCCGTGTATGGGTCAGCAAATATGCGTTGAAGGACTCGGCCAACAATCTTTATGAACTCACACCCGATGACATGCACCACCGGCTTGCCGATGAAATAGCCCGCATCGAGGCTAAATATCCCAATGCGATGAGTGCCGACGAGGTATTCTCGTATCTTAAGGATTTCAGATATATCGTGCCTCAGGGTAGCCCGATGACCGGTATCGGCAATGACCTGCAGGTAGGTTCGTTGTCCAACTGTTTTGTCATCGGTCTGGACGGACAGCCCGACTCTTACGGCGGCATCATCCTTATTGACCAGGAGCAGGTGCAGCTGATGAAACGTCGCGGCGGAGTAGGTCATGACCTGTCGCATCTGCGACCCAAAGGGAGTCCGGTCAAAAATTCGGCACTGACATCGACCGGCCTTGTGCCGTTTATGGAGCGCTATTCCAATTCTACCCGCGAAGTGGCGCAGGACGGCCGCCGCGGAGCTCTGATGATGACCGTGTCGATCAAGCATCCCGATGCCGAGGCATTCATCGATGCGAAGATGACGCAGGGCAAAGTGACGGGAGCCAATGTGTCGGTGCGTATCGACGATGATTTCATGCGTGCGGCTACCGAGGGCACCCCGTATCAACAGCAATTTCCGGTCGACAGCAACGAGCCTGTGTTCAAGAATGAAATCAACGCCACCGACCTATGGGCCAAAATAATACACAACGCATGGAAATCGGCCGAGCCCGGAGTGCTTTTCTGGGATACAATCACGCGTGAGTCGCTCCCCGACTGTTACGCCGACCTCGGTTTCCGCACCATCTCCACAAATCCCTGCGGCGAAATACCGTTGTGTCCCTATGACTCATGCCGTCTGCTGGCAATCAACCTGTTCAGCTATGTCACCGAACCATTCTCGCCGAATGCAAGTTTTGATTTCGAACTGCTCCGCAAGCATGTAATCAAGGCACAGCGCATCATGGACGACATCATCGACCTCGAGATGGAGAAGATAGATACGATACTTGAGAAAATCGGTTCCGACCCCGAGAGCGAAGAGGTGAAGACCATTGAGCGCAATCTATGGGAAAAGATACGGGCAAAGACTCTGCTCGGACGCCGCACGGGAGTCGGCACTACCGGAGAAGGCGATATGCTTGCCGCTCTCGGATTGCGTTACGGCACACCCGAAGCGACCGATTTCTCTGAAAGCGTACACAAGGCAATCGCTCTTGCCGCCTATCGTTCGTCGGTTGAGATGGCAAAGGAGAGAGGCGCTTTTGAAATATATGACGCGGCGCGCGAGGAGGGCAATCCGATGCTGGAACGCCTGCGTGCGGCCGACCCCGAGCTGTATGAGGATATGAAGGTGCACGGCCGTCGCAATATCGCATGTCTGACAATCGCCCCCACAGGAACGACTTCGCTGATGACGCGGACCACGTCGGGTATAGAGCCGGTGTTCATGCCCGTGTACAAGCGTCGCCGCAAAGTGAATCCTTCGGACGTCGACGCACGTATCGACTATATCGATGACTCAGGCGATGCGTTCGAGGAGTTTATCGTGTACCATCCGCGCTTTGTCGACTGGATGAAGGCCAACGGACTGCAGGTGAAGGATGATTACACTCAGGATGAGATTGATGCGCTTGTGGAACGTTCGCCCTACTATAAAGCCACGGCCAACGATATCGACTGGGTGGAGAAAGTGAAGATGCAGGGACGGGTGCAGAAGTGGGTCGACCATTCCATCTCAGTCACCATCAATCTTCCCGCCGATGTCAACGAAGAGCTTGTCAACCGCCTTTATGTCGAAGCATGGAAATCGGGATGCAAGGGATGTACGGTCTACCGTGACGGCAGCCGCTCCGGTGTCCTTGTGCAGGTGGAAAAGAAAGTCAAGAGCAATGAGGCTCCTGTAAAGGCCGTTCCGCTCGTACGCCCCATAGAGCTTGAGGCCGATGTGGTCCGCTTCCAGAACAACAAGGAGAAATGGATTGCATTCGTCGGCCTGAAAGACGGCCGTCCCTATGAAATCTTCACAGGCCTTGCCGACGATGAGGACGGTATATTCTGCCCCAAGTCGGTGAACCATGGCAAGATAATCAAGGCTACCGACGAACATGGTGCGAAACGCTATGACTTCCAGTTTGTCAACAAGCGCGGACACAAAACCACTATCGAAGGCCTTTCCGATAAGTTCAATCCCGAATACTGGAACTACGCCAAGCTCATATCGGGAGTGCTGCGCTACGGCATGCCGATCGACCAGGTGCTTAAACTTGTGTCGGGACTTGAACTCGACAGCCAGTCAATCAACACGTGGAAGATGGGTGTGGAGCGCGCGCTGAAGAAGTATCTCCCCAACGGAACAAGAGCCAGCGGCCAGACATGTCCCAACTGCGGCCAGGAGTCGCTTGTATATCAGGAAGGATGTCTGATATGCACCAACTGCGGCACTTCGAAATGCGGCTGATAAGGCGGTAAATGAGTGTATGGCCGTCAAAAAGATATGTTATAAAGCATAAAACGGCTGATAAAATTAATTCATGCCCGATTTTTTGTAAATTTTTCAAAAAATCGGGCATGAATGTCAAAAAAACATACTATATTTAAGCCTTGAAAACCTGATTTCGTGACACCGCTGTTTTAGAGGGTGTCTGCCGGTATGAAATGCACGGTGGAATGGCTTGACAAACGGCCGGTATTTATGTGATTATATCAACAGATAATTTTTAAATCAATCATAATAACAATAACTTCTCATCATCTATGAAGCTAACCTTTAATATCGACTATCGCACCAACTGGGGCGAGGCAGTCTACATCACTTCATCACTTGTGGAGATGGGCGCCGGCGACTATGACAAGGCTGTGAAGATGCGCCTTATCGGTGACGGCACATGGCAGGCTGTTGTCGAGTTGCCTGACAACACTCCCGATTTCGCATACCGCTATTTTATCCGTCACGATAACGGGTATGTGAAAAACGAGTGGGGACACGGACACAGATTTCACCGCGGCCGCAGCTCGAAGGCATACGAAATATATGACCGCTGGCAGGATCAGCCGTGGGACAAGCCGTTCTATTCGACGGTGTTCACCGAGTGTGTCAACGGCCGTCAGGAGCGCGACGAGCAGCTGTCGGTGAAAAACGGCATACTCAATCTTTCGGTGTCGGCTCCGATGGTGGCTCCGAATCAGGTGCTCGCCATCTGCGGCGAGTGCGAGGCTCTCGGCGAATGGGATCCCGCGAAAGCAGTGCGCATGAATGATGCCAATTTCCCCGAATGGAGCGTGAACCTCGAGTTCAAGAACCTTCCGGAAATATTCGATTACAAATTCCTTATCCTCGACAAGGCCACAGGAGAGGTAGTGGCATGGGAGGGCTGCGACAACCGTACGTTTGCAATCCGTCCGGCACAGAAGAACGAAGTGCTTGTGGTGGGAGGCATGCGTTTTGTCAATCCGCTCGCGCCGTGGCGCGGTGCCGGTGTCGCCATTCCCGTATTCTCTGTACGTTCGGAGGAAGACTTCGGCGTCGGTGATTTCTACGACCTGAAAAAGGTGATTGACTGGGCGGCCTCTACCGGACAGCGTTTCCTGCAGATACTCCCCATCAACGACACCACCATGACACATACATGGACCGACTCGTATCCCTACAACGCCAATTCGACGTTTGCGCTTCACCCGATGTATCTGCGTCTGAGCGAACTCGGCAAGCTCGACAATCCCGAGCGTCAGGCCTATTACGACAATCTCGGCCGAGAGCTGAACGAACTCAAAGAGATTGACTACGAGCGCGTCAATGAAGGCAAACTCGCGTTTACACGTGAGATTTTCGCCCAGGAAGGGGAGAAGGTTGTCGCTTCGGATGAATTCAAGGCATTTGTGGAGAAGAACGCCGAATGGCTTACCCCCTACGCCGCATTCTGTGTGCTCCGCGACAAGAACGGTACTCCCGAATTTGAAAAGTGGGGAGAATATGCAGTATATGATGCCGCGAAAATCGAGAAGTTTGTAAAGGCGAATGCCGACGACATCAACTTCGTTTACTACCAGCAGTTCAATCTTGACAAACAGATGCGTCACGTGCGTGACTACGCGCATGCCAACGGTGTCGCCATCAAGGGCGATATACCTATCGGTATCTCGCGTACGAGTGTCGACGCATGGATTTCACCCCGTCTGTTCAACCTCGACTGTCAGGCAGGCGCGCCGCCGGATGATTTCTCGGTGCTCGGCCAGAACTGGGGCTTCCCGACCTACAACTGGGAGGAGATGAACAAGGACGGATTCGCATGGTGGCGTCAGCGTTTCAGCAAGATGTCGGAATATTTCGACGCTTACCGTATCGACCACGTGCTCGGTTTCTTCCGTATATGGCAGATACCTATGGACGCAGTCCACGGTCTGCTCGGCGTATTTAATCCGGCGCTTCCCTACACTCCCGACGAACTCCGCAACAATTATGATTTCTGGATTGATGTCGACCTGCAGTCAACGCCGTTTATAATGGACTACTTCCTCGGCGATTTCTTCGGAGAACATGTAGCCGAGGTCAAAGAGCGTTTCCTCAACGACGCAGGCTATGGCCGCTACAAGCTCAAGGCTGAATTTGACACGCAGCGCAAGGTTGCCGATTATTTCGCCACACAGGAGAAGAACGAGCATAACGAACGCATCTGCAACGGTCTGCTCGGATTGATTGACCAGGTGCTCTTCATTGAGGACCCGTACGAAAAAGGCAAGTACCATCCGCGCATTTCAGCCCAGTATACCTATACCTATCGCGCTCTCAACGACTATGAGCGCTGGTGCTTCGACCGTCTGTATAACGATTTCTACTATCACCGTCACAACGACTTCTGGTATGGCAAGGCAATGTGGAAGCTGCCCCCGCTGATTGAGGCCACCGACATGCTCACCTGCGCGGAGGACCTCGGTATGATACCCGACTGTGTGCCTGCAGTGATGAGCGCGCTCGAAATCTTGTCGCTTGAAATACAGCGCATGCCCAAAGACCCGCGCACCGAGTTCGGCAACACATGGAGCTATCCCTACTATTCGGTATGCACCACATCGACCCACGATATGGGCGGCATACGCCAGTGGTGGGAAGAGAACCGTGATAAGACCCAGCATTTCTACAACAGTGTGCTCCACGAAGGTGGCGCCGCTCCGCAATATGCCGAACCGTGGATATGTGAGAAAATCGTCGATCTGCACCTGAAGTCGCCGTCAATGCTCTGTATCCTGCCTTTGCAGGACTGGCTGTCGATTGACGGAGGCATCCGCCGCCAGAATCCGCTTGAGGAACAGATCAACGTGCCTGCAAATCCGCGTCACTACTGGCGCTACCGCATGCACATGACTATCGAGGAGCTCCTTGGACAGGATCTGTATAACCGTCGTCTTGCGGATATGATTCACGAGACCGGCCGATAACAGCACGAAGTCAATTGGATATTTCAATCCGCCAATATCATTGCATGCAGTTGCTCTGATATATGGCGGATTGTTTATTATGAAGATTGTTTCTAAGATTGTTTCTTGTTTTTTATTATCGTTTTTTTGAGTTTTTTATTTCGCAAAGAAGGAAAAATACGGTTCAGACAGAAATGCCGGTGCATACAATAAAATAATCTTTAGGTTTGGCAGCCACCACAAACCGGCCTTCCCGGCCTTGTATCATATAGTAGCTTGATATTCCCGGGGGCTACGCCCGCTCCGCGGTCTCCGAACCCCGGTTAATCATAAATCCGAGCCTCCGGCCCTACTATAGCATCTGTTAACATGCACTGATTTTTTGGTATTTTGCCAAAAATACATTATTTTTGCGTAAATATGTAAGTCACGGATATAATGTCTGCCCGCCTGATTTTTGTTTTAAAATATGGGGGTAAATATCAGGCTTTCAGTGACTTATTTGTTATTTGGACAATTGTGTCGGAGTAGAAAGCCCTTCGGCAAAGAATAGTTATGAATAAAATTATCAAATTGACTTCGATCGGTTTCGCTGCTTTCGCTATGGTGCTTACTTCGTGCAGCGACGATGATGATGATGACAAGGTGCCCGGAATCGGCGGTGAGCCTTCGATTGACAATGTGTTTACCCAGGGTCTTCCCACTTCAGTCGACGGTACGACCTTTACTACAAATGACAAGGGACAGGTGACCAAAATTGTCGACGGCAGCGAAGAGGTGACATTTGAATACGGCACATTCAGCCGTGCAACCCAGTTCAATGCTCTGATGAAAATCCGTGACAAGGATTATCCTACAGATGGCAGCGATTTTTACATGCAGCTCAACGGCAATGGCTTCGTGACATACGCAGAGCAGGTGTATCTTGACGCAGAGGATGGCGTGGATACATGGAAATTCGAATATAATGCTGACGGCCAGCTGACGCGTCTGCAGCGCAGCGAGGGTGGCGACGATTTCACTATCACCTACACTAATGGAGATATTACCAAAGTGGTGCAGGTGGAAGAGGATGGCGACCGCAGAGAAAATACATTCGTCTATACCAATGCCGAGAATGCAAAAGCAGTAGCCAACAAGGGCAACATAATGCTTTTTGACGACTTCTTCCACATTGACATGGATGAGATGGGTATAGCTTACTTCGCAGGAATGCTTGGCAAATCGACCAAAAATCTCCCGATGGGCTATTCTGTTAAGGCAGTAGAGGGCGGTTCAGACTATACCAATTCCGAGACTTATCACTGGGAATTCAATGCAGACAATCTCCCGACAAGATTTTGGAGCGGTGACTATGAATGGGATGCTGTGACATTCGCTTGGTAATATATTGACCGACCAAAGACTTTGATCGCCCGGAGAATATCCTTCGGGCGTTTTTTTAATGTGGCAGCTGGCAGGAGTGTTGATATTGCCCAAACTTTCTTAAAAGAGGTGAAGATGCATATCTATTTCAATCGGCTGTTTGTTATCTATTAAATAGATAATGATAAGCAGTTATGAGAAACACATTGATGTTGATATTGATATTTGGAGTCATCGCATTATTCGGCTCCAGAATGATTGGTGTTGACTCGCAGCCCGATATGGGGGAGATGGCTCCGGATTTCGCTGTGACGCGAAATGACTCGACTGTGTCGCTACACGATCTGAGAGGTAAGTATGTGCTTCTGGAATTCTGGTCGTCGGCCGATGCCAATTCACGTCTGAAGTCGAATGAGTACAATATGTTGCCTATAACGGATGCCGGCAGGCTTAAGCGGCTGTCGGTCAATTTCGACAGAAGCGAGGAGTTGTTCAATGAGATAGTCAGTCGTGACCATTTGCATCCCGAAGAACAGTATTTTGCCGGAGATGCGAATCTCGACAAGATTATACAGGATTATGGGGTAAATCAGGGCTATAATTCATATCTGATTGACCCGCAAGGCAAGATTATAGCTATAAATCCGGACAACAATTATCTGTCGCAATATTTCAAGATGCGTCCGGCTCTGTCATATAAGTGAAATAGAATGTAAGGTCGCTAAGGTCGTTAAAGTCGTTAAGGACATTAATGTCGCGGAGGGGATTTTGGCTTACTTTATGTTGTTGCGGTTATTTGAGCGCATGCGATAGAGTTTTTCGGTGAATCCTCCTGTTTCAAGAAATGACTTTTCAAGAGCTTTTAGTTGTCGAAAAAGAAGGTAGTCAGTTTGATTGAGGAGTATTATTGCCATATTTGCGATAGTTTCCGGCGGTCTCGTCATAGCCAGTGACATGAAGAAGTCTCCGTCGTTGTGTTCGCGCCCAAGTTTCCTCATGGCTTCATATTCAATATCACCCTCTTTCCATATACGGAACATGCGGGTCTTCAAATAATCCTTATAGTCTTCTATCAATTCTCTCAGACTCGCTTTTGCTACGTTAATCAGTTTGATCTCGGTTTTAGTGGAAGTGGAGGAAGCTGCGCAGCCTTCAATAATGTTCTGCTTGCCGGAACGGGCAGCCTGAACCATTTGGTCTATTGTCCGATCACCTTTTTTGAGGTATTTTTCACAGAAATAGTATGTAAGCCGAAATATTGCATCGGCTTTTTGATATGATATCAGTTGTTTGTAATTCCCTCTATTTTCGATAAGTTTTTCCATGGGGCAAATATAGCCATTCGCAAAATAAGAACCAAATATAGGGTCTTATTTTGAATGGGAATGTGGTAAGGTCATTAAGGTCACTAAGGTCACTAAGGTCGGCTCAGGAGGACGCTAAGGTCGCTAAGGTCGTTAAAGTCATTAAGGTCACTAACGTCTTTGATTGGTGACGTTAGTGACTTTAGTGACCTTAGTGACTTTTATAATCCGGGTGGGGATTAGCTGAAGAGGGGGGTGGGGTATTCGCCTGAGGCATGGAGCGCGGCGAATTTCTCTACGACACCGGGACGGTCAGCTGCGTAAGTTACGCCGAACCAGCGTGAATCTGTGTCAAGAACTTTGACTGTGGCTTCGCCGGAGTTGATCAGGGTGTCGATGCAGAGGGGGATGAAAAATTCGGCTTTGGGAGTGTTGATGTCCTTGTCGAGGAATTTTTTGAATTCACGGTCGGAATACTCGAAGTAGTCGGGTGTGAAGCCCCAGAGGTTCATCGATACGGGGGTGTTGGGTGCGATGGTCTGCTCTACGCCGTTTTCGTCGGTGAAGACGATGTTGTGGTCTTTGTCGTAGGAGATGGCGGTGCGTTCTACAACCGAGGTGAGGAGACCGGCATCGCTTGTTGAGCATACGCCGCGTGCCACTGAGCCGTTTTCAGTCATTGTGTTGCCTACGCGGAAGCCGACCATACAGTAGTCGCCTTTGCGGTCGCGCGGACGCATGAGTTCTTTTGCTATTACGGCGAATGCGTCGCGGCCATAGAAGTCGTCGGCGTTGATTACGGCGAAGGGCTCGTTGATTACTTCCTTGCCCATGAGCACGGCGTGGTTGGTGCCCCAGGGTTTGGTGCGGTCGGCGGGGCAGGTGTATCCTTCGGGAAGTTTGTCGATTGACTGGAACACCACTTCCACCGGTACGTGTCCTTCATATTTGGCGAGGACTTTTTCGCGGAAATCCTGCTCGAAGTCTTTACGGATTACGAAAACTATTTTTCCGAAACCGGCGCGTATGGCGTCGTAGATAGAGTAGTCCATGATTGTTTCACCGTTGGGACCGAGAGGGTCGAGCTGTTTGAGGCCGCCGTAACGGCTGCCCATGCCTGCTGCAAGTACAAATAACGTGGGTTTCATTTTCTGTAATTATGATTGTTGTTAGAATGTTAAATCAAAATCCGAAGCTATAGATAATAGTCTGCCGGTAGGTTTCGCCGGGAGTCAGAAGCTGCGAGGGGAACGCCGGCTGGTTGGGTGCGTCGGGATATCCCTGGCACTCGATGGCCACGAGGTCGTAGTCGTGATATTCGACGCCGCCTTTGCCTTTGGGCGAGCCTGTCAGCCAGTTACCGGTGTAGACCTGTGCGCCGGGCTGGGTCGAAGATATTTTGAGAGTGCGTCCGCTCACGGGGTCAGTGAGGGTGGCTACTTCCGAGAGGCGACCTTTTTCCCATCCGTCGACTACGTAGCAGTGGTCATAGCCTTTGCCTATCTTGAGCGCCTCGAAGTCCTCGTTGATGTCGCGTCCGATGGCTTTTGGTGATGTGAAGTCCATCGGAGTGCCGGCTACGGGGTCGATGTTGCCGAGCGGGGCTTCAGACGGGTCGGTGGGGAGATAGCGCGAGCAGTTGAGGTGAAGGAGGTGGTTGAGCACGCTTCCTGTGTCGTGGCCGCTGAGGTTGAAGTAGGCGTGGTTGGTGAGGTTGACGTAGGTGGGAGCGTCGGTTGTGGCCTCGTAGTCGATGGTGAGGCGGTTGTCGTCGTCCCATGTGTAGGTGACGGTGGCTTTGAGTTTGCCGGGGTAGCCCATTTCGCCGTCGGGGCTTACGCGGGTGAAGATGACGCTGTTGCCTTTTGCCTCGGAGTCCCAGATATGATTCTGGAAACCTTCCGGGCCGCCATGAAGGTGGTTGGGGCCGTTGTTGATCGGAAGGCTGTACTCTTTGCCGTCGACTGTAATCTTGCCATGCTTGATGCGGTTGGCATAGCGGCCGGGAGTCTTGCCTGAGCAGGGGCCGTCGTTGTAGTAGTCGCAGGGATTTTCGTACCCGAGGATTACGTCGGCCATATTGCCGTCTTTGTCGGGGACAATGATTTTGTTGATGCCTGCGCCGAGCGATGAAAGCACTACCTGCGCTCCCGACTTATTCGTTAAAGTATAGAGTGTAATGTCGCCAAAGGGCGACATTACACTCTCTTTTGAGATATTCATGTGGAATATTATTAAGTATATTATTCAGTAACTTTGCGTGCGCCGTCGCTGATGACAACGTCGTAGATCTTTGGTTCGTGGCCATATTTCTCGTTGAAGCGTTTTTTGGCTTCGGCGATGAAGTGGTCGTATTTATCGTCGGCAACGAGGTTGATGGTGCATCCGCCGAAACCGCCGCCCATGATACGCGAACCGGTCACGCCGCATTCCTTGGCAACGTCGTTGAGGAAGTCGAGTTCTTCGCAGCTTACCTCATAGTCTTTCGACAGACCGTTGTGAGTGGCATACATGAGTTGGCCTACAGTTTCGTAGTCACCGCGGTTGAGAGCGTCGCAGACGTCGAGCACGCGTTCTTTTTCTTCGATTACGAATTTGGCGCGCGAATAGTCTTCAGCCGAGATATCTGATTTGGCTGCGTCGAGAGCTTCTTTGGTGGCGTCGCGCAGAGTCTCAACACCGAGGCGTTTTGCGACGCGTTCGCATGACTGGCGACGTTTGTTGTAGGGAGAGTCGACGAGTTCGTGTTTGACTACAGAGTCAACGAGCACGAGTTTGTAGCCCTGGGGGTTGAAGGGGAAGTATTCGAATTCCATCGAACGGCAGTCGAGGCGCATGAGGTTGCCTTTCTTGCCGAATACTGAAGCGAACTGGTCCATGATGCCGCAGTTCACGCCGCAATAGTTGTGTTCGGTGGACTGGCCGATGCGGGCGAGTTCAAATTTATCGATTGTGTTGCCGTTGAAGAGGTCGTTGAGGGCGAAAGCGAAGCAGCTTTCGAGAGCGGCGGAAGAGCTGAGACCGGCGCCGAGGGGAACGTTGCCTGCGAAGACTGCGTCGAAACCTTTGACAGTGCCGCCACGTTTGATGATTTCGCGGCAGATACCGAAGATATAGCGGGCCCACTGCTGTTTGGGGGCGTCTTCTTCGTTGAGGCCGAATTCGGCGGTGTCGTCGATATCGATAGAGTAAACGTGTACTTTGTCAGTGTCGTTGGGGCGTATTTCAGCCATTATGACTTTGTCGATGGCTCCGGGGAATACGTATCCGCCGTTGTAGTCGGTGTGTTCGCCGATGAGGTTGATACGTCCGGCCGATGCGTAGAGTGTGCCTTCGCCACCGAAATGTTTTTTGAACTCTTCCTGGATTTTTTCTTTCATGATATAATGTGTTTTGTGGGTTAAGTTATCTTTGATTTCACAAAGTTAATAAAAGTATGATAACAATAACCGACAAATCTGAAGCAAAAATTAAAAAAAACAGGTAAAACTGGCGGTTGCGGTGGATTTAAGATATATATATAAGAAAAAGAGGGGCGCTCACGCGTGCCTCTCTCTCCATTCATCACATTATGCTTACAATTAAGTGCTATTCGTTCTTAGTATGAAAAAGTCAATTTATGAGTAGTTGTCCAATCAGTATCTTGATTCTACCATGTCCCAGTCGATGATGTCCCAAAGGCTTTTGAGGGCGTCGGCGCGACGGTTCTGATAGTCGAGGTAGTAGGCATGTTCCCAAACATCAAAAGTCAGGATAGGGGTGAGTCCTTTGCGCAACGGATTGCCGGCGTTGGGTTCCTGTGTTATGAAGAGCTTGCCGTCCTGGTCGCGCGACAGCCATACCCATCCCGAACCGAAGAGCGACACACCGGCTTTTTCGAATTCTTCCTTGAAGTTGTCGAACGAACCGAAGTCGCGGCGGATTGCATCGGCGAGTTCGCCTGAAGGTTCGCCTCCACCGTCGGGTGAGAAGGAGAAGAAGTAGAATATGTGGTTCCATGCCTGCGAGGCGTTGTTGAAAAGCGGTCCTTCGGCACGGCGTATGACTTCTTCGAGGTCTTCGTTGTCAAACTCGGTGTCCTTGATCAACTTGTTGAGATTGTCGATATAGGCTTTTTCGTGTTTGCCGTAGTGGAAATCGATTGTCTCCTGCGATATCGCCGGTGCGAGTGAATCGGAGGGGTAAGGAAGCTGAGGTTGTGTATAAGTCATAAGAGTTCAGTTTTGTGGTTTGTCGGTAAAACGTCGGTCAAAGGTAAAAAGTTCGGTAATCAGGCACTGCGTATTTGCCGGATAAGTGAAAAAATATTATTTTTGTGGAAATGGAAAGGATGAACCGTATAGTGTCAGTGTTGCTGATGGCGTTGATAGGCTGTGTTACAGTATTTCAATGTCATCACCATGATGCTTGCGGGAATGCTTTTTTTCTGACGTATGGCAATGAGGATGTGGCAATTGGACTCCAGCATGGAGATTGCCACGGTCATGGCGGGTGTGCGGCTCACGGTGATGAGGCTCCGGACTGCGGAATGCATCTGGACGAAGCCATGATGATGAAGAGTGCCGCCCCGCACATGGAAAACATTTGTGCGTGGTGTCTGCTTGCTGTGGACCGGTCGTTTGACTTTTCTATGCCGGAATTTCCCGGGGATGTCGTATTATGGGAATATGAGGCGGACGGTGTGACTGTGGGTTACAGTCACGTCAGTCGGCTCCGCGGGCCTCCGTTTGTATGATTTTGACACACGGTTGCAAAAATCAAGACTTAATTTTGTGGTATCGATACGATGACTGTAGGGCTGTTGCATGTGTTTGACATCTCTATGGCCGTGATACATTAATTTTAAAATCTAACTTTAGAATGAAATATTTAAGTTTATTTATTCTGCCGGCGGCATTGGCTCTGGCCGGCTGTGGCAATGGCGGCGCGCACACCCATGACATGCACGGAGATGAGCATGCCGATGCCGTGGAGCATGGTGCGGCCCATGACGGAGAGATTGAGATACATGGCCATCAGGCTGAGGAACTTGGTATAAAGGTCAGCGAAGTGGGGTTGTCGGAATTTTCGGTGCCAGTCAAGGCATCGGGTGAAGTGCTGTATAACACATCAAACCGGGGTGTGATTGCCGCACCGATGGCGGGGCGTGTAAGCTTCGACAAAGGAATAAGCGCCGGAGCAAGGGTGGCCCGCGGTGCCCGTATAGGTAAAGTCACAACTGCCGGTATGGCGGGAGGCGACCAGCTCCAGGCCGCGAGGATTGAACTCGAGGCCGCGCAGAAAGAGGTGGACCGTCTGGCTCCGCTTCGTCGCGACGGCATTGTCACGGTGGCTGAGTACAATCAGGCGCTTACCAATCTGGAGCGGGCGAAAAACAATATGTCGGGTGGTGCCGGCAGCGTGATAACCGCACCGATGTCCGGGGTGATATCAAGTCTGACTGCGGGCGAGGGCGGTTATGTCAATGCCGGCGATGTCATCGGAGAGATTTCGGGCGACGGCGGCATGACGCTTAGGGTTGACGTGCCTGTGCGCGAAAGCGACGGTCTGAAAAATGTGAAATCGGCTAAAGTGAAATTTCCGCACCTCGACAATGTGATAGAGGCGACCGCAATGTCCGGTAAAAGCAGCGCATCGGCAATGCCGGGATATATGAGTCTGTATTTCAGTTTGCCGGAGACTGACAATGTGGTGGCCGGAAGCTATGCGGAGGTCTATCTTCCGTCGTCGACAGCCCGACAGGCGGTGGCGGTGCCGCGGTCGGCAATTTCTGACAGGATGGGGCAGAAAATGGTGTATGTAAAGGAGCGTGGAAGCGACCATTACCGCCGTGTTCCGGTGACAACGGGGGCTACAGACGGCCATCTTGTAGAGGTGTCGGGCCTTGAGCCCGGAAGCCTTGTGGTCACAGAAGGGGTGACATTTGTGCGCCTCGCTGAAAATTCGGGTGCAACACCTCCCGGTCATACACATAATCATTAATATCCGTACAGATGCTAAACAGTATAATAAAATTTTCGCTCGGCAACCGTCTGATAATACTTTTGCTGTCGGCGGTGATACTGATTGGGGGTGTGTTCACGCTGCTTCGCACGGAGGTGGATATTTTTCCCGATTTGAACGCGCCGACGGTTGCGGTCATGACAGAAGCTCCGGGTATGGCGGCCGAAGAGGTTGAGAAGATGGTGACATATCCTATAGAGACAGCTGTGGCCGGGGCACGTGGTGTGGAAAGTGTGCGCTCATCGTCGACAACCGGTTTTTCGGTGGTCAATATCCAGTTTACCGGAGATACGGAGCCGCTTGTGGCACGTCAGGCTGTAGCCGAGTGTCTGGTCAGGGTGGAGAGCCAGTTGCCGCCTATGGCAGAAACGCCTGTCATCGGGCCGCAATCGTCGATACTCGGGGAGATACTTATCGTGGCGTTAAGTTCTGACAGCCTCGAGCTTACAGAGTTGCGTACGATAGCCGACCGCAGGCTGCGCCCGGCATTGCAGGGGGTATCGGGAGTGTCGTCCGTATCGGTGATAGGCGGTGTCGAAGAGGAGTATCAGATATCGCTTGATGAAGGGAAAATGCGCAATCTCGGAGTGACGCTCGGGGAAGTGGCCGAAGCTTTGCAGGATGTAAATGCCAACAGTGCGGGCGGCATAGTGCAGGGATATGGCAACGAGTATGTGGTGAAGGCCGATGTGTCGACCGCTGATGTCGATGAAATAGGCTGCACGGTGATACGTGCTGACGGCGGCCGGATCATAACACTCAGCGATATCGCGCGTATAGGCACTGCCGGCAAGTCGCCACGGGTAGGAGTCGCTTCATACCGTGGCAACCCGGCAGTAATAATGACCGTCACGAAGCAGCCCGGCGTGGGGACAATCAGTATTACAGAAAAGCTTCTGGATGTAATCGCCGAAGCGAAAAAATCTCTGCCGGAAGAGTTGAATATATCGACTGATATATTCGCGCAGCGCGATTTTATCGACATGTCTATCTCCAATCTGACATCGTCGCTTTTCGAGGGCGCCATAATGGTGGTGATAGTGCTCTTTTTCTTTATGATGAATGTACGTGCAACGGCAGTATCGCTCATAGCGTTGCCGATGTCAATAATCATAACGGTGCTTATACTCCACATGCTGGGGATAACAGTCAACACGATGACTCTTGGAGGTATAGCGATTGCTATCGGTTCGCTTGTCGATGATGCGATAGTAGACGTGGAGAACGTGAGCCGGCGCCTGCGTGCCAACAGGGAGCTGCCTGCGGGAGAGCGCAAGAGCATGGTAAAGGTTGTGTTCGAGGCTTCGAAGGAGGTGAGAATGCCGATATTCAATTCGTCGCTGATAATCATTGCCGGCTTCATGCCGCTGTTTTTCCTGTCGGGAGTCGAGGGGCGTATGCTTGTGCCGCTTGGAGTGGCATTCATAATAGCACTGGGAGCGTCGACGATAGTAGCTCTTACGGTGACTCCTGTGGTGTGCAGCTATCTGTTGGGGACAAAAGGGTCGCAGGCGGCTCTGACGCGGGAGCCGGTGACGATGCGTTGGCTCAAACGGGTATACGGACATGGGCTGGCGCGTGCGTTGCGTCACAAATGGGTGCTGGTTGGAATTACCGGAGCTATGTTTGTCGTGGCGGCTATTATGGCGGCCGGTATGGGCCGAGGCTTTCTGCCACCGTTCAACGAAGGTTCGTTCACTATCAATATCAGCGCGCTGCCCGGGATATCGCTTGACGAGAGCGACCGGATAGGGCGTCTTGCAGAGAAACTCATTCTCGAGGTGCCGGAAATAGAGACTGTCGCGCGCAAGACCGGCAGGGCTGAGCTCGATGAGCACTCTTTGGGTACGAATGTGTCGGAAATAGAGGCCCCTTATACTCTCGGCGACAGGAGCCGCGGCGAGATTGCCGATGACCTGAGGAACAGACTGTCGGTGATTCCCGGTGTGAACATTGAAATAGGGCAACCGATATCTCACCGCATTGATGCGATGCTGTCGGGGTCGGAGTCGCCGATTGTGTTCAAAATATATGGCGATGATTTCGAACAGTTGAACCATATAGCCAAAGAGTTGAAGGAGGTTATGACAGAAACAGAGGGGCTGCGCGATGTGGCTATAGAGCAGCAGATGGCGCGTCCGGAACTGTCGGTCACGCCGCGTCGCCGTCTGATGGCGCGATATGGTGTGACCCCGGCAATGCTCAATAATGCGTTGCAGGCCGCAATGTCGGGAATGGTTGTATCGCAGGTGTACATTGACGGGTATCCGCGCGACATCACGCTCAGGTATGACATACCGCAGGAGGATATTGTCGACCGGTTGTCGGGCGTCGCAGTGGACACGCCCGGAGGTAAAGTCACACTTGGCGATGTGGCCGAGGTGAGATATACCGAGAGTCAGAACACCGTGAACCGAGAGAACAGCCGCCGGCGTATTATCGTTTCGGCCAACATTGAGGGACGGGATGTGACTACGGCTGTTGAGGAAATCAGGCGGAAGGCCGACAATATAAAACTCCCCGAGGGATACACGATAGAGGATGCCGGACAGTCGGCCAAGGCTAAAGAGGCATCGACGCGACTCGTATATGCTTCGTTGCTGTCGCTTCTGACTATACTTGGTCTTCTTTATTTCGAGTTCAAGAATCTCAGGCAGTCGTTCATAATACTGGTGAACATACCACTGGCTATGATTGGCGGAATTTTTATATTGCAGTTGACCGGAGGGAATCTCGATATCCCGGCTATCATCGGGTTTATCGCGCTGCTTGGCATCTCCACACGCAACGGAATGCTGCTCATGTCACGATATAATGCATTGACATGCGGTGGCCTGAGCGTAGCCGAAGCGGTGAAAAAAGGGTCGCTCGACCGTTTGACGCCGATAGTAATGACGGCGTTGACGTCGGCACTGGCGCTGATACCGCTGGCATTGCGCGGGGGAGATCCCGGCAATGAAATACAGTCGCCGCTGGCTACGGTGATACTCGGAGGCCTTGCGTCTTCGACATTCCTCAATCTGTTCATAGTGCCTGTGCTATATATGATATATAAGCGCAGAAATGGTAGTGAATGTGATGCAAAAACGGATGGTATTGACCAAGAGGAGTCAGTGACAGACGAGAAGTAGACCGGAAATGTCGGTATGGTTTTGTCAATACCGACATTTTGTATAACTTTGCGGTCGGAAAAATTATATAATATTGCTGACGGCCAATATATGGCCGATGTATATCAGTAGTCAAGATTAAAGAATTAGTCATTTGAATAAGACAAAATATATAAGGATTGTGGCAGTGTTATTGGCCGCAGGTTTTGCTACAATGAAGGCAGAAGCGGCCGGTTTCGATGATATTGTCGCGTCATTGATGAAAAGAGACAGCCAGCTGGAGCTGTCGCGTCTACAGGCAGAAGCTTCGGGTGATGCTCTCAGGGTGTCCAATGTGCTGTCTGATCCTGAAGCGGGGGTAGAGTATCTTCGGAGTAAGAGCGGCGAGCAGAAATTCAATCTGTCGGTTTCTCAATCGTTTGACTGGCCCGGAGTATATGGGGCGAGACGCAGACAGATTGCGCTTGAGCAGTCGGGAGTGATGCTTAACACCGAGGCGGAGCGCATCGAGCAGCGTACGAAATATCGTGCGGCACTCGTGGATATAATCGCTGCAAATCTCACAATCAGGCAGATGGAGACGGCGGTGGAAGGGTGTGACAAGCTCCTTGCCACTCTGGAAGCGGAGTATAGCCGTGGTAATGTAAGTATTCTTGATGTCAACAAGATGCGGATAGAGCTTGCCGGATTTAAACTTAAGCTGGCGGAGGCTAAAACCGTCAGGGAGGAGTTGACCGGGATGTTGCTGTCGACGGCAACAGGCGATGTAAGCGCGATTGCAGAGCAGTGTGACAGTCTCGGCAGGTTTCCGCTTGTCGCACTTGGCGGCATGGAACAATATATGGCAGTGGCAAAGGCAAATGACCCGTTGCTGCAGATTGCGAAAAATCAGGCACTTGTGGCTAAAGCACGGAGGGATGTGGCTGTGAAAGGCACACTTCCCGGGTTTAGTGCCGGGTATCGTCTGTCGCATGAGGGCGGAGAATTGTTCAATGGCTTTGCAGTCGGCGTCAGTGTGCCGTTGTGGAGAGCATCAAAAGAGCGCAAGGCCGCTGCATCGGAAGAGGTTTCTGCAGCGTTTGGTGAAAAGGCTGAGGAGATAAGGCTTGAAAAAAGAATAGAATCAGTCTATAAAAAGGCCAACGGCCTGAAGGAAACCATCTCGGAATATGGAAATGCTCTGACAGCAAGTGATAATGCCGGACTGCTGAAGCGGGCTTATGAGTCGGGAGCTATTACGCTTACCGAACTTGTGCTCGATATAAATTATTTTGTCGAGGCAGGGGTCCAGTATGTCGAGCTTCAGCGGCAATATTATAATGCGCTGGTAGAATTGTTGCGCTATGAAGAAAGTGTGGGAAGTTAGACCTTTTAAAATGTTATTTGCAAAAAATCTTAATAAAATATAATAAAGCATACATGCCTTACGTTAAGGTTATGATATAATCTAAAAAAAATTATGTTAAAGAAAAAAATTATCAAGATCTTTCTGCCGTCATTATTGTTGCTGACCTCGTGCGGAATGCCTAAAAATATAGTGTATTTTCAGGATTTAGAGACGGAGAAAGTGCTTGAGATAGACCATAATAACGGTATTGTCGCCAAACCTGACGATGAGGTTTCGATAATCGTGACCAGTCAGAACCCGGAACTTGCGGCGATATTCAACCTCCCGCTTGTGACTACGCTTGCCGGCCGAGGAAATTCTCAGGCATATAATCAGCAAGTGGCTACGTATACGGTTGACAAAGAGGGTTGTATAAACTTCCCTATATTGGGCCGTATAAAGGTTGAGGGCTTGTCAAGGACAGAAATTTCCGACAAAATCAAGGATGATCTTGTATCGCAGAAACTGCTTGACGACCCGGTGGTATCAGTAAATTTCGTCAATGTGTCATATTCGGTGACCGGTGAGGTGGCCAATCCGGGCCGTTTCCCGCTTGACCGCGACAGAATGACGGTGCTCGACGCGCTTGCCAATGCCGGTGACCTGACAATTTACGGTGACCGTGTGGGTGTAAAGGTGATCCGTCGTGAGGACGGCATACTTAAAACGTACAATATCGACCTGACAAATGCCGAGAAGGTGTCGAAGTCACCTGCGTATATCATACAGCAGGACGATATGATATATGTCACTCCCAATCCGGCACGCGGGCGTATGTCGACGGTCAACGGCAACAATCTGATTTCAACGTCGTTCTGGATTTCAATAGCCTCGGTGTTGACTTCCGTTGCGGTGCTTATATTCAAATAGCCGGCGGCATTATAATCTCTCTTCAAACAAAAATATTTGTAACAAAGACGAAGCTTTCAACGATAAAACCATGTCACAAATTACCGATACGGATCAGAGTTCGAAAAAATCAAAGGGAATACCTTTTGTGGAAATGTTAAGAATGTGCCTGTCGCATTGGAAGTGGTATGCCATTTCATTATTTATAATTATGGGCTTTGCCTTGTACAAGCTGGTCAGCACCGAGCCTACATATCTGCGTACTGCATCAGTCCTGATCAAGGAGGAGAGCAAGGGCGGACAGTTCGGCAATATGGCGGCAGCTCTTGGCGATTTGGGCGGAATAACTACAATGTCGAGTGTGGATAATGAGCTTGAGGCAATCCAGTCACCCGCAGTTATGCTTGAAGTGATAGGGATATTGGGCCTAAACACAGACTATAAGCAGACCGACGGACTGCGCGACAGGACTCTTTACGGTTCCAATCTGCCTTTTATACTGACGTTTGCAAATCCCGACGAGCAATCTTCGTTTACTTTGAACGGCATCTTTAGTCCGGATAAAAAGTTTGTGATAAATAAAATCCGCCAAAAAGGTCTTGTAAAGCAGAAATATTTCGACAGCTATACTCTTGATTTAGGCAAGGGTGTTGACTCGGTGTCTACTCCTGCCGGAACGCTTATAATTACTCCAAATCCTAAATATGGCGGTTCGGAAATCAAGGAAGCCATGAAAATCGAAGTATACCATACTCCGGTGGGATGGCGTGTGCAGGGGCTTGTCAATGCTCTTAATGCGGTGCTTGCCAACAGGAGGGCGTCGGTTATTAATCTGTCGTTTGCCGACCACTCAAAGGAAAGGGCCGCCGATATTCTCAATACGGTTATCAGTGTTTATAACCAGACCTGGATTGAGGACAAGAACCGTATGACTGACGCGACCGCTCAGTTTATCAGCCAGCGTCTTGATATTATCAAGGAGGAACTTCTTGATGTGGACCGTAAGATTTCTGACTATAAGTCGAAAAATGCTCTTCCTGATATTCAGGCTATAGTTTCGGTAGACCTCGCCAAGCAATCGGAAGCTGAGAAAAAGATACTTGAGCTTCAGAGCCAGTATACCATGTCGAAGCATCTGCAGGAGTTTATTTCCAATCCCGAGAACTATGACAAAGTGCTTCCGAGCATGTCGATAACCGGTCTTGCAACAAGCGGCTCGACAAATGCGGAGATTGTTGAATATAATACAGTATTGATGGAGCGTAACCGACTCGTGTCGGCCAATTCGACGAGCAATCCGCTGGTTAAGGATTTTGACCGTCGACTTGACGGAATGCGAAAGGCTATAGTCCAGTCGGTGAGCACGCAGACTGATCAGCTCAAAACCGCACTCAATGATATGGTGGCCGAGCGCAACCGTACATCGGGGCGTATAGCCAACAGTCCGGCTCAGGCCAATGACCTGCTTGGCGTGGAACGCCAGCAGAAGGTCAAGGAGTCGCTCTATCTTTATCTGCTGGAAAAAAAGGAGGAAAATGATCTGTCGAAGACCTTTACGGCCTATAACACGCGTATAATTACACCTCCGATGGGTTCCGACAAGCCGGTGGCTCCACGTGGCATGAAGTCGCTTGTGTTTGCATTTGTGTTTGCTTTGGCTGTGCCTACGGGGCTTATATTCATCCGCTACAATATGGATACGTTGGTTCGCTCGCGGGCAGATCTTGACAGCCGCTGCAAGGCTCCTTATCTCGGAAGCGTGCCTTTCTATGGCAAGAAGCCATCAAAATTGAAAAATATTTTCAAGAAAAAGTCCAAGGAAGACAGTCCGAGCGACATTGTCGTCAAGCATGGCAACGGGTCGGCGGTCAATGAGGCATTCCGAATGATACGCTCAAATCTGGAGCTTATGAATTCGCGTATAGCCGCAGGACGTGATGACAAGTGCATAGTGACGATGGTGACGTCAGCGATACCCGGTTCAGGTAAAACATTTGTATCGCTCAACCTTGCTGCCGCTTATGCCTTGAAGAAAATAAAGGTTGCAGTGGTTGACGTGGACCTTAGAAAAGCCACGTTGTCGAAAGGTTTCGGCTCGCCTCACCGTGGTGTGACATCATATCTTTCAGGAACATCCACACTCGACGATATTATAATCAAAAAAGCATCCGGAATGGATTGCCTTGATGTCATTCCTGCAGGTATAATACCTCCGGATCCGGCGGAGTTGATTGACAGCCCTCTTTTCGCCAAGCTTATCTCTGAGCTTAAGGATCGTTATGACGTCGTTCTGCTTGACTGTCCGCCTACAGAACCTGTGACAGATTCGTCGGTAATAACCCGAGTGGTCGACCGTACGGTTTATGTGGTGCGAGTAGGAAATCTCAAACGTGATTTCCTGGATATTCTTCAGGAATATTATGAAAACAAGCGTTATACAAATCTCACAACAGTGCTTAACGGAGTTGAGAGCGGTTCAGGCAAATCGTCTTACGGCTACGGCTATGGTTACGGCTATGGCTATGGCAACAGGAATGACAATTAAGCGCAGGGATTGTAGAAATACGGTCAATTACGGTTATGCGGGCCATGAGGCTATATTGCGTCGTGGCCATAGGATTGCCGGATAACAGAATTGTCTAATTGCCGTATCGTAAATGAAAGTGTAGCATCGGTATGTCAAGAACTTCACAAGGATTAAAAAACAGTAAGGTCGCACTTCTGTTCTACGTGCTGGAGATGGTATTGGGATTTGTATCCCGTACTGTCTTTATCCGCTATATAGGCGCTGATGTGCTGGGTTTGAACACTACGGCCAACAATCTTCTGCAGTTCCTGAATCTTGCGGAGTTGGGTATCGGCACGGCTGTGGCATTCTCGCTTTACAAGCCGTTGGCGGATGATGACAGGCAGACCATATCTGAAATCATAAGCATACAGGGATGGCTCTACCGCCGTATTGCTGTAGTGGTTGGAGTCGGAGCAATCGTGCTTATGGCATTTTTTCCTCTGTTTTTTAAAAAAATGGATTTGCCCCTGTGGTATGCATACGCTTCTTTCGGAGTGTTGCTTTACACGGCGCTCCTCACTTATTTTTTCAATTACAAGCAGGTGATACTTACTGCCTCGCAGCAGGCATACAAGATTTCATACAGTTATAAATCGGTGATGCTTGCCCGCAGTCTGGCACAGATACTTGCTATGGCTTTCCTGTCGCATGGTTATGTATGGTGGCTCGTGCTTCAGGTCGTGTTCAGTACAGTCGCTACCGTCAACCTGCAGATGATGGTGAACCGCACTTTCCCGTATCTGGCATCAGTCTCCGCCAAAGTGGATAAATCGCTGCGCAAGAAATATGCAATAATCATCACCAAGATAAAGCAGCTTTTCTTTCACAAAGTGGCGGGATATGTGCTGTCGCAGACCTCTCCGCTTATAATCTATGCCTATGCCAATCTGAAGCTTGTCGCCGTATATGGTAACTACATGCTTATAGTGCAGGGTATAACTATGCTGATGCAGTCGGTGTTCAACGGAGTTGCAGCCGGAGTGGGCGACCTTATAGCACATGGCGACAGAGAACATACACTGCGTGTGTTCAAAGAAATTTTCACATCACGCTTTCTGATCGCCACAACCTTTTGCTATTCACTCTATATTCTTGCCGACCCGTTTATCAATCTATGGATTGGTCCGGGATATCTTCTTGGTACATCGACATTGCTTGTCATTATCGCTACGATGTATATGCAGCTTATGCGTACGGTAGTCGATAACTTCATCCAGGGCTATGGCATGTTTGCCGATATATGGGCGCCGATTACCGAGGCAGTGGTGAATATCTCGCTGTCGATACTTCTGGGATATTTCTTCGGCATTACAGGTATATTGTCGGGGGTGCTTGTTTCTTTGGTCCTGATTGTGGGGATATGGAAGCCGATATATCTTTTCAGGTGGGGCATGAAAGTGCCATTGTTTACGTATGTCAAGCTTTATTTAAAGCATGTGCTCGTATTTGCTTTTGTTGCGTATGTCACGACTGTCGGACTCCGAGAAATATTGCTTGACGCAGACAATTTTGCAAAATTTGCCATCAATGCGGTCATCACGGTGACAGTGTTTGCGTTTTTCGAGGGGCTTTTGCTGTGGATGGTAGCTCCGGAGATGCGTTTGTTCGTGCGACGTCTGATAGAATTATTACCGATTAAAAAGTTGTTGCGATGATACTGTGTAAGGAAATAGTGCTTGAGAGTGTATCGACTTTCTGGGGACTGAGGCTTTTCCTGGTCGCAGTGATTGTGTTCTGCAGTTGGGGCATTACATATAAGAACCGTGACAATAACTATTATTGGTACTATGCGTTGCCGATAATAGTGTTCTATACCCTGATACAGGGGCTCCGTTTCGACCGCGGGGTGGATTATCCGCAATATGCCGACGAGCTTGAATATGATATCTATGCGGGCAATAATATCACGAGGGAGTTTCTATATGATGTTTTCGTGATGTTTTTCCGAAATTTCAAGATTCCGTTCTATTTCGGATTCATGATATACAGCGGTCTCTTGATTTCAGGATTTATGCTTCTGGTGAAGAAATTCCGCGAGTATGCATTCTGGATTGTCCCTATTTTCTATCTGCTGACTCTTGATGCGTCGGAAAATTTCATCCGCCAGTTTATCGCACTGTCGTTTGTATATTATGCTTACTATTATTATCTGCAGCGTAGTATCAAGAAGATGTATGCCATGCTGATTATCATTCCGTTCATACATCTGAGCGGATTGTTTGTGGTGGGTGCGTTTCTGGTGTGTGCATATGTCAATTTCACGAAGCTGCTGAAGTCGGCTTTGCCTTTGCTCGGGTTTTATCTTGCGCTTACGGCAGTATGGGATATTACCAATCTTGACAGTTTCGCCGATTCTTTGCAGACGGTGGATTCGTTTCAGGATACGAATTTCGAAGGATATGTCGACAATAGCGAAAAGTGGTTTACGGAAGAAGGAGACCTTGACAAGGCCCGTGGCATAGAAAACAGTCTGGTGCGTGAAATCACCGATTTTTTGTGTAACTGCGCTATCGTATGGTTTGGTTTTGCCGTGTGTCGCCGCGACCGTAGGTTTAATATCGCGTATTACGGAAGCTATCTGGCAATTATTATCAGTGTGATAGGTGGCAGTGTGGAGCTTATCGGCCGAATGGCATGGTGGCTCCTTCCGCTTGAGCCGATAATAATAGGAGGAATGCTTACGCCTGAAAAGAAATACAAGTTGACAGACTGGGTGCTGATAGGATTGTTCTTTGTGGCATATTATGTGAAATTTTTCCTTCAGGTTGGCAAGCCCGGTCTTTTCGGAAGCGCATTTGTTTGGGATATAGTATAGTCGGTTATATGGAGGGCAAGGAGAATAAAAAGCTTAGCGTCATAGTCGCTGTGTACAATGTCGAGTCGTATCTTGACCGTTGTATCGGAAGTATAGCAGGTCAGTCATACGCCAATATGGAGATAATCCTGGTTGATGACGGGTCGACCGACGGCAGTGCTGCCATCTGTGATGCATGGGCTGAGCGCGACAGTCGGATAAAGGTAATCCATAAAAAAAACGGCGGGGCCGGATATGCCCGTAATTCAGGGCTTGATGAAGCTACCGGCGACTATGTGGCTTTTGTGGATTCCGATGACTGGCTTGAGCCCGGAATGTACGCCCGTCTGATGGATGAAGCTGTGACGAACGATATGGATTGCGTATATTGTGGATTCCGTCAACAGCTCCCGTCGCTGGAGTCAGTTGAAGTGATCGAGATGGGGAATGTGAAGTATACCGCAGAAGATATGCCTAAGCTTGCGCGCCGCTTTATCATGGATTTCGGCGGCAATCAGTTGAATTTCGGTATTTGGCACGGTATATTCCGCAGAGAGCTTATTGATTTCAGATTTGTCAGCGAGCGAGAGTATATGTCGGAAGATATGGTGTTCACCCTGATGTTCCTGCGAAATTGCAGGAGTTTCTCCTATATACCCGAAGCGTTGTACAATTATATGTTCAACACAGGAAGTCTGTCGCGTAACTATAATGAACATATATTTGAAATAATACTGGCTACAGCCGGTATTATAAATGAAATATATCGTGGAACACCATATCAGGATGCCGGAAACGCCTATGCGTTCTGTCAGGCTTACTTTCTGATGAGGTTTCCTATAATGAAAGCACGAATGCCGCTTCGCAGGAAGTATGGGATTTTCAAAAAAATCATCTGTAACGAAAAATATCACAAGATGCTGCAGAAGCGGGAGCTGTTTGAATTTCAGAAGGGATTGAAGTATAAGATAATCCGCTTTGTATATAATCTGCATAGGAAAAAGATGGTGCGGTTAAACTTTTTGGCTGTTTTATCGATTTCTTTAAAGAAAGGCTAATTTCAAAAATCAGATGATACCTGTTGTATTTTCCTCCGACCATAATTTCATAATGCCAACATACGTCGCGATTGCGTCTATGCTGGCCCATAGCTCACGGCGTTGTGAGATTTATCTTCTTGTAGCCGATGACGTCACTGACGACGACAAGGACATGCTGCGTGAGTTGACTGCCCGTCATGACAGTCTGATTGAATTTGTCTCAGTTGGTGATATATTCGACAATACATTTTGTGTCAGAGGAATAACAAAAGCTACATATTTCCGCCTGCTTATACCGTGGATTATTCCTGACCGCGACAGAGTGGTCTATCTTGACGGCGATATTGTCGTTACGGGAGACATTGCGGAACTGTATGATTATCCGGTTGAGGGGGATAAACTTATCTGCGGTATACGTACGCCCGGTTTCTCTACCAACAAGAAGATAAGAAAGGAAATAACCGACAACGGTCTCGATTTCAGAGAATACATCAATGCGGGCATTCTGATTTTCAACAGCCGTCTTTTACGGGAGGAAAATTTCAAGCCTGTGTTCCTGAGCCATATCGACAAACAATACAGTTTTCAGGACCAGGATATACTTAATATAACCTGCAAGGGAAGAATAGGTTATCTGCCTCTGAAATTCAATTATACGGGAATTGTCAGACCCGAAATCAGAGCCCGGTTTCTGGAAATGGGACTGACTACGCCTGAACAACTGGATGAGGCAGCCCGCACGCCTGTGATAATCCACTATGCAGGAGCCAAGCCGTGGCGTGATTTTACATCACGGTGGGATGACTGGACAAGTCAATATAAAAAGACTCCTTTTTATAATCAACAGCTTATCGACGATATTTCATCAAAGGTGCTATTCCCTGCATTCAGTCTGAAGAAGATTGTCAAGAGCCTGATTAAACGATATTGATATTTTATATAAGTCATGAAACGCACTACTAAGCAGCTTGCCCTCGACAAAAGCCGATGGGGGCGTATCAAGTATTTCTGTCATGACCCGTTCTGGGCTTTTGGCGTGATTTTAAGAAGAAAATTTTCAAAACATATTTCCAATGACAGGCGGTATCTTGAGTGGGAATATTTTTTTGGAATGAAAAAGCGCCTGAATTTAAAGAATCCGCGCACTTTCAATGAGAAGCTCCAGTGGATGAAGCTATATGACAGAAATCCGTTGTATACACGCCTTGTAGACAAAGCTGCCGTCAAGGATTATATCGCTGAGGTGATGGGCAATGACGATATTATCATTCCTACGCTTGGCGTGTGGAACAGTTTCGATGATATTGATTTTGACAGGCTGCCGCAACAGTTTGTTCTCAAGACGACGCATGACAGCGGAGGCGTGGTGATATGCCGCGACAAATCGTCTCTCGATATGAAAGAAGCGCGTAATAAGCTGGAAAAGAGCCTGGCCAACAATTACTATCTTGAGCACAGGGAATGGCCTTACAAGGATGTAAAGCCACGTATAATAGCTGAAAAATATATGGTCGACGAGAGCGGAACGGAGCTTAAGGATTATAAATTTTTCTGTTTCGACGGTGAGCCCAAGATGCTGTTTATAGCGACAGACCGTCCGCACGACACCCGCTTTGACTTCTTTGATGTCGATTTTAACCATCTGCCATTCACCCAAGGTCATCCCAATGCCGAAAAAGCCATTGCCAAGCCTTGTAATTTTGACGAGATGATAGAGATATCGCGGAAGTTGTCGAAAGGTCTGAGCCAGGTGAGGGTAGACCTGTATAATGTCAACGGAAAGATTTATTTCGGAGAGTTGACATTCGCACATTTCTCAGGCAATGTCCCTTTTAAACCGGCCAAATGGGATGAAATCATAGGCGAGTGGTGGACGCTTGAGAAAAAATAGACAGACTTTCGTTTTAATATGCAGATTGGCGCGAGCTTAGAGCGAAGCCTTTGCCATTTTTCCGATTTTCTCCCCTAAACCGGCGATGGAAAAATCTGACAAGGCACGCTTGCGGTTGTGGTCCGACATGGTTTCATACAGGTTGTTGTCGTTCAAAAGCCGTTCTATTCCTTCGCGCCACAATCCTACGTCATTCGGTAATATGATTGCATCGACATTGTTTTCAAGGTAGCTGCGTGTAGAGCCGCTGTCAGAGATGATGACCGGTTTCCCGAACTGCATAGCCTGTATGAACACAAGCTGTCCTGACGATACATTGAGGTCTTTCAACGGAATAGCTACAGCCTTGCAGTTGTAAAGATACCGTTTCATGTCGTTTTTGAAACAGTTGCCGAGCACTTCGATGTTCTCTTGTCCGGGATTGGGAATGTTGGGGCATGCAATCTTCAGCCTTGTTTTCAGGCCGGAAAACACATCGATTAAGAAATTATAGTCGCGGTTACTTACGCCGGTAGCGAAAAAATAATCCTGAGATGCCAGCCCGGCATCGTAATAATTGCCGTTGTCTACCGGTATGCCTAACTTGACAAAGTGGAACTTGCCTTTGGCTTTCGGGAAAAGGCGCTCATAGTGCTCCACTTCGTTGCGTGCGAATACGATTATGCTTTTGACGCATTTTGAACTAATGGCGCTGTTGACCATTTTATAGAACATTTTTCCCGCCAATCCGCTTTTGGGCTGGTAGATGAATGTCATTATCGTAATCGAGAGTTTGCGGCGGTGAAATATGTAGCGGTTGAAAAATGCCGCCAAGACTCCGAAAAACTGCTGCCAGGCTATCACGTTGTGTGCTTTGGGGTGCTTCAGCATAAAAGAGAGAGGAGTCAGATAGAAACCGAGCACTCGCCGTATTTTGGCTTTTGACATCGGCACTATGCGCTCTATGACATTCCATGACTGCTGCGTGACGTTCTCGATGGCCGCGGTAAAGTCGGCAGGTGTATCGGCATCGGAAAGGATATAATTGTCGCTGTTGCGTTTCTGTTCCATGATTAATTGTTTCAATCTTTTTGCGACGAGGATTCCATCACCGTTCTGACATGTGCCATGAATTCATCAAATCCGCAGAATGGAGCCTTATGCACTTCAAGCCATTTCTCGAACGATTCTTTTTTAGGGAACTGTCTCGCATAGTTGAAATTATAGTCTTTATAATTGCGGGCATCGACAAACGCGGGATAATCATCATAGAAATCTTCGGGAACAGGTTCGCGTCCTGTGTCAAAAATGGCTATGGCGCAGCGAACGGTTTCGTCAAGATATTGTTTTTTACGTTTCTCATAATAGTCCGACAGGGTCATGACTACTTTCGCCGGCGAGCCGACAGCCACGCTGTTGTCGGGGATGTCTTTTGTGACTATCGAGCCGTTTCCAATCAGCACATTGCTGCCTATTGTCACACCGCGCAGTATTGTCACGTTGCGTCCTGTCCATACATTCGATCCGATGGTCACTTTGTCGTGAGCCGGGATATAATCGCCGTAGGCATTGACAAACAGATATGAAGCCCAGTCGTGCGATAATATCTGGGTGCCTTTGTTGAGACGTACGTTATCGCCAATCTCGATGAGTTCCGGACGGCTTGTGTCGACAACAATATCCCTTGTGTCGACGATATATGAACCGTTGCCTATCTTCATGCCTTTCGACCTGAGCCAGTCGATATAGGCTGCGCTTGAGCGTTCGCGCCTGAGCTGTTGTATCTTGTCGATGATTTTCTTTATAAACATATTATATTGTTTTATAGATGACAGGTGTGTGGATGAGAGAAATGAAGCGTTGCAAAATTACGCAAAAATATTAAAGAATACAATTTCAAGATGAGACAGTACGCTCGCGTCAGTCCAATCAGCGTGGCATAGGGGACAATTCTGTAATTGCGCCCCGAGGTGTACTTGATTGAATACATTCGGTGGCTTGTGGGTATGTGAACCGAACAAATCATGGTATGTGGCGTTATATTTGCAAAGTGAAACTATTAAAATGTATTAGTTATGTCAAAATCAACAAAGGATATCAGAGGTACGAAAACCGAACGCTGTATAGTGGCGGCTTATGTCAGTGAGTCTACTGCCTATACGCGTTATTCATTTTATGCCAAACAGGCTGACAAAGAAAACTATTTTCCGATTGGCCAGATTTTCCGCGAGACGGCCGACAATGAGTTGCATCATGCGAAAGTTTTTTTCAAGATGTTGCAGGGCGGTTCGGTCAATGTGGAGCTTGATGTGGATTCAGGCATCATCGGTGACACTGCCACCAACCTCGCAATCGCTTCGGAGGAGGAGCGTGTCGAAGGTGTGGAGCAGTATCGGGCTTCTGCTAAAATAGCCGATGAGGAAGGTTTTCCTGAGATTGCCGAGCATTTCCGCGCCATTGCAGATGTCGAAGAGTCGCATCGTCGCCGTTTCGACATCTATCTGAAGCAGGTCAAGGACGGAACTGTATGGAAACGTGAGAAACCTGTAAAATGGAAATGCCTGGTATGCGGATATATATATGAGGGCACAACGCCTCCCGATCCCTGTCCTGCATGCGACCATCCGTATCAGCACTATATGGCACTCGATATTGATTGATTCAGTTCAATAATAGTAGAAATCCATCCCGCCATAGGAATTGATGTCAGTTCCGTGGCGGGATGGCTTTTTGTTTTTTTTGAAGGTAAGTGCGTATTAAGAGCCGGTTCGACAATAAATGTTAAACGCAGAGCCGCATATCATGGAGTG
>CAMWJS010000022.1 GCA_947174635.1 uncultured Muribaculaceae bacterium
TCATTAGTGTCCACTAAAAAATCATAAGAGTACTTTGAAATCATTGAAATTCAATTTGTTATAGTCGATTTTGCCGCGCAACGATTTGAAATTACTTTTGCAGTCTGAATCAGACTGTTATGAATAAAGACAAATACGTTTTCGCCCAATTAGTCGGGTTTCTTGACAATTTTAAGTTCCTACGCATCGTGAAGAAGTATGATGGCGACAAGTATGTGAAGAGTTATACTTGTTGGAATCAGCTGCTTACGTTGATGTTCGGGCAACTGTCAAACCGTGAGAGTCTGCGCGATCTCATCGTGGCGATGGAAGCACATGCGGGGAAACTCTACCATCTCGGCATCGGCAAATCCGTGACGCGGAGCAATCTTAGCAAGGCTAATGAGCAGCGCGATTACCGCATCTTCGAGGAGTTCGCCTTCTACATGATTGCAGAGGCCCGCAGTCGGAGAATAGAGAAAATCTTTGAGCTTGATGGCCATGTATACGCCTTTGACTCCACTACCATAGATCTCTGTCTGTCGGTGTTCGAGTGGGCGAAATTTCGCAAACATAAGGGCGGAATCAAGATGCATACGCTTTACGATGTGGAGGCTCAAGTTCCTGCATTCGTGCATATTACCGAGGCTAAAGTTCATGACTCCAAGGCCATGCCGGAGATTCCGTATGAGCAGGGAGCGCATTACATTTTCGATCGTGGCTACAACGATTTCGGCAACCTTTACACTATAAACCGTATCGGTGCGTTCTTTGTGGTCAGGGCGAAAACCAATGTCCGATTCAAGCCCGAGACATGGAAACGAAGGCTTCCCAAGAACGTTGTCTCGGATGCTGTCGGCTACTTCACAGTTTATAAAAGCTCTAAGGATTACCCGGGAAAACTCCGCAAGGTGGTATGCGTCGACCATGAAGACGGCACCAGATATATTTTTCTGACCAATAATCTGACGGCATCCGCCGAGACAATCGCCGAGCTATACCGCAACCGATGGAGCGTGGAACTGTTCTTCAAATGGATCAAGCAGCATCTGCGTATCAAGAAGTTCTGGGGAACATCGGAGAATGCTGTCCGCATCCAAATCTACTGTGCCATAATTACTTATTGTCTTGTTGCAATCGTGCAGCACGATATGAAGCTGGAGCGGAGCATCTATGAAGTACTTCAGATTCTTGGAATCTCGCTGACTGACAAGACTCATCTGAGAGACCTCTTCGACAAATCGAATTTCAAAAATGTCAATGTTCTCTATGGTTCAAGTGAACCGAATTTATTTAATTTTTAACCCAGTCCATTTTTAGTGGACAGTAGTGAAAAACGATATAAAATGAACTACGATATACCTTCCGATCCGGTCATGCTGTTGAGCTTCATCAACTTGAAGCTACGTGATTTTTACCCTTCGCTCGATGCTCTTTGTGAAGACCTCGACATTGACGAAAATAGCCTCAGAGACCGGCTTGCTGCGATTGACTGTCATTACGACGCTACCATCAATAAATTTATTTAGACATCGGTCTGATGGAAGATTATCTGAGTAAACTCAATGAGCAACAGCGGCGTGCCGTGGAATATCTTGACGGCCCGTCGCTTGTGATAGCCGGGGCGGGTTCGGGCAAGACGCGCGTGCTCACCTACAAGATTGTACACCTGCTTGCGAAGGGATACGAGCCTTACCGCATCATGGCCCTCACCTTCACCAACAAGGCGGCAAGGGAGATGCGCGAGCGTATCCATAGCCTTGTGGGGGGGGATGTAGCCTCGAAACTGTGGATGGGGACTTTCCACTCGATTTTCCTGCGCATATTGCGCCGCCACGCCTCGCTGATAGGGTTCAAAAGCGATTTCACCATTTACGATACCTCTGACTCAAAGTCGCTTGTCAAGACTATAATCAAGGATATGCAGCTCGACGACAAGGTGTATAAGCCCAATACAGTGCAGGCGGCCATATCAATGGCTAAAAACGCGCTGTTGTCGCCCGAGGCCTATGAGGCCAACCGCGAACTTGTCGAAGCCGACCGCCGCTGTCGCCGTCCGATGATTTCGGCCATATACCGAGCCTACAAGAGCCGCTGCGCCATTTCCAATGCGATGGATTTCGACGACCTTCTGTATTATACCAACGTACTGCTTCGCGACAATCCCGACGTGTGCAACCATTACCGTGAGTTTTTCCGCTACATACTTGTCGACGAATATCAGGATACCAACTTCGCGCAGCATCTGATAGTGTCGCGCCTGACATCGGATGCCGACAACCTTTGCGTGGTAGGCGACGACGCGCAGAGCATATATTCGTTCCGCGGGGCGAACATCAAGAACATTCTCAATCTGCGCAACGCATATCCCAATCTCGCCACTTTCAAACTGGAGCAAAACTACCGCTCTACGCAGACCATCATCAATGCCGCCAATACGCTAATCGCCAAAAACCGTAACCAGATACCGAAGCAGGTGTTTTCCCGGAACTCAGTCGGGAGCCGCATAGATGTGGTTAAATGCTACAGCGACTATGAGGAAAGTTTCAAGGTGGCCACGCATATCGCCAATCTGAAGCGCGAGGAGCCTGAGGATTACGACGAATATGCCATCCTGTACCGTACCAACGCGCAGTCGCGTATCCTTGAGGAGTCGCTGCGGAAACGCAATATACCGTACCGCATTTACGGAGGCCTGTCGTTCTATCAGCGCAAGGAGGTTAAGGACGCTATCGCGTATTTCCGTCTTGCCGTGAACCCGGATGATGACGAAGCTTTGCGGCGTGTCATAAATTATCCGGCAAGGGGTATCGGCGACACTACTCTCAACAAACTGACACAAGCGGCAAATGACGGCCGGAAAAGCATCTGGGACGTGATAGGGGATGTCGACACCGTGACTCTCGGCATGAATGCCGGGACACGCCGCAAGCTGAATGACTTCAGGCAGCTGATACAATCGTTTATCGATGCCAATGCGTCAGGTGTGTGTGTGGATGAGCTTGCCGTGAAGATAATACGTGACACCAGGCTTCTGTCGTCGCTGATTACCGACCATACGCCTGAGAGCATATCCAAGCAGGAGAACCTTCAGGAACTTCTCAACGGTGTGTCGGATTTCGCGGCAACCCAGCGCGAGCAGGAGGGCAATGACAATCCTACTATATCACAATATCTGTCGCAGGTATCGCTGTTGACCGATCAGGATATTGACAACAGTGACACTCCGCGGGTCACACTCATGACCGTGCATGCCGCCAAAGGGCTGGAGTTTGCCAACGTTTTCATCGTAGGGCTCGAAGAGGAGCTGTTCCCGTCGGCCATGTCGTCGGGCTCTCCGGGTGAGATAGAGGAGGAGCGCCGTCTGCTCTATGTGGCGATTACGCGTGCCAAGAAATACTGCATGATGAGCTATGCTTCGAGCCGTTTCCGCAACGGGCAGACAGCTACATGCTCGCCGTCGCGGTTTCTTCGCGATATAGAGGGCAAATATCTGAATATATCGGCCGGCAGTTCTCTCGACGGAGGAAATATGTTTGATCCGGTAGGGAAATACCGTGATTCGTTTCATTCATCTTCCTCTGTGTCGGGCAACACGCAGCAGTCATATTCATCGTCGGGGCAATATCGTTCGAAATATTTCGCCCGCGGCGGCAGCGACGCGTCGGCAGTTGAAAGTAACCGCAAACCGGTGTCGGCAGGACCTTCTGTCCCAGCGGGCGGTAGCTCTGACTTCAGGGTGCATGGCGTAGGCGAGCTATCGCAGGGTATGTCGATTGAGCATGAACGTTTCGGTATCGGTACGATTCAGGAGATTGATACATCGAACGACAAGCCGCGCATTGTAGTGAAATTCTCAAATCTCGATATAAAGACTCTCCTTCTGCAGTTCGCAAGATTTAAGGTCGTATAATCGGGCAAAAAATACAACATAACAAAAATTCAGTAAAAATGAACTACGACATATCATCGCTTCCGACTCCGTTCTATATCGTATATGAAGATAAGATACGCAGAAATCTCGATCTTATTGACCGTGTGCGCCGTCTTACCGGCGCTGAAATCATAATGGCGTTCAAGGCCAATGCTCTTTGGCGCACGTTTGATATCTTCCGGGAATATGGTTTTAAGAGCACGGCAAGTTCAATCAATGAGATGCGCCTGGGCAACGACGAGTTGTATCACCGTGTGCATGCCTACTGTCCGGCATATACTCCGGCCACTATAAAAGAATATATCGAAGGGAGCTCGCACATCACATTCAACTCCGTCGACCAGTATCTGCGTTTCAAAAATGATATAGACAGGCATAATGCCTCGGGCGCACACCATGTGTCGCCGGGTCTGCGTGTCAATCCGCAGTGCTCGGTCATCGAGACAGACATATACAATCCGGCGTTGCCCGGTTCCCGTTTCGGTGTGACGGCGGAGATGCTTGGAGGAAAACTGCCTGAAGGTATCGAAGGATTGCACTTCCATCAGCTTTGCGAATCAACTTCACATGACCTGGCCAAGGTGCTTGATGCGTTCGAACAGCAGTTCGGCGATGTCATTGACAAAGTGAAATGGGTCAATATGGGCGGCGGACATCTGATGACGCGCGAGGGATATGATGTGGGCCATCTGATTTCTCTTCTAAACGACTTCAAGGCGCGTCACCCGCATCTGCAGGTCATACTCGAACCGGGCAGCGCGTTCACATGGCGCACCGGCGACCTTATCACATCGGTGGTCGACGTAGTGGAGAACCAGGGCGTCCGGACGGCTATCATCGACGCCTCGTTTGCCTGCCACATGCCCGACACTCTCGAAATGCCCTACAAGCCGATTATCACCGAGAGTGTCGACGATGCCGCAGGCAGAGAGCTTCCGACTTATCGTCTCGGAGGAAATTCGTGCCTGAGCGGCGATTATGTTGGCGACTGGTCGTTCGAGGCTCCGCTCAAGGCGGGCGACAGGCTGACGCTCGAGGACATGAACCATTACACTACGGTGAAGACCACGATGTTCAACGGGCTGCAGCATCCTGATATCGTTCTTGCACGCCGTAACGGCGAGATTGAATACCTGCGCCGTTTCACCTATGAGGACTACCGTAACCGCATGTGCTAACTTAACGCTTTGATATATGCCCCGATTTTCGATTATCATACCGGTCTACAACCGACCGGGCGAAATAGCCGATTTGCTCGAAAGCCTTGCCGCCCAGACAGTGAAAAACTTTGAGGTGGTAATCACTGAGGATGGATCGACCATACCGTGCCGTGATGTCTGCGACAGATATGCCGCCGACATCGATATCCGGTACTATGTGCAGGACAATATAGGACGGTCGCCGGCTCGCAACAATTCGATGGAGCATGCGCGTGGAGATTATTTCGTGTTTTTTGACTCCGACTGCGTAATTCCTCCCACATATTTCGCCACGCTTGCCGAAGCGCTCGACGCCGATCCTCTCGATTGCTTCGGCGGTCCGGATGCCGCGCATGAATCGTTTTCCGACATGCAGAAGGCAATCAACTTCGCCATGACATCGTTTCTGACAACGGGCGGCATACGTGGCGGAAAGGCAAGTCTTGAGAAATTCACTCCGCGCACGTTCAACATGGGCTTTTCCCGTAAGGTATATGATACGGTCGGGGAATTCCGGGAAATGTTTTCCGAAGATATCGACATGAGCAAACGTATCGAGGCTGCCGGGTTCAGAACCGGACTCATACGCCAGTGTCCGGTCTACCACAAGCGCCGTCTGAGTTTCAAAAAGTTTTTCCGTCAGGTCCATGTGTTCGGCATGTCGCGCATCACATTGAAGCTGCTTTACCCCGGCTCGATGAAAATAGTGCATGCATTGCCGGCATGTTTTGTCATCGGCCTGCTTATGTTGCTGCTTGGGGCGATATTTGTGTCTCCGTGGTTCCTTGCACCTGTCTGGGTCTATATTGTGGCTCTGTTTTTGTCGGCTCTGGTGTCGACAAAAAGTGTCAGGGTGGCGCTTATGGCAGTGCCGGCGGCATTCATTCAGCTTGTAGGCTACGGTACGGGATTTATAAAGGCCTTTTTTACCAAGATTATACTTGGCAGAGGCAGAAATATTGAAGAGGAAATAGCCGCCCGCAAGGGCAAATAGCCGGATAAGCGTCATGAAGGAATACGACAATATGCCTGTACAGACCGAGAGCCGCCGGGTTGCGGATCTCGATGTGGCCGACAAGCCGCGTGAGAAAGCTTTGCGGCATGGCATCTCGGCATTGTCGAACGCCGAGTTGCTCGCCATTGTGTTTGGCAGCGGGCTCCCGGGATGCTCGGTTGTCGACCTGAGCCGCGACATACTTCGCGACAATGACAACCGCCTGTCGCGTCTTGCCCGCATGTCGATGCATGAGGTCGTGAAGAAATATAAAGGCATAGGCGAGGCAAAGGCAATATCGCTTGCCGCGGCATTTGAGCTCGGTGCCCGCTGTGCGCTCGACATGAAGCAGATTGACCCGCAGGTCAAGGGGAGCGATACCGTTTACCAGCTGCTGCGCGGCCGTATGGAATTGCTCAACTATGAGGAGTTCCGGGTCGTACATCTCAATCGTGCCAACCGCATAATTTTCGACGAGGCGGTGTCGCGCGGCGGTACGGCAAGCACTCTTGTGGATGTGAAACTGGTGATGAAGAGCGCGATTGACAAACTTTCATCATCGCTTATCTTCGTGCACAACCACCCGTCGGGCAATCTTAACCCCTCTCCGGCCGACGACAAGCTTACAAAGCAACTGCAAAGAGCTGCCGAGCTTCTTGATATCAGAGTGCTCGACCATATAATAATCACCTCGCAGGGATATTATTCTTACAATGACAACGGGCGGCTGTAGCCGTTTTAAAATAAAATTTGGAAAAATGAAGACAATAAAGGAATATTCTCAGATAGTGAACAACGCAATTGCTGCGCTTGAATATGAAGCGACCCCATCGCTCTATGACCCTGTGCGTTATACGATGGAAGGGGAGGGGAAACGTCTGCGTCCAGTATTGACCCTTGCTGTGGCCGATGCATTGCAGGCCGATGTGGAGAAAGCGTTGCGTCCGGCTCTCGGAGTTGAGCTTTACCACAATTTCACTCTGCTCCACGATGATATAATGGACAATTCCCCCACACGCCGCGGACGTCAGGCCGTGTGGAAGAAGTGGTCGCCGGCGCAGGCCATACTCTCGGGCGATGCCATGTTTTCCGTGGCGATGGATTGCATAATCAGAAGCTGTTATCCCGACGTCCAGCGCCTTGCCATGATTGAGTGTTTCAACACGACAGCGCTTGCCGTAGACCGCGGCCAGCAGTTCGACATGGATTTCGAACGTCGCTCTGATGTCACTCTTGAAGAATATATCGACATGATATCGCTCAAGACAGGAGCATTGCTTGCCGGCGCATGCTGTATCGGCGCTGTCTGTGGCAACGCTTCCGAAGAAACGCGCAAGGCTTTCAACGATTTCGGTATCAGCCTGGGCATTGCTTTCCAGATACAGGATGATATACTTGATGTCTACGGCGACGAGGCTTCGCTCGGCAAACCGATTGGCGGTGATATTCTCAACGACAAGCACACATGGCTGCATATATGCGCCGTAGAGCGTGCCGGTGCCGATATGGAGTCGATCTACGCCGGAAACCTTGCCGGCGCTGAAAAGATTGATGCTGTCCGTGCCGTTTATGACAGGCTTTCGTTGCGCGAGGAGGGCGAACGTGAGGTTGAACGCTATCTGCAGCTTGCCGTAGAGGCAGTGGAGAAAGCCGGACTTCCTGCCGAAGCATGCCGTTTCTTTGTCGACTTCGCCCATTCGCTTATCGGCCGTAAAAAATAATGTGATGAATAGAGATTGATGCAGCCGTTATGATTGATACGCACACCCATCTTTACCTTGAGGAATTTGCTCCCGATTTCGGCGCTGCTGTCGACCGTGCCGTTGCCGCCGGAGTGGAGAAAATGATATTCCCTAATGTCGACAGTGGCACGCTTGGACCGATGAGGCAGCTCCACGCTTGTTTTCCCGACTGCACGTTCATGGCCATAGGGCATCATCCAACCGAGGTCAACGGCGACAGCGTCGACTCGCAGTTGCGATATGTCGTCGACGAGCTCGTGGCGCATCCAGCCGATTATGTTGCGATAGGGGAGATAGGTATAGATTTGTATTGGGACAAACAGTATCGTGAGCGTCAGATGGAAGTGCTGGAGCGTCAGATGGCAATTGCAGCCAAGCGTTCTCTTCCGGTGATTATACATTGCCGTGACGGACTTGACGAAGTGCTTGAAGTTATAGATGGCCTTGAAAGTGTGCCGCAGGGAGTCTTTCACAGTTTCGGCGGCACGGCAGAAGATGTGGAACGCATACGCCGCCGCGGTGATTTCTATTTCGGGATAAACGGCATCGTGACATTCAAAAACTCAAAACTGCGCGAAGTGCTGCCCGTGATAGGCGCAGACCGTATATTGCTCGAAACCGACTCGCCATACCTTGCCCCGGTGCCCAACCGAGGCAAACGCAACGAAAGTGCCTTCATGATACACACCGCCGCCCATATTGCCGATACCCTGGGCCTGTCAATCCATACTCTTGACGATATAACCACAGCCTCCACCCACCGCCTTTTCAAAATATGAGATATGTTATATGCTTGTATGACAACAGAAAAATAGATCAGTGATAATATAAATGAGCATAAAAACGTTAATATAAAAATAGATTTGTGGTCACTGGTAAAATAAAAGGGAACCTGAAAATGATTTAATCAAGAATAATTATGGACAATAAGACTCTCGAATTTGTAACATATTGCATCAGCAAACTCGCGCAGGTGCTGAAGTTGTCACAGCGTGAGGTATATCGACGGCTTAAAGTGTCGGGTATTCTTGACGACTATATCATACCGTCGTATGATGTGCTGCACACTTTCAGTTCGCGTTATCTTGTCGAAGACCTTACAGACTATATGCGTGAGAAAGGAGTGTTGTCATAATGAAACTTTACCATTCGTCGACAGTCTCCGTCGCCAGCCCGGATATTATCCATTCGCGTGATTATCTTGACTTCGGAAAAGGCTTTTATCTGACGTCAATTTATGATCAGGCCGTAAAATATGCCCAACGTTTTATTCGTAGAAACCGCGAGGCATGGATTAATAGCTATGAGTTTGAGTGTGATTTGGCTCAATGGAAAGTTCTTCGATTTGATTCTTATGATAAAGCTTGGCTGCAGTTTGTTGCTAAATGTCGGGCAGGCAAAGATGATTCGGATTTCGATATTGTAATCGGAGGCATTGCCAATGATAAGGTCATACAAACGCTTGACCGCTATTTTGATGGGGAACTTTCCGAGGATGAAACTCTCGGCCTTTTAAAATATGAAAAGCCAAACATTCAATACTGTATCAGAAACCAGGGCATGCTTGACCAATGTTTGAAGATAATAGAAAGCAGGAAGTTATGACAAAGGAAAGTGTTATGGCATTGCGTGCATCTAAATGTGCGAACATAATAAAAGCTATCTGCGAGTTGTCTGAGCTTTCATTACAGGAAGCCACAGATATTTTCTATAAATCTGAAACAGCCGGACTTATAGAGGACGGAGTGGCAGACTTGCAGTGTCGCAGTGACAAATATCTTGCTACGATTGTACTTGAAGAATATAAGGAGAAATCGTAGTTAGATTAATCGTTTAGTCAAAATAATAATGTTCAAAGGTTTACAAGTGGTTATTTCAACCGGAACATGTAGCCGAGGGTTACCATTATGGAGGTGCCGCGGGATGCGCTGAATGTGTCTTTTTTGCTTGAGGGGTAGATGTTGCCCAGTCCGAAGTAGTAGCGGGCTTCGAGGGTGAATGCGTGGCGGCGTTTTACTACAAACTCGCAGCCTGCTCCGGCAGTGATGCCGTAGTCGAATTTATTTTTTACCTCCATGGCCATCTGTTCGGTAGAGCGGTTCTCGAGAGGGAAGCCCGGCACCATATCCGGATGGGCGTAATTGAAGTCAGACGATATGTTGTCGCCTATCATATAGCCTACTACCGGTCCGAGGTTGACAAATCCCTTGAATTTGGGCGAGCCGAAAAATATATGGGTAAGTATAGGCAGTTCGATATATGTCAGTTGCCTGGAATAGCTGAATGGTGCATCCTCGAAATCTTCTTTCCAGCCGCGTTGGCTGATATTCAATTCGGCAATGAGCCCTACATGCCGCTCTTCTGCATACCGGAATGCCACTCCGGCTGTTGTACCCTGTGTCATGGATTGCCTGACTGACGGAGAAAATGACATTTCAGACATCGTCATGCCGGCATGGCCTCCAATCCATACGTGAGGTATGTAGTGCGTCTGGGCCTTTGCCGACACAATTACAATCAGTGCTGTCAGAAATAAAACTATACGGCGCATATACTTTAAATACTTAAGAGAGTGTTCGGATTTAAATCAAATTAAGACTGAGAGAATTTTTTGAGGGAATTTCGCGAGTTGAAGAAGGAGCATAGCGAGCTATGCGACTGATGAAACCTGGCGAAATTAACCCAAAAAAGGCCTCGTGATTAATTTGACGTATCTTCTATCATTCTATTTTATTGTTAATACGGTTTACAATTCAAACGCTCTCTTAGATGTTGTGGTGCTCGGTAAAACCTCCGTCCTTGAATTTGATAAGTTCTACCGAGGTGTTTACGAGGCCGTCGCAGTCGCTGTCTGAAAATATGAAGTCGGTCTGCATCCCTTCATATGGAGTGATGCCGATATGAAAGTCGCCGTTGTTGCCGCGCATGGATTTTATGATGAAACTTGCCACATCGTAGCCTAAGAGAGCCTGTGACGGTACGGCTGAATTCATGTCGCGTCCGTAGACCTGACGGTAAGCGTCAGCCACACGTCGGGCAGGATAATATGTCTCATCATAGTAGAAGCGTGAGTAGATGGTGGCATTGAGCGCACCGAGAGCATCTTTACGGTCGCCACGGAATGTAAGCCATTCGGGATATCCGAATAGTGCCAGGGCGGTATCTGATTTCAGCGAGTCCTTGAATCGTCTTGCTGCCGGAACTATCTTGTTGAATTCCGTAGCTGAGCTTGACAAGGGCACAATTACGTAAGAGCCGGCCGTGTCAAATCCTGCGAAATCTTCATCTTTGAGCGAAGTTTCGTAGGTGATTTCACTGAAAGCAACTCCTTTGTCGGAAAGCTGTGACTTGAGCATGGAGGTAAATTCTTCTTTGTCGGCTGTAGCTCCTATGCGCTGTATGAATATAGGTGTGCGTCCGTCCATCTCGCTGATGAATGCGTCGATGGCCCGCTGATACATCTTGACATGGGGTATGTTTGCCTGCAATACGTTGGGATTCGTCTTATATGCGTTGCTGCGCACGGCGAATGTATTGAATACGAACTGTCGGTCGCTGTCGCTCTGCGATATGATATAGTCGAGTTCGGCAGCCGCAGGGGGGGCAACAAACAAGTCGACATCTGCCATTTCATTGCGGGCCATAAGTTCTTTAACGGTGTCAAGACCGCCCTGTGTGTCGTATGCCCGAATGTTGACCGGGCGCCCTGTGTTGCTTAGATTTTGTGCGGCAAGCAGAAATCCGCGGTAAAATTCGGTAAAATTCTCTGCGTCTTTTCCGGTTTTCTCCTGATTGAGGTTAAAAGGAAGCATCACGGCGATATTCAGTGAAGACGTATTGTCGGAGGCAATATCGGCAACCGGTGTGCCTGGAGTGGATGTCTCGGATACAGATTGCTCTGGGGTGTCGTTTGCGCCCTCGGCTGATACTTTCTCTGACCGGTATCTGTTGTCAAGCTCGTCGGCTGCGATTTCAACGGCATTGTCACGCAGGTCGGCCAGTGAAGTGTTGGCGCTGTTTGCCACAGGTGCGTCGCTGCCCGGTATATTGATTACTGTGCCTTCTGAATAATTGTATGTGTCGAGTGTCGGATTTGCGTAAAGCAGCTGTTCGACAGTGATGCCGTTGTCTACGGCTATGCGATAGAGGGTTTCGCCCTTGGCAATGGTGTGGGTTGAGGCGGAATGCGGCGCGCTGGGCTGCTGGGGCACGATGGTTTCCTCCTGCATGATGACAAGCCTGTCGCCCGATTTTATCCCGTCGCGCGCTGATGGATTTAATGCAATGAGTCGGTCGACGCTGATACCGTATTTCTTTGAAACTCCATAAAGTGTTTCTCCTTTCTTTACTTCATGTACAGAAGTGATTTGGTCGCCGTCGGAGATTGACGACAGGCCGGACTCGATAGGGAAATAGAGGCGTGTATAGGCTTTCAGCCCTCCGTCGGCTCCGGGATTGTAGCTGATGATTTCTTCACGTGAAATGCCAAGACGCTGAGAGAGTGAAAAGAGCGTTTCTTTCGGCTGTACGTCGTAGTAATAATAGTCTTTACCGTTGACAGTAGTGACAGGGAGGTCAAGGGCAGTTGCCGGAATGACGGCTGCGAATGTCAGAAACGCCGACATCAGACCTCTTTTTATGAAATGTATCAGTGTCATATATTCCGATGTTGAAGTACAAACATTTGACAAAGTTAATGATTTTTTATTAACTTTGTGTCATGAGGAAACAAAAACGTGTATGATAAAATTTTGAACAGGGACTTATAGCCTATTACTTTGCAATATATTTGGGGTTATGGATGTTTGGGATAAGAAAAAACGTTCTGTTGTAATGTCAAAGATACGAAGCCGTGATACAAAACCTGAATGGATTGTGCGCAGATTTCTATTTTCGCGAGGTTATCGTTACCGCAAGAATTTTAAAGGATTGCCGGGAACTCCGGATATTGTATTGCGGAAATATGGTATCGTGATTTTTATTCATGGATGTTTTTGGCATGGACATGATATTGATGGACATATACCTCGTTCAAATACTGAATTTTGGAGGAATAAAATTGAACGTAATAAACGTCGCGACATACAAAACAAAGAGGCTTTAAAAAAATTAGGATGGTCAGTAATGACTATTTGGGAGTGCCAGTTGAAACCCAAAGTCAGAATGCGTACTTTGTTGGAAATAGAATATCATATAAATCATACATTTTTAGAACGCCTAAAATTGCTTGAACCAAAACACTATGACAGTGCGGAGGATGAGTCTGCGTTTGGTGTAGTTGCAGAAAATGGAGCTAAATATGAAAAGAGATAATTAAAAAATAGATCTTGTGAATTATTAGCGACGTAAGTTCTTAATTGCGTTGGTGTGGGAAACTCGTGAATTTTCAGTACATTTGTAAAATGTATACTATATCATCATATTTTATATTGTCATGACAGAAGAGCAAAAAAAAGCAATTATAGAAAGCGGTAAAAATTATTTCAGGACATTTATTATACCAAAGCATTTAGAGAATTTGCAAAAACTGCGGTTGAAAAGCTTTGATGTAAATCCTTTTCTTATAAATTATCTTGCTGCATTCCTATGTGGAAATACAAAGCCGGAGTCAATAGCTAAAGCTCTGGTTTATCCTCGTATTCTTGGGACAAGTATAAATACAAGTTTCGGGCAGAATATTCAGATTTTTATTTCTCAACTTGCTCAAGTTGCCGGATGTGCATCAGGTATAGATGGCATAGATATAGAATTCATAGATGCACTTGATGGGCGCAAAAAATATTGTCAGTGTAAAGCGGGTCCTCAGACCATAAATAAAGATGATGTTGATACAATTTTCGGGCATTTTAAACGATTAATTGGTAAGGCACGTCTTGACAGGATGCCATTACAGATGGACGATATGATTGTCGGCGTATTATATGGCGAAAAAATTTCGGCTAATTATAAAACCATAGCTACAACGTATCCCGTATATTGTGGCGCGGAATTTTGGGAACATCTGACTGGTGACGTGACTTTTTATTATGAACTTGCCAGAGCATTTGGAGATGTAGTGGAAAAGGACGGTATTAATGGGAGTTCTCTTATTTTGCAAAAAATAGAAGAAATTGCAGAAGAGATCAAGAATAACGGCGGAATATAGATTATGCATTTCATATCGTTAAATAATTTTGCAGCATTGATAGGTACATCTAATGCTACTGTTCATAAATGGGCCGAAAACGGATTGTATCCATTGCATATTGAGAATGGAATAAAAGGATTTTTCTTGGAAGATCTTGACTCAATTCCTGAAGTGAGGGAAATGTTAGAGAGTCATTGGGATGAAGAATTGCAAATATCGTCCTATAGGCCATATACATCTGTAGAACTTTTTGCCGGAGGTGGTGGACTCGCTTTGGGATTGTCGATGGCGGGTTTTAAGCATGTATTACTAAACGAATTTGACAGCCATGCATGTAATACACTTCGGATAAATCGTCCAAACTGGAATGTAATAGAAGGAGATGTTAAAGATGTCGATTTTACACCACTACGCGACAAAGTCGATTTTTTGTCGGGTGGATTTCCATGTCAAGCGTTCTCATATGCTGGTAAGCAGGGCGGATTTAACGATACGCGTGGAACTCTTTTTTTTGAATTGGCTCGCGCTGTAAAAGAAATACGGCCAAAAGTGTTTATGGGCGAAAATGTCAAAGGCCTTATCTCGCATGATAATGGCCGAACATTAAAGACAATTAAAAATGTTATTTCTGAATTAGGGTATACTCTTGTTGAGCCTAAGGTGCTGAAAGCTATAATGTATCAAGTCCCGCAAAAACGGGAAAGACTTATATTGATTGCCATCCGAAATGATTTGGCCGATAAGGTGGATTTTCGTTGGCCGACTCCATATTCGCAGGTTCTTACTCTAAAAGATGCATTTTTTAAAAGTGTGATATATGACACTGATACTCCGAAGTCGGAAGGCGTAAAATATCCTGCAAAAAAGCAAAAAGTCCTTGATTTGGTTCCTCAAGGATGCGATTGGCGTAGCCTTCCTGAGGATGTTGCCAAGGAATATATGGGCGGAAGTTGGTTGTTGGGAGGAGGCAAGACGGGAATGGCTCGTCGGCTTTCTCTTGATGAGCCGTCGTTGACTCTTACCTGTTCTCCATGTCAGAAGCAAACGGAACGTTGTCATCCGTTGGAAACCAGACCATTAACCGTAAGAGAATATGCCAGAATCCAGACATTTCCTGATAGTTGGCTATTTTCAGGAACAATGAGTCATAAATATAAGCAAATAGGCAATGCTGTGCCTGTCAATCTTGCATTTGCTGTTGGCCGTTCTCTGATAAGGTTGTTTAATGATATTCAGGATATAACAAAAGCTGAAACGTGTGATTGTTCCGATGCCGTTGCTGAGATATTAGCGCGTTTAAACCAAAATAAAAATCGAAGTAATTGCAGTAATAGTTCAATACCTAATGAGAGTAAAGAGCGAATAACACAGTTGAGCATTATTGATTTGCTTATGGAGTATCCGGATGGTATTGTTTCAGAGCCAATGGTTGGATATGAAAATATTTTAGATTTTGAAAAGGATGGCAAGGCATTGATATGTCTTGTGAAAAAAGATAATATCGGCCGGTTTGTGAACAAAGATGCAACAATATATTATGCAGGGAAAAAGTTTCCTGCAACAATTGATCTAAATAAATTAAGTTATTTTATCCCATATATAAGTGGGCGAGGCGTTCGTGATTTATATAGGATAAAAGTAATACGTGTTGGGACAAGAAAGGAAGGGCAAGTAGATAATAATCCCGACGATTACAGATTGGTGTTTGAGATAGAGTATGTCAAACCTCTTTTTCCGGAATATAGACAATGCCAACTTAAAATATGGCATACATATACTGATACAAAATTAGGCAAATTAATGTCTAGTTCTGAAATTTAGGGAAGTCCTATTTTGTATTTTAACTTTGTGTCATGAGGAAACAAAAACGTCGCAATATTAAGTTCAAGACGCCCAAACGGTATCGGCTTTCGCTTGTCAATGAGAATGGTCTGAACCGTATATGGACGGTCAAAATGGGACAGAAAAGTCTGATACTGTTGCTTTCCGTGGCAGTTCTGGCAGTGTTCAGCGCAGGTGTGATGCTGATATCGCTTTCGCCATTGCGGACATTGCTGCCGGGATATCTGTCGGGTAGTGAACGCCGTCATCTTCTTCAGGTCGATGCGCAGGCCGACTCTCTTGTGCGACAAATGGAAATATACGGCAGATATCTTGACAATGTCACTGCTATAATGGCGGGTGATGTGGCTCCTGACAGCATGATGACTGTATCCGGGCATAATTCCGTGCCGGATTCTGCTGCTATGGCAGCGCTCCCTGACTCTGTTACTCTTACAGGGCGCGGTGCGGCTGAAAGCGAGTTTGTCAGAATGTACAGTGAGCGGGAGAATTTTATCCTTGAAGACCATCAGCCGCTTCTTGCCGAAGCTCCGTTGTTTGTTCCGCCGGTCAGGGATGCCATGGTTATCGCAGGCGACACCCCGACGGTGCCTATGATTGAGGTCACCGAGAATGTGACCGGTGTATATGCCATAAACCGCGGCACGGTCGTCGACCAATATATGGACGATGATAATCGGTATGTTGTCATAATACAGCACCCCGACGGATATCTTTCCCGTTATTCAGGTCTGAGCCGGCTTTACACGCGTGTAGGTGTGTCGATTGATGCCGATTCGCGCATCGGCCAGTATAAGCGCGACTACAACCATCCGTTGCAATTCGAATTGCGACGCGACGGTCAGGCTCTGCGCCCTCTCGATTATATCCCGTTCTGATAAAGGTGCGGATGTTGTCTTTGCATCTTTCGTACGCCTTCGTATATCTTTCGAGATATTATATTTTACATTATTTAATTGTTGGATTTGACGTAAAAGTGTTAAATTTGTAGATTGAAAAATAGTGTAAACATTTTTTCTCTTGCAATGAAACAAATAAAACGTATTGCGATACTTGGCTCGACCGGCTCTATCGGTACGCAGACACTTGATGTCATATCCCATTACCCCGGCCGCTTCAAGGTCGACATGCTTATCGCCGGCTCCAAGGTTGATACCCTTATTCAGCAGGCTGTCAAATGGCGTCCGTCGATGGCTATTATCGCTGACACTTCAAAATACTGGAAACTCAAGGAGGCTCTTGAACCGCTCGGCATAGCCACTGCATGCGGAAGCGAGGCAATCGCCGATGCGATGGAGCGTGACTCGTTCGATTGTGTCGTTACAGCCACCGTCGGATATAGCGGACTGGCTCCCACGCTCCGCGCGATTGCGGCAGGGAAGGAAATCGCTCTTGCCAACAAGGAGACTCTCGTTGTGGCCGGAGACATCGTCACGGCTGCGTTGCGCAGGTCGGCATCGCGAATGCTGCCCGTCGACTCAGAGCATTCGGCCATACACCAGTGCATGGCGGGGGAGAGTCCTGCCGATGTGCGCCGTCTTATCATAACCGCCTCGGGTGGCCCATTCCGCAAATTCACTTCAGAACAGATAGCACGCGCCACTGTGGCCGATGCGCTCAATCATCCCAACTGGAGCATGGGGTCGAAAATCACCATCGACTCCGCCACGATGATGAACAAGGCATTCGAGATTATCGAGGCGCGGTGGCTCTTTGACATTCCCGGAGATAAAATCACTCCGGTGGTGCATCCGCAGTCGATAGTGCATTCGATGGTGGAGTTTGTCGACGGTTCGATAAAAGCCCAGCTCGGAGTACCCGACATGCGCCTTCCGATACGTTATGCCCTTGGCGATGCTTCACGCCTTGCCACATCTGATGCTCCGCTTACACTTGAGCGCTACTCGGAGCTGACATTCGAGGCTCCCGACAGCGACCGCTTCCCGGCAATCGGGCTCGGACATTATGCTCTTGAACGGGGCGGAAACACGGCGTGCGTCATCAACGCTGCCAACGAGGTTGCTGTGGCAGCATTTCTGCATGGATATATCTCGTTCCCCGAAATATACGGCATGATTGAACATGCGCTTTCGGCTGTAGACTATATCGGGTCGCCGAACTATGAGGATTATGTCGCCACCAACGCAAAGGCGCGTGCCATTGCTGATGAGGCGGTCGAGAAGAAAAAGCGCATAGGCAGCCTGTCGTGATACATTATTATTGAAAATTACATTGTTGTTTAAAAGCAAAAAAGCAATATCCCCTTGGAAACATTTTTGATTAAAGCCGCACAATTGATTCTTGCACTCGCGTTGCTGGTGATTGTGCATGAGTTCGGACATTATTTTTTCGCACGCGTGTTCGGTATACGTGTCGAGAAATTCTATCTTTTTTTCAACCCGTGGTTCTCGCTTGTGAAATGGAAGCCCAAAGCTCCCGCGAAGCGTAAGAAAACAAAAGACGGACAGGAGAAAACTTCATGGCGCGATACCGAATACGGTATAGGCTGGGTGCCTCTGGGCGGTTACTGTAAAATCGCCGGTATGATCGACGAGTCGATGGACAAGGAGCAGATGGCACAGCCTGCAAAGCCCGATGAATTCCGTTCGCGTCCAGCCTATCAGCGTCTGCTGGTGATGGTTGGCGGTGTGCTCTTCAATTTTATTCTCGCCTGCCTTATCTACATCGGCATAGCATGGTACTGGGGCGACCGTTCAATCCCTTATGAAAATGCTTATGCCGGCATGGATTTCAGCGAGGAGGCCCAGAAGGCCGGTTATAAAAACGGCGACATCATTCTGCTCGCCGACGGTAGGCCGGTCGAAGCCAAGGACCGGGACAATGTGCTGAATGTCGCAATGGCAAAAGAGGTGACTCTGCGTCGCGACGGACGTGACACAATAGTGCGTAATCCCGACGGATTTGCCGCTACGCTCGAACATGGTTTCTTTGAATATCGTCTGCCGGTGGTAGTAAAACAGGTCAGCGCCGGCTCCCCCGCAGCTCAGGCCGGATTGGAGGAGAATGACCGTATAGTCGCTATTGACGGCGTCCCGACCCCCTCGTTTACCGAGCTGTCAGCGGAACTTGTCGCCAAATCGGGTAAGAATATACCTGTCATCGTAATCCGTGACGGCAAGGAGATTGTGCTTGAAGCTACCCCTGAGGACGGCAAACTTGGCTTCGGACTCAAAGCCCCGTATGAGATTTATGAAACAGAAGTCATAAAGTACAACTTCTTTGCAGCCATACCCAAAGGCATTGCCGACGGTGCAAATCAGTTGGCTATGTACGTGAAGTCGCTCAAACTGCTTTTCACCAAATCAGGTGCGTCGCAGATAGGCGGTTTCGGAGCCATCGGAAGCCTCTTCCCGCCCGAGTGGAACTGGCGCACATTCTGGGAGATGGCCGCATTCCTTTCTATTATACTCGCATTCATGAATATTCTTCCTATTCCGGCTCTCGACGGCGGCCATGTGCTGTTTGTGCTTTGGGAAATCGTTACCCGCCGCAAGCCCTCTGAGAAATTTCTTGAACGCGCGCAGATGTGCGGTATGTTCTTCCTGCTTGCGCTGTTGCTCTATGCCAACGGCAACGATATCTACCGCTTTATATTCAAGTAACCGCGCCAGAAACGGTTACAGTCACATTTAATCATTTAGAACAAGTAGTTGCCCGAAAAGATAATTATGAAAAAACGAGCAGTATTTACTTTGCGCCGCGGAAAAGAAGAGTCGCTTGACCGCTTCCATCCGTGGGTATTCTCCGGAGCCATAGCCTCGATGCCTTCGGGCGTGGAGGAGGGCGATGTAGTGTCGGTGGAGTCGTCCGACGGACGTTTTATCGGTGTCGGACATTACCAGATAGGCAGTATCGCCGTGCGCATACTCGACTTTGGCGATACGGAAATCGACAAGGACTTTTTCGCACGCCGTCTCAAAGAGGCTCTCGCCCTGCGTCAGGCTCTGAAACTTGATCGCGCTGACAACGATGCCTATCGTCTCGTCCACGGCGAGGGCGATTTCCTTCCCGGCCTCGTTGTCGATGTCTACGGCAAGACTGCCGTGGTGCAGGCCCACAGCCCCGGCATGCATTATTGCCGCGACATAATCGCAATGGCTCTCACCGAGCTCGAGGCTCTTGAAGTAGCCAACGTGTACTATAAATCGGAAACGACATTGCCGTATAAAGCACGTCTCGACCCCGTAAACGAGTATCTTGTCGGAGGTTTCGATACCAATATCGCCACCGAAAACGGACTCCATTTCCATATCGACTGGCTTAAAGGACAGAAGACCGGTTTCTTTGTCGACCAGCGCGACAACCGCGCTCTGCTCGAAAGCTTCTCGGACGGACGTTCGGTGCTCAATATGTTCTGCTATACGGGCGGTTTCTCGGTCTATGCCATGCGTGGCGGTGCGCGCCGCGTGGTATCGGTCGACTCGTCGGCAAAGGCGATTGCCCTCACGTCAGCAAATATCAGTCTTAATTTCCCTGATGACAACCGTCATGAAGCCCTTGCCGAGGATGCATTCAAATATCTCGACAGCATGAAGGCCGGAGAGCATGACCTCATAATTCTCGACCCGCCGGCATTCGCGAAACACCGCTCCGCTCTGCGCAACGCCCTGCGCGGCTATCAGCGTCTCAATGCAAAGGCATTTGAGAAAATAGTCCCCGGCGGCATTCTCTTTACATTCTCATGCTCTCAGGCTGTCAGCCGCGAGCAGTTCCGGCTTGCCGTATTCTCGGCGGCAGCGCAGTCGCGCCGTCGCGTGCGTATCATCAAGCAGCTCACGCAGCCGGCCGACCATCCTGTCAATATCTGCCATCCCGAAGGTGAATACCTCAAAGGGCTGGTGCTCTATGTCGAATAACCCTATAAATCTATCCTGTATATGAAAATGAAATATATCGCGGCTGCGGCAATCATGGCCACTGCCGTTTCAACCCAATCAGCTATGGCTAAAGACAACAGCGATTTCAACTACGTGGTCGACCGTTTTGCCGACATTGAAGTGCTCCGCTACAAAGTACCCGATTTTGAAAAACTGACTCCCCGTCAGAAGGCTTTGATTTATTACCTTACTGAAGCGGCCATCACCGGACGCGATATCCTCTGGGATCAGAATGGCAAATACAATCTCCCGATACGTCAGCTCATCGAAAATGTCTATACGAATTATTCGGGCAACAAGGAGTCGCGCCAGTACAAGGCTCTTGAGAAATATCTCAAGCAGATATGGTTCGGCAACGGCATACACCACCACTATTCGATGGATAAGTTCGTTCCCGAATTCGACGAAACGTTCCTGCGTTATGAAGTATCGAAACTTCCCGCCGACAAGCAGCCTGCCGAGCTCGATATGCTCTGCAAGGTCATATTCGACCCCGCAGTGCTCGCCAAGCGTGTCAACCAGGCGGAAGGGGAGGACCTTATCGTGACTTCGGCCAACAACCTCTACGAGGGTGTCACCCAGAAGCAGGTCGAGGACTACTACAATGCGCGTAAGGACACAACTGTGGTCAACCCAATATCCTATGGACTGAACACACGCGTGGCTATGATTGACGGAAAAGTGACCGAGCAGCCTTATCGTATCGGCGGCATGTACTCCGACGCTATCGAGCGTATTGTCGCCAATCTCAAAAAGGCTCGTGAATATGCCGAGAACGATAAGCAGGCCGGCGTGATTGACAAACTCATTGAATTCTATACTACCGGCGACCTTGCCACTTTCGATGACTATTCGATACAATGGGTTGAGGATACCGACTCGCAGGTCGATTTCATCAACGGCTTCATCGAGAGCTACGGCGACCCGCTCGGCATGACCGGTGCGTGGGAGTCGATTGTCAACTTCAAGAACGTCGAGGCATCGCACCGCACCGAGGCTCTGAGCTCCAATGCCAAGTGGTTCGAGGACCATTCGCCTGTCGACCCCCGTTTCCGTAAGGAAGAGGTGAAAGGTGTGACCGCAAAGGTAATCACCGCCGCCATACTTGCCGGCGACGCATATCCGGCTACCCCTATCGGCATAAATCTGCCTAACGCCAACTGGATTCGTGCCGCTCACGGCTCCAAATCGGTGACTCTCGAGAATATCACCCAGGCCTACGACGAGGCTTCGCACGGCAGCGGTTTCAACGAGGAGTTTGTCATTGACGAGCCTACCCGCAAGCTGCTTGACGACTATCTGTTCATCACCGACAACCTGCACACCGACCTCCACGAATGTCTCGGTCACGGTTCTGGCCGACTGCTTCCCGGAGTTGACCCCGATGCCCTCAAAGCCCACGGCTCGACTCTCGAGGAAACCCGCGCCGACCTCTTCGCGCTCTATTACCTTGCCGATCCCAAGCTGCTCGAACTCGGCCTCCTCGACAACCCCGACGCCTACAAGGCAGAGTACTACAAATATATCCTCAACGGCATGATGACCCAGCTGATGCGTATCGAGCCGGGCAAGGATGTGGAGGAAGCACACATGCGCAACCGCAAGCTCATCGCCGAATGGGCCTACGAGCACGGCCGCAAGGACAACGTCATCGAGATGGTCGACATCAACGGCAAGACATTCATCAAGATAAATGACTACAAGCGTCTGCGCGAACTCTTCGGCGAACTGCTCGGCGAGATACAGCGCATCAAGAGCGAAGGCGACTACGAGGCAGGCCGCGACTTGGTTGAGAAATATGCAGTAAAGGTTGACCAGAAACTCCATAAGGAAGTTCTTGACCGCTATGCCCATCTCAGCATTGCGCCCTACAAAGGTTTCGTAAATCCCGTCTACACCCCCGTATTCGACGCCGACGGCAACATCACCGACGTAACCATCGACTACACCGAAACCTACATCCCCCAGATGCTCCGCTACTCCCGCGACTACTCCCCCCTGACAAAATAAGCGCTTTAAATCTATCTGTCAGACGAACAAATAAATTTTAAAGCATCTGTTTATATTCGCAAGTAGTAAAGCTATAATACAAAATCGCGTCTATTATCGGTCAGTTTTATAATTCTACCGATAATAGACGCGATTTTTTTGTGTTATACTCCAGGTTCAGACTATTCAATCTTGACTTTACGTCGGTTTATGATGTAGATACCTCTTTTAAGATTTGAAATAGCTTCCGTTTCGTTCTTGTATTTTCCAATAAAGGAGCCTTGAAGGTCATAGACCGTGACAGAGGCATCGGGATTGTTTTCCTCCGGCATTTGTACGGAAGCATATTGGCTTACAGGAAGATGATTGTCAAACCATTCAATGTTGCGCCGGAGAGCATTTTTTATACGGTCTGCGCGGAGTTGAGCGGTCTGGGTCGGGTCATCATTCCATCTTGCACAATCATTAGCCCATGCACTGCCAAGGGGCAATATAATTTCGTCGATTTGACTATATATCTCCGACAATCGAGTCGGATAAATCTCGCGCCACACTCGTTCAACAGCTTTGCAGAAACTGTCATATTGAATAATTTCGCCTATCCAGTGTGGCGTAAATCCGTAATGGACTTTCATTCGGAAAGTGTAATCGGTTTTCTCGCGATTGTAGCAGACCAAATCCCATATCGGACCGGCTACCCATTTGGCATTGTCTGCCATGTCTTTGTGAAGATAGAAACTTCCGTGGAATCCGTCGGGATTATCCATTACCTCCTGTAATACGAAGAAACGTGCCATGCTTTCAACATCAATATATTCCTCCCACTCGGTCGAAGTTTTATCGGAGGAGTAGATTGCTGCATTTATTGCCTTAAACTCGTTGGTAAGCCATTTGAGTTGAGCATCAGACAAATCATCGGGTGAGTGGTATCGAATAGTCAGGTTCCATTTGCTACATTCAGGTATAGTAATCTGATCTTCATCAAAATAATTGTCAACCTCGACAAGCCACCCTCCCTTTATAAGTTCAGGATTGGTTTCTTGATTCTGTTGCTCATATATGTTCACACGGTTTTCATCAATCCGGATAGTTTCCGTAAGGAAATACAAACCGATATAATCTCCGTTCAAAACGACTTCAACGGGACGGAAACTCGGCGTCCATGCCATATTCATGAGTTTGCCCAACTGTAAGCCTGCCACCGTATTTTCGTTCGGTTTCAGAAGAGCCCAATGTTTATTCTTGGGCATCCCCATCACTGCTGTTTTCTTATCGAGTTTTATTTTATATGGCTTTTTCGCTCCTTTCCATGAAGAATGTCCGCGACCGCGAATCTGCATAGACAGAGGCCGGGCTTTACTCCCGAGAGCCGTAATGTCTTGCGCTCCCATAGGGTCAAGCCAATATGTAGCATTAAGGTATTCAGTCTTTGATGTTATAGGCGCGTGGTTCTCGGTTTCGATATATAATGCCGGTATAGAGCCGGAAACAGTGTTCGGACGCTGGGGTTCCGGCTCATTAGCCAAATTGTCCTCAGTACATGACATAAGGGGCATGGCCAATAGGAATACGATCTTACGTATTAAAAAAAATGTTTTGTCAGTCATTGCATGTATTTTGATATGGTTTACCATAAAGATAATGAATACACCTAAAGACTGCACGCCTCAGACTATTTATGTATTTACCAAGTAAACCTGAGACCAATCGGCAATGTGAACTCAAACGGCTTTTCTTGCCTGATTGTTTTGATTTCACCACCGGGATTGAAATAGTAATGAATCGACGGCTCTGCAAATATGCTGAACAACGGTGTAAAATGATACTGTATCCCCATACCTGCCTCAACAGACCATTGCAACGGAACGTGTATATTGAATTTATCAGTTTGGGGCGTTGACATATCAATAGAGGATTTCCGGACAGACTGTTGTCCACTTACCGGAATATCCAGCGCGCCACCGCCATGCCCATATAGAGAGAATCCTCCGGCAGAATAAATGCGGTAATTGAATTTCAAGGGCACTCCTATATAGTGTATCTGCTGATTCACAAGTTGTTCTTCCACTTTGCTTTCATAGCGGAAATCAGATTCCATAAATGAATAGCGCAAACCGGTTTCTATGCTCCAGCGGGGTGTGAGAGTCTTATTGAGAGACAGACTAATGATAACCGGCATTTTGTGGTGTGTCGTTTCGGTAACATCAATTTCAGCGTCAGGCTCTCCTGATGGTAAATCGGGATGTGTGGGGTCAGGAATGCGATACCTGTTGGCATTGTTATGTTCTGATATACCGGAATATGCCAAAGACAAACTCCAATCCGGGTTGGAACTGTGTCGTAGAACCGGTGTCTTTTGCTCTGTTTTCGGATAATCCAAATCGTTCAACCTGATAACAGGCCTTTCGTCATCTTTTGTTATATTATCATTAGAAACAGAAGGTATGGTATCATTCTGAGTTACGACTTCCGTGATAAGTTCTGCATCCTGTATTTTTTGTTTGTGCAGAATATTATATATCGTTTTGGGTGTGACATCGACTCTGTTATTGTCATCATTTATGACAGTGGTTGTGTCCGGCAAATTCTTGTTATTGCTGTCATCATTACTGCTTATGATAGAATCTGATGGTTTCTCCTCCTCATGTTTTGGAATAAAATGCCATATAATCATAATCAATACAAGTAATGAAAGCAATCCCTTTTCCATGCGATATTGCCTGATCATACGTCGCAGCATTGCTTTTGCGCGCGTAAGCTGCGAAGATGAAGAATGTGGAGCGATGCCCAGCAGAGCAGCAATTTCTTTATGCGAAAGTCCATCAAGAACTGCAAGCCGAAAGACATTCCCGTAGCCTTCAGGTAATTTTTCGATAATCTTATCCAATTCTTCCCAGGTCAGTTCGCGTACTTCACCTTCGGGTATGACATTATCAGCTATCGCTGTATCCGGCATAGGAACAGAATTGTGGCTGGATTCATCTCTCAGATATTGTAGCGACAAGTTTTTCATTATGGAGGTAAGCCACGCATCAACCCTTTCAGCGTTTTTCAGAGAAGCTATTGAAGCAAAAGCTATAAGGAAACCGTCATGCAGAATGTCCCATACCGTATCTGGATTATTGACGTAATACGTCACTATCACACGCATAGGATCAAGATAAGTCTGATAGAGGATTCCAAAGGCCTCTCTATCTCCTGATTGACATTGTTTAACAAGCTGTATTTTGTCCATTTATTTAAAGATACCTCTAATTGATGAACAAAAAGCAAAAAGACTGCATCAAATTATAAGAAAATCTAATTTTTTTCAAAATTAGTTGGAGATTGAGAATTTCTCAATATGTCAACAGGTCAAAATAGTACATTCGTGTTCTCAATTCCTCGGTTTCGCTAATCTCATAAAATGCCTTTTCATCATTTTCACGTCTGAAAAGTGGCTTGAAACCATTGCGTTCGTAATAAGTCAGGGTGTGAGGGTCATTAACGGCATCGACAAGGATAAAACGGCACCCTGTTTTATTGTCGGCACTTAAGAACCATTTCTTAATGAAATCCATGATTTGTGCTCCGATACGAAATTGAGCGCCCTGATAATCATTGTTTACACCTAATCGTCCAATAAGAACAGCCGGATATGTGCGGCCTTGTTTATTATAGGCGATTGCTTTATTGATATGTCGCTTTGGATTGCTCGGCAAGTGTGTGGTCTGAATACCGGCATTGGCAAGCGTTATCATTGCAACGATTTTTCTATCGTTGCAATTGTCGAGCCAACAAAAAGTCTTGCCCATAAGGTCTCTTTCATAGGCAATCGAATCGTTTGCGAAAAAATCGTTTAAGTCATCCACTCCACAGTCGAAACGGGCACAATTAGCCAGTATAAGTTCGTTAAGCTTATACAAAGTGCAGTCGTTTCAGAGATTAAAAATGGGGACTTCCATTATTTGAGCCAAGAGGGCACAAATTCACGCGAACGACGCATTATCTCTGCGATTCTTTTCTCATCTTCTTCAGATAGTACGCGGCGCGGCTTACGTTCGTTTTCTTCAGCCTGACGTACGAAATCATCAGCCAAAGTACCGGTAAGAATAGGGACAGCTTTAATTGGAGTTGCCATATCAGATTCTGTTTTTATATTACAAAATTACAACATTATAACGAATAAACCAAAGGTATGGATGTTAAAGACTTAAAAGAATGTAACGATATGCCCGACACGGAGAGGGCGGGCATATCGTGATAAGAGAAATTTTTGCATGGTCAAGCTTCGCCCTGCTTCGCGGTCGCATCCTTACGTTATAAAATTTCCGTATTGAGATAGTTTCAGTATCTCAATACGGAAATTTTATAACAGCCGATATCAATGGTATAGAATGCGCCGGTGTGTTGTTAATTGCCGGCATTCTTCGGACTCTGTTGCGTTAGCGGGTGAAGGCGATGGTGTAGGAGGCGCCTTTTTTGGTGTCGAAGGTTACGGTGTCGTTGTCAGATGATTTGACTTTGACGGGGCGTCCCTTGTGGTCAGTGATGGTGGCGTTGGCGATATCTTTGTATGTTACCGTGACTTCGTTGCCTGAAAGCGAGCGGATTGTGCAGGTGTCGAGTTGTCCGTCGCTCCAGTGCTGGTCTACTTCAAAGTTGCCGCGTGCCTTGAGTCCGCGCATCGAGCCTTTTGCCCAGCATGAGGGGAGGGCCGGCAACAGGCGTATTGTGCCGCCGTGGCTCTGGAGGAGCATCTCGCTGACTCCGGCGGTAAATCCGTAGTTGCCGTCAATCTGGAACGGAGAATGGGAGTCAAACAGGTTATAGTAGACTCCGGCTGTCTCATAGGTCAGACCGTAGCTCTCGGAATGGCGGAGCGCTTTGCGTATCGTTTCATGGGCGTGATCGCCGTCAAGTGCGCGTGCCCAGAGACACAGACGCCATGCGAGTGACCAGCCGGTGGTTTGGTCGCCGCGCAGTTTCAGTGAATTGACGGCAGCCTGGAAGTATTCGCTTTCCGGGGTAATATCGCTGAGAGGGTAGAGGGCCATGAGGTGCGACTGATGGCGGTGCTCGTTTTGTCCGACAGTGAACGGGCTTGTTTTCCATTCGCGGAGTATCGGTGTGCCGGCCGGGATATGATGCTCGCCCCATTCGCCGTTGTAAGTCTCTATGGCGAGACCGCGGTCGAGGTGTGCGTATTTATCCTTGAGCGTGTCGACAAATTCCTGGGTGACGCCTGCATTCTTGCCCAGGATATCGATGGCTTCGAGGGTAGAGGCAAAGAGGTCGGAGATAAGTTGCTGAGCATGGGCAGTGCCATGTTCGCGTTGAGGTCCGTGTTCCGGCGACCATTCGTCGGGTGCTACCCATGTGCCGTCGCTGTCTTTTATAAGACGTTCGAGCCAGAATTCGGTAGTGCTGAGCATTGTCGGGAATGCTTTCTCTTTGAGGAACTTCCGGTCGAGAGTGAACAGGTAGTGCTGCCAGAGATGGCCGGTATACCATGCATTGGCTATGACATAGTTTTCGGCATAGTCGGAGTGTCCGAAGATGTTGTTCTGGGTGTAGCAGGTCCAGCCTTTCGTAGCGCCGGCACGGCGTGCGTATTCGGGCCACTGCGTGTGCTCGAGTGCCATGCTGTGCACATAGTTGAGATAGGGGAGATGGGTCTCTGACAGGTTGTTGGCTTCGGCCGGCCAGTAATTCATCTGCACGTTGATGTCGGAGTGAATGTCTGATTGCCATGCCGGATTGTCGGAGTGGTTCCAGATACCTTGCAGGTTTGACGGGGAGTCCATGCCTCGGGAGGCGGCGATGAGCAGGTAGCGTCCGTAGGAGTAGTAGAGTTCCTCAAGCATCAATGATGTGGGCGCTGCCACGTCGTTGCCGTTGTTGTAGGCCTTGATCATTTCCTCGGTGGTGAGGGTGTTGGCCGCGCCGTCGATTTTCAGCTCGGCGCGGTTGTAGAGCGCAGTATAGTCGGCGGTGTGGCGCTTAAGTAGCTTCTCCCAACCTTTTGCCGAAGCAGTGCGTGCACGTTTGTCGACCATCGGCACGAGGCGCGAATTGTCGGAGGTGTAGGAGGGGGAATGCTGATCGAAGTTGGTGGCTCCGGCAAGCACTATGGTGACTTCGTCGGCATCTTTGATTTCTATATTGTCATTATTGGTGGTGATAGTGCCCCCTTTGGCAGTCGGAATTACACGGGCGGCGAAACTTACGAGATCGAGGTCGCCGTCAAATGATATTTCTCCATCTTTATAGAGGGGTTTTACTACCGATTTCTTTATGTCGTTGAAAAGACTGACACGAATACTTACCTGTCCCGGCTTCGATGCGGCGATATGCACGGCAACAGATTTGTCGGGATAGCTGGCTATATATTCGCGGGTGTAAGTGATATTACCGTCGGCTGTAGTGTAGGTGACGTTGGCCTTTCCCTCTGATAGGTCGAGGTTGCGCACATAGCCGGTGACGGCCTTGTCGGCGGAATATCCGAAGTTGTCGGAAATATCCTCGATGTAGAGGTTGCCGAAACTGAGATAGGTGCCGCGCATGGTGGGTGAACCGCTCCAGAGCGATTTGTCATTGAACTGGACACGGTCGCATGCGATGCCGCCGAAAATCATTGCGCCGAACTCGCCGTTGCCGATAGGGAGCGCATATTCGGTCCACGGGTCGCTGACGGTGGCTGCGGTCACCGGTGTTGTGTACCACAGGGTGTTGCGGTGTGTGGGGGTGTAGTCTGTCGACGGCTCGGTGTAGAACTCTTTGACGGCCGGCACCGCAGCTTGCTCGACAATATCCTCCGGGTTGATGAATGTCACAGGATTGTTGCGGTCGCCGTTGCCATACAGACCGATGGTCGCTCCGGGGCCGCACATGCCCCACTGGTTGATATATTGCCGGTCGCCGTTGCTGTTGACAAACTCTATTTCCCAGGCATCGGGAAAATGATAGGATGAGGAGTAGACCAAGGCAAGTGGTGATGCGGCCGACCTGTCGTCGGTGGATTTCAGTTTGCCGTCGAAGCGGGCAAAGTGCCCTGACTTGCTTTGCAGGATGAAGTTCTCAGGAGTGCCGATAAGTTTCCATAATTGGACGGGATTGTTTTCTGTGGCCCATGCGGTATGGATTTCTCCGCCGGTAGCGGCATCTTCAAATACTGTTTCGCCTGCCATGAAGGCGATGTAATACCAATGTTCGTTACTGTTGTCGCTGAATGCAGGTCGTAGCGCGCCCTTTGCAGGGAACGTCCAACCAATCCAGACAACAAGAAATGCGAGGATTGTTTTCAATTTCATTTAAATAATGTCAGTTAGGTTTGTAGATAATATATTGATATACGCATCAATTTAAATTCGGTGGCAAATTTATAAAAAAATGATTAGAATTCGAATGGAAATATGAATAATGATGGGTACTGTACGGAATATCTGATATCCCGCGCATGAAAAGATTAAATAATTTAGTAATTTTGGCATTGAACAGTTACTTATATATTATGGCTGCGGAGATGTGAGCCGCACAACGATAACCTGGAAATATGGATATACTGCGTAAAGAGATTAACAGCATATATTACTCGCAGTCGCTCGACAGAGAGAGCCTTGATGCCGCAGAAGTTGAGGCATGCAAGCGTTTGGCCGAGGGCTATGTGGGCGTTAACGGAGCATGCTCGGTCATAACCGATGCTTCATGCGACCGTTGCTACCTCTTTGCCGGAAGGTTTGGCTCCCTGATGGGTCTGACCGATGCCCCTGAGCTCTATCAGGAAGTCGACTCAAGCGACGAGGACATTATCTACAACCGCCTCCATCCCGAGGACCTTGTGGAAAAACGTATGCTCGAATACGAGTATTTCAAGTTTGTCGATAAATTAAATGCGGAAGATAAGACCCGCTACAAGGGCGTGTGCCGCATACGCATCAGAAACCGAGCAGGAGATTATATCTTTCTTGACAACAGCGTGCAGATAATGCGCCCGTCGCCGGCTGGCAAAATATGGCTTATACTTTGTTGCTACGACCTATCGCCGCGGCAGGATGCAGGCAACGGTATCGAGCCGCGGATTGTGAACAATCTTACAGGCGAAATCATCAGCCTTTCATTGTCGGCTCAAAAAGACCGCATATTGACCGAACGCGAGAAAGAGATACTCCTGTTGATTAAGGATGGCAAACTGAGCAAACAGATAGCCGGAATACTGAATATAAGCATCCACACCGTCAACCGCCACCGTCAGAACATAATTCAGAAATTGAGCGTCGGCAACTCGTTAGAGGCGGTTATGGCCGCGACTGCAATGAAGCTTCTGTAACCCCTCGTATGGTTATAAATCAGTATTGACAGGCATAGGATAACAAGGTAATTTTGTGAAAAATTATTTTGTTATGAAAAGGTTATATCTGCTTACTACTGTTTTGAGTTTAGTGATGAGTGTCGGTGCACAGTCCGGCGGAAAGGATTTTGATTGGGGCAATGCTACGGTTTATTTTGTGATTACCGACCGTTTCTGCAACGGGGATACTGCAAATGACGTCAACTATGGCCGTGTAGTCGATTACGGAAGCGAACGTCTGAATGCTGCCACTTTCCACGGCGGCGATTTCAAGGGTATGCTTGAAAAAGCCAAAGAGGGCTATTTCACCGATATGGGAGTCGATGTGGTATGGATGACGGATGTCTACGAGCAAATCCACGGGTGGATGACGGGCAGCGGTCCGGTCAACGATTTCCCGCATTACGGCTACCACGGATATTATCCGTTGGATTATACACAAATCGATAAGAATTACGGCACGGTCGAGGAGTTTCGCGAGCTTGTCGACACATTGCATTCGCAGGGTATCCGCGTAATGCTCGGAGCAAACCTCAACGACCCAGGTTATCCGACATTGCTTGATGCCGTGCAATACGGTTTCGCCGATACCGGTCTTACCGAGGAGCAGGCGGCACGGCATATACGAGACTGGAGTTATGACAAATTTTTTGAAGGTCGCATCGGCTGGAACGGGTGGTACGGCCGTGGCTGGGTACGCATGCCCGACGAAGGCTGGGACGAAAACAATCCTCTTGAAGCCACACTTTACGGTATGCCCGATTTTAAGGACGAGAGCGACGAAGCTGTCGCAATTCCCGATTTCCTCCACCGCAAATGGAAAAGCGAGGGGAAGAAAAACGACGCATGGGTCAATCCATCGGCGCTCAAATACCGCAAGAACCGCGACTGGTCGCCGATGCAATATCTCACGGCATGGATTTCATCGTGGGTCGAGGAATTCGGTATCGACGGCTTCCGTTGCGATATCGTTGAAAACGTGCGTCTCAACCGTTGGAAAGGGCTTGACGAAGCCTGCAACGATGCGCTTGCACGGTGGCGTGCCGCCCATCCCGACGACCCTGCGGCGCAGTGGACCGACCGCTTCTATATGACCGGTGACTTTGACGGCGCGTCAATAGACTATAAACACGATTATGCCGATGCCGGCTTTTCAAGCATGGTCAATTTCTATTTCCCAAAGCATGGCGACCTCGACGGAATTGTCTATACCTGGCAGGCATACGCCGACAGTGTCGCCGCCCACAATGACTGGCATCCGTTCAACTACCTGAACAACTCATATCACCGCGATGCCGACATGGACAACATGATTGACTGCGCCACGACATTGCTCCTCGCTCCCGGTGTAGCCCAGATATTCTACGGCGACGAGACAGGCCGCAAACTTAGCGACGCACATTTCAATGTTGACTCCGCGCAGGCATTCCGTTCCGACATGAACTGGAATGACGTTGACAGCACGCTTCTCGCGCATTACCGCCGCCTCGGCCAAATCCGCCTCGGCAATCCCGCAATAGGCACCGGCCGCCAGCACACCATCGATACCCACTCCTGCCTACGCTACACCGCCAATGGTGATACCCTGCTAATAAAACTGCGCCCCGTTGATGGTCAGTCAATCCCGGTCAACGACATCTTCGATAACGGCGCTCAAGTCACCGAACTATACACCGGCCAGACCGCCACAGTAAAAAACAACACAATCTCCTTCCCCCATTACAAAAACAAAATCGCTATCCTCAAAAAAGAATAATATTCCACATGATTTATGAGGCTGCACATTATGATGCAGCCTCATTCTCTTTAAGCTCCTATCTTAAATTTCGGACGGTTACTTATCTTATAATGTATCCAGATTATAACACATCCCTTTGTATTAGAATGTGTATCTGTGGTATATGATTACTCTGTTGTTGAAATAAATCCGGATTGTTTAGAATGATAGTATAAACTTTTTGCAAGGATTTCTTTAGTCCCGTTACAGTGTCATTATTGGCGTTTGCGGCACCTTTTACAGTGTCACGCATAGTGTTTACAATGTTATTTCCTGGATACTACGAAACTTGTCGGTTGAGATTGGCGATATGATGACGGAGCATGACATCCTGAGTGATTGTAGAATTATCATTCTCTCGGCTGTCAACGAGTGACTGGATATATTCTCCTTTGTCTTCCTTTCTGACGATGGAAGGAACAAGCCCTAACTGCCGCTGAATCATATTCATCACCTGTCGGGTCGTACGTCCATTGCCGTCAACCTTCGGATAAATGGTTACTAGTCGGAAGTGGGCTTCAAAACTCAGACGATAACGTGCCGCGATATTTGTATTGCCAACCTTTGCACTCCCCTCGTTGAGCCACTTGCAGAAATCATCCACTGCACGTAGGACTTTATTATATGCCAAATAACTCCTTCCGCGAATACCGGCACTGACATTACAGAGACGTAACGAGCCTTTCGATGAATCAAATGTGCCGGCAATAGTGGAGTATTCACTTCCGGTTCGCCTCATCACTAAGGCAGATAATCGTTACAATAACTGCAGAGTATATATCGAATTTTCAGATGCTATCTTGAAAGTATAAAGATAAGCGTCCTTCAAATCGACTTCATCATCTGTTCAGTCAAAAAACGCCTCTTTGCAGCAATTCCTTCATCAAAAAGAGGCTGGTTTTCTACTTCGGTGACAGTAGAACCCTCGATGGCCGTGGAGTTGGTCACGATGGAATAGTGGTACAACTTCTGATAGGTCCACCTGATTCTCGACTCCCGAAGCAATATAAGCCTTCCGAGCCACCTCTATCCATATGTCAAGATTATTATCCATTACTACAAATGTACTTTTTATGTTAGGATTTCCCACCATCCGTTGCGTCGTCCGTTGCGTCGGATAAGAATGCCTTTCTCAACAAGACCTGAGGTTATTCGCTTAACTGTGGATGCCGATTTCTTTATGGATTTGGCGATATCAGTCTGGGTTACTTGGGGATTATCCTCGATAGCTTTTAGTACGGCTAACTCTTCCAAAGTGCAATTCAAAGTATCAAATTGAGACTTTGAACTGGACGTCGTGGTACTTTGGGACTTGGTCTCAGGCAGGGAAGCACCAACAAGCATATCGCGGTTGCGAAGCTCATTCTTTTCGCCGAGAATAACATTGCGCAGGAATCGCTCTACAAATTCGGTAGTAGGCGAGATATTCAGTCCTTTATATGAGGCTCTGACAAGGGCATTACGAAAATACCATGAATGTTCTTTGAACATATCATTTGTCGCAGAAATACCCATTGAGCGGAGGTACTTTATTAAGAATACAGCAGTTGTGCGAGTATTGCCTTCCCGGAAAGGATGGATTTGCCATAGGTCTGCAATAAACTGAGACAGGTGCTTGATAATCTCCATCATCGGACGATTTGAATAGTCAAATTCTTTCTCTCGAGACAGGTCATATTCGATTGCTTCGCGTATGTCAATAGACGGCTGGTAACTCACCGAGGCATCTCCACCAAGCACCCATTCCTTTTTGCTAAGTTCGACCTTTCGCAGCTGCCCGGCAAACTTGAATACACCCTCAAAGATACGCCGATGAATAGATGTAAGTCCAACTAATGAGAAGGCGAAAGACGGTTCACTGAGAATCTTTGCGATGTTGACGGAAGCCTTGTCTCCCTCTTCATCCACAGTATCATGCCCGGACTTAGTCTCATAGTAAGCCTTGATGCGTTCACGAGCCTCATCAATGGATATGTCACCCTCGATATGCTGACGCGCAGTGTCAAGCAGATAGGAAGAAACCTTCAACCCATCCACATCCTGAAGACCGATAGCCGTCTGCCAAGCATCCG